>JBPCOB010000242.1:0-3127 GCA_051000715.1 Mycobacteriales bacterium
CGAGCAGCCACAGCAGCAGCCGCGCGGCGCGGGTGCGCAACTCCGGGCGGGCACGTCGACGGGGCTTCACCCGCCGCGGCTCCTTGGCAACCGCTTCCGAGCGGTGGCCGCCCATCAGGGTGATCCGCCGCCGCGGCGCCGGCGCCGGCTCATCGGCCCCTGCGACTAAGTCGGCCGGGCGCAGGTCCTGCCCGCCACGGGTCTTCATCGAAGGTCCCCGGCAGGGCGCAGATGAGTAGGCCGGGGAGTCTGATGTGCTGCCCGAAGCGCTGACATCAGTTCGGCGTCGGGCCTGCCGGCTAGCCGGTCGTAGGCGTCGCAGGCCGCCCAGGCGTCGACGTCGAGGAACCCGGCCAGCTCACCGAGTAGCTCCCGTCGCAGCGCACGCCGGGACCCGTTGAACCGGTCCAGGAGCCTGCGTAGCCGCTGCTCGCCGGCGAGGACCAGGTCGGCGTCAGTGGGATCGGTGTGCAGCGGCTGAGCGGACATGGGGCTCTCTCCCGGTCGTGGATGGCGGTCTCACAGCCACTACGTGCACGCCGGGATAGCCCGGGCGACAGACCGGGCTAGAAACTTTCGGGCAGTTTGGCTGCTAGGCGACCCTGGCTCGGTACCGGGGGGCGGCCGCGGTGATGCAGGCCAGCGCCCTCTGCCGGCGGCGCAGCAGTGACTTGCGGGCCACGCCGAGCTCGTCGGCGACGGCCTCGACTGGTTCCTCGTCGATCTGGGTGCGGGTGATCAGCAGCACGTCATCGGCCGAGACCACGCCCTCGGTGACCGCCCACACGAACAGCTCCAGCAGCTCGGTGCGCCTGTCGGCGTGCTCTGCCCCGTCGACCTCGACGGTGTCCTCGAACTCGTCGACCAGGACCTCCGCCGTCTGGCGGCGGCCTCGGCGGATCCGCATGTGCGAGTCCAGTAGCACGTTGGCGGCGATCCGCTGGGGGCGGCGCCGCCACGGATAGCTGCGGATGGTCTCCATCACCGCGTACAGCACCTGGGCGTCGCGGTCCTCCGCGTCGACGATCATCCCGGCAAGCCGCCGCTGCAAGCTGACCACCCCGGGAAGCAGCAGCTGCAGGATCACCCGAGCGGCCAGAGGGTCATCGCCCCCGTCGGCGGCGGCCTCGACGGCAAGTGCGGAGAGGATCGTGTCGGCGCGGTCGAGCTGGCCGCGGTCGTGCACCACCGCGCGCAGCTGCTCTCCATCGGCCAGACCCGCAAGTTGGGGGTGCCTACAGGTCCAGGTGATCAGCGCTGCACGCATCCGCGCGCTAACGGCGATTCCGCTCCACTCGGCTTCGAGGCGGACCGCCATGCCCGGGCCGGTGCCGCCCGAGAGGACGGGGCTGCTGGTTGCGTTGCTGTGGGTAGCCATACCCACACGCTGCGCAGCGACCTTGCCCGATCGGCTGCCTCCCGCTGCCCCAGGCCCCCATCAGGTCCGGGGCAGCCGCGCTGCCCACGCGCGCTGCCTTGAGGGCTGCGTGGTTCTTCGAGCCTCTGTCAAAAACTCCTGCTGAGCAGGTTTGTGCGCGCGACCACTGTCGTCGCCCTCGCCCACGCGCGCCCGGCCCGGAGTCCTCGCCGATTCTTCTCAGCGAACCAGTCGGAGCCCTCGCCCACGCGCGCCCGGCCCGGAGTTGGCATGCTCAGCCCCCAGGCACGTTGATGACGCCCTCGCCCACGCGCGCCCGGCCCGGAGGCTTCCTGACCAGGCGTTTCAACCGGGCAGAACCCCTTCGGCGATCAGTTTGATGCGCGTGTGGATGCCGGCCGCTTGCGCGGCCGGGCTGCCCGTCTTGCCCCGCCCTGACGGGTGGGTGCGGGTTTCGCACGTCGGCGCCGGCTGCTGCCCAGCTCGTGGCTGGGCAGGCTGATGTCGGCTCGGTGCGCGGTTAGCGTCTCCTCCGCAGTGGGGGCGACGGCCGCCTGGGTCTCCTCGGTGAGGAGTGCGCCGTCGGCAGCGAGCCGGCGCAGGTTGAGCGCCGCGTTCAGGTCTCTGTCGATGACCAGTCCGCAGCCGGTGCAGTGAAACGTCCTATCGGCCAGGGTAAGGTTTGGGTGTCGCCTCAAGCAGGCCGAGCAGGTCTTACTGGTTGGTGCCCACCGGTCCACGATGTGGAGCCGTGAGCCGTACCAGGTGGTCTTGTACTCCAGTTGCCGGCGGAGTTCGCCGAAGGCGGCGTCCAGGATTCCCCGGTTCAGTCCCGCCTTGGCGCGGACGTTTCGACCCGGCTTCTCGAGAGTTCCTCGCGCAGATGCCGTCATGCCGGCGACGTTGAGGTCCTCGACGGAGATCGCGTCGTGGGCGTGGACGATTCGGCTGGTCAGTTGGTGCAGGCTGTCGCGGCGGGCCGAGGCCTCCGCGGCTTGGAGCCGGCGGAGCCGGCGGTAGAGGTCCGCCTGATGCCGGGAGTCTTTCTGGCAGCGGGCGATCGCACGCTGCGTACGCAGTTTGCGGTCGCGGTAGCGGGCGGCGATCTTCGGGTTAGGCACGATCTCGCCGGTCGATAGCGCGGCTAGGGCCTTGACCCCGACGTCGACACCGACCACTCCCCCAGCCCGCTGCCGGCGTGATGGGCCGGTGCGGACCTGGCGCTGGACTTCGCAGGAGAACGCGACGAACCAGCGGGTGCCAACCCGGGAAACGGTGGCGTTCTTGATGACGGCTCGGCCGTCCGTGAACCGGCGCAGCAGTTTGCAGGTGGACTCGTGGGTGCGGACCGCGCCGATCACCGGCAGTCGGATGTGGCGGGAGTCGACCGGCCGCGCTGCTGTTGTGCCGCCGGTGACCTTGAACCGTGGCCGGTCTCGACGACGGGACTTCCGATGCGGGAACCCGACTCGGCGAGCCCCCGGCGCCTTGTAGCTGTCGAAGTAGCGGTTCAGCGCGTCGCGGGCCTCATAAATCGCCCAGAGATACACCTGTGAGGCGTTCTCTCCCACCCACTCCGGGGCTGTGTCCGGATGGGTGGCCATCCACCAGCTGGGTGCGGTAGCGCCGCGCTTCCAGCCGTTGAATGCGGTGTTGAGGTCGAAGAAGCTCGGGTATTTCGTGTCCGGTTTCGCTCCTTCGACACCGGCGGCGTGCTCCGCTGCGCGGAGGCGGCGGACTTCTAGGAGC
>JBPCOB010000243.1:0-7963 GCA_051000715.1 Mycobacteriales bacterium
GGCTGGGAGAAGTCGCTGCCGGAGTTCGAGCCGGACGAGAAGGGGATGGCCACCCGGGTCGCCAGCGGCAAGGTCCTCACCGCGCTGGCCGACGTGCTGCCCGAGCTCTGGGGCGGCTCGGCCGACCTGGCCGGCTCCAACAACACCACGATGGAGGGGGCGGACTCCTTCGAGGCGACCGGGAACCCGGCCGGTTCGCCGTACGGACGCACTTTGCACTTCGGCATCCGCGAGCACGCCATGGGCGCGGCGATGAACGGGATCGCGCTGCACGGGAACACCCGGCCGTACGGCGGCACCTTCCTGGTCTTCAGCGACTACATGCGCCCGTCGGTGCGACTGGCCGCGCTGATGGGCCTGGGCGTCACCTACGTGTGGACCCACGACTCCATCGGACTGGGCGAGGACGGGCCGACCCATCAGCCGATCGAGCACCTGGCGGCGCTGCGGGCGATCCCCGGGCTGGACGTCGTACGGCCGGCCGACGCCAACGAGACTGCGATCGCCTGGCGCACGATCCTCGAGTCGCCGGACCGGCCGGCCGGTCTCTGCCTCACCCGCCAGAACGTGCCGACGCTGGACCGGACGATCTTCGGCGGACTGCAGGGCGTCGCCAAGGGCGGCTACGTGCTGGCCGAGGCGGGTAGCGGCATCGCCGATGTGATCCTGATCGCCACCGGCAGCGAGGTGCCGATCGCGCTGGCGGCTCGCGAGTCCCTCGAAGCCGAGGGCACCGCCACCCGGGTGGTGTCGATGCCGTGCCGCGAATGGTTCGACGCCCAGGAGCAGAGCTACCGGCAGACCGTGCTGCCGCCGTCGATCCGAGCCCGGGTGTCGGTCGAGGCAGGCATCGCGCAGGGCTGGCGGGACCTGATCGGCGACGCCGGGGAGCCGGTCTCGATCGAGCACTTCGGTGCCTCCGCGCCGTACGCCGTCCTCTACGAGCAATTCGGTCTCACCCCGGAGCGGGTGGTGGCGGCCGCGCACGCGAGCCTGTCCCGGGTGGGTGCCACCAGCGGCTCGACCACCGGCAACTGACCCGAAGGAGCACCGATGAGCGACCCTCTCAGCGCACTGACCGACGCCGGCGTGTCGGTCTGGCTGGACGACATGAGCCGGGAGCGGCTGGTCAGCCACAGCCTCGAGGCGCTGGTCCGCGACCGGCACGTCGTGGGTATCACGACCAACCCGACCATCTTCCAGAAAGCCCTGTCCAAGGGCTCGGCGTACGACGAGCAGATGCGTGACCTGGCGCTGCGCGGCGTGGACGTCGGCGAGGCGGTCCGCTCGGTGACGGCGATGGATGTGCGCAGCGCCTGTGACGTGCTTCGGCCGGTCTACGAGGCCACCGACGGCGTGGACGGGCGGGTCTCCATCGAGGTCGACCCGCGGATATCCCACGACCCCGACCGCACGATCGCCGAGGCCCGGGCGCTCTGGTGGCTGGTGGACCGGCCGAATCTCTACGTCAAGATCCCGGCCACGCTCGAGGGCCTGCCAGCGATCAGCCAGTGCCTCGCGGAGGGCATCAGTGTCAACGTCACGCTGATCTTCTCCCTCGACCGGTACGACGAGGTGATGGACGCGTTCCTGCAGGGGATGGAGCGCTGCCGGGCGGTGGGCGGGGACCTGGCGCGGTTGGGCTCGGTGGCCTCGTTCTTCGTCAGCCGGGTCGACACCGAGGTCGACGCGCGCCTGGACAAGATCGGTACCGAGGAGGCCAAGGAGCTGCGGGGCAAGGCCGCCATCGCCAACGCCCGGGTCGCCTACGAGCACTACGAGAGGATCTTCACGGGCAAGCGCTGGCAGTCGCTGGCAGCTGCCGGCGCCCGCCCGCAACGGCCACTGTGGGCCTCCACGGGTGTCAAGGACCCGGCGTACGACGACACCCGGTACGTCGTGGAGCTGGTGGCGCCGGGTGTCGTGAACACCATGCCCGAACCGACGCTGGACGCGGTGGCCGACCACGGCAGGATCCGCGGTGACACGGTCCGTAGCTCCTACGCCGAGGCGCACGAGATTCTCGACTCCCTCGCGGGGGTCGGTATCGACTACGCCGAGGTCGTCTGCCTGCTGGAGACCGAAGGCGTGGAGAAGTTCGAGGCGTCGTGGAACGAGTTGATCGAATCGGTCACCGACGAGCTGGAGAAGATGGGTGCCGACGTCGACGCCACCGGGTCCAGCTCACCCGCCGGTGATGGTCCGGCCGCCGCCGACCGGCAGGGGTCGCAGTGACGGAGGTCGGTGCGGTTTCGGCCGGCGGGATCACGGTCGAGACTGCTGGCGCCGTGCTGCTGGCTGCCCGCGGGCCCTACATCGAGGACGTGCTGGCCGACGACTTCGCCACCAGGCTGGCCGGTGCCGACCCGACCCTGTGGGGCCCGGAGGCCGCCGCCGAGGCCAGCATCCGCCTCGGCTGGCTATCGGCCCACGAGCGCTCGCGCGACCTGCTCCCCCGGCTGGCCGTGTTGCGGGAGCAACTGGCGGCCGAGGGGATCGACCACGTCGTCCTCGCCGGCATGGGCGGCTCGTCGCTCGCGCCGGAGGTCATCACCGGCTCCGCCGGGGCCGAGCTGACGGTGCTCGACACCACGGACCCCGGCCAGGTTCGCGCCAGCCTGGCCGACCGGCTCGAGCGGACGGTCGTGGTGGTGTCCAGCAAGAGCGGCGGCACCGTGGAGACCGACAGCCACCGTCGCGCGTACCTGCAGGCCTTCCTCGACCTCGGGCTGTCCGAGGGGAAAGCGGGCTCCCGGTTCGTCGTGGTGACCGACCCCGGGTCGCCACTGGAGGCAGCCGGCCGCGAGATGGGCGCCCGCGAGATTTTTCTCGCCGACCCCGACGTCGGCGGTCGCTACTCGGCCCTCACGGCGTTCGGACTGGTGCCGTCCGCGCTTGCCGGCGTCGACGTGACAGCCCTGCTCGACGACGCGGCCCGACTGGCGCCCACCCTGTCAGGCCGCGACGGCAACCCGGCGCTGGTGCTCGGGGCGGCGCTCGGCGGCGCCGGGGTGGGCGGCCACGACAAGGTCGTGCTGGCCGCGGTGGACTCGGCGATGGCCGGATTCGGCGACTGGGCCGAGCAGCTGATCGCCGAGTCGACCGGCAAGGACGGCAAGGGTCTGCTGCCGGTTGTGATCGAGGGTCCTGATGCCCCCGGATTCACCCCGGCCGGCGACGCGCACCTGGTGACGGTGGGCGGCCCGCCGGCCTCGCCGGCCGGCACTGCGGTGACCGGCCCGCTGGGCGCACAGTTCCTGGCCTGGGAGTACGCCACCGCCGTCGCGGGCCGGATACTCAGGATCAACCCGTTCGACCAACCGAACGTCACCGAGTCCAAGGACAACACCAAGGCGCTGCTGGACTCGGCCGGGGACGGGGCGCTGCCGACCGGCAGCCCGATCTTCATCGACGACGCGGTCGAGGTCTTCGCCGACCGGCAGCTGCTGGCCGGTGCGACCGACCTGGCCGGAGCCCTGGCGGCCCTGCTCGCCGCCGTACCGCCGGCCGGCTACCTCGCGGTGATGGCCTACCTCGACCGGCACGCCGACGCCGGCGCCGCCGGCCTGCGCAGCGCGCTGGCGGCCCGGCTCGCGCACCCTGTCACCTTCGGCTGGGGCCCACGCTTCCTGCACTCCACCGGCCAGTTCCACAAGGGCGGCCCGCAAGTCGGCGCCTTCCTCCAGGTCACCGGTGCGGTGACGGAGGACCTAGACGTGCCGGGGAGGCCGTACACCTTTGGCCGGCTGCAGGCGGCCCAGGCGCTCGGTGACGTGCAGGCGCTGCTGGGTCGGGACCGGCCGGTCCTCCACCTCCACCTACGCGACCGGGCCCGGGGCCTGGCTCAGCTGCTGAAGGCAGCGAAGGAGGTCCGGTGACGGCATCGGCGCCGAGGGCGACCAACCCGCTCCGTGACCTTCGTGACCGGCGGCTGCCGCGGGTACCCGACCCGTGCGCCCTCGTGGTTTTCGGCGTCACCGGCGACCTGGCCCGCAAGAAGCTCATCCCGGCGGTCTACGACCTGGGCAACCGAGGGTTGCTGCCGCCGGGATTCGTGCTGCTGGGCTTCTCCCGGCGCGACTGGGGGGACAAGGACTTCGAGGCGCTGGCCCGGGAGGCGGCGAAGGACCACGCCCGCACCGAGTTCCGCGAGGACGTCTGGCGACGGATCGCCGAGAGCATCCGGTTCGTCCCCGGCTCCTTCGACGACGACGCCGCCTTCGACACGTTGGCCGAGACACTGATCGAGCTCGAGGACAGCCACGGCATCGACGGCAACGCGGCCTTCTACCTCTCGATCCCGCCGTCGGCCTTCCCCACGGTGCTCAAGCAGCTCGATCGCACTCGGATGGCCGACAACTCCGAGCGGGGCGGCTGGCGTCGAGTCGTCGTGGAGAAGCCGTTCGGGACCGACCTGGCCAGCAGCCGCGAGCTCAACGAGCTGGTCGACGACGTCTTCACCGCCGCGGACGTCTTTCGCATCGACCACTACCTGGGGAAGGAGACCGTCCAGAACCTGCTGGCCCTCCGGTTCGCCAACACCCTGTTCGAGCCGACCTGGAACTGCAACTACGTCGACTCGGTGCAGATCACGATGGCCGAGGACGTCGGCATCGGGAGTCGGGCCGGCTTCTACGACGCCACCGGCGCCGCTCGCGACGTCCTCCAGAACCACCTGTTGCAGCTGCTGGCTCTGACGGTGATGGAGGATCCGGTCTCCTTCGACGCCGACTCGCTGCGGACCGAGAAGCTCAAGGTGCTCGGCGCGATATCGCTGCCGACCGACCTGGACTGCTACGCCGTGCGCGGCCAGTACGAAGCGGGCTGGCTGGGTGGCCAGCAGGTCAGCGGATACCGCCAGGAGAAGGACGTCCCGGCGGACTCCAGAACCGAGACCTACGCCGCGGTCCGGCTCGGCGTCGAGACCCGGCGCTGGGGCGGGGTGCCGTTCTACCTGCGGACCGGCAAGCGTCTCCCCCGGCGGGTCACCGAGATCGCCGTCTCCTACAAGCGGGCGCCGCACCTGCCCTTCCCGGCCAACGACATCGAGGAGCTCGGCCAGAACCAGCTCGTCGTACGGGTTCAGCCGGACGAGGGGCTGACGTTGCGGTTCGGCTCCAAGGTCCCCGGCAGCGCGATGGAGGTCCGCGACGTCGCGATGGACTTCCTCTACGGGGAAGCGTTCACCGAGTCCTCACCGGAGGCGTACGAGCGGCTGATCCTCGACGTCCTGCTGGGCGACGCCACCCTGTTCCCGCGCAACGAGGAAGTCGAGATGTCCTGGCGGGTGATAGACCCGCTGGAGGAGTTCTGGGCCGGCTCCGAGCCGGAGCCGTACGCAGCAGGCACCTGGGGACCGGTCGTGGCCTCCCGCATGCTCGAGCGCGACGGCCGCACCTGGCGGCGGCCGTGAGCACGCTGTGGGACACCACCGGCGGGGAGGTCGTCAAGGCGCTGTCGGTCGAACGGCGGGCGGCGGGCGCGGTCGCGTTCGGACTGGTGCTCACCTTGGTGGTGGTCGTCGACGAACGCCACGCCGGCGAGGCGATGGCGGCAGCGGCCGAGGGTGCGGCCGCGCACCCTTGCCGGTTGCTGGTGGTCGTCCGCCGCCAGCCCGATGCCGCGGAGCCGCGACTGGACGCCGAGGTCTCGGTCGGTGGCCGGCTCGGAACCGGCGAGGCGGTGGTCCTGCGGATGCAGGGCGCACTGGCGCTACACGCGGAGTCGGTGGTGCTGCCGTTGCTGGCGCCGGACACGCCCGTGGTCTGCTGGTGGTACGGCGCCCCGCCGGCGCAGATCGCCGAGGACTGCCTCGGGGCATTGGCCGACCGCAGGATCACCGACACCGCCGCCGCGCCGGACCCCCTCATCGCCCTCCGGCAGCGGGCCGCTGACTACTCACCAGGTGACACCGACCTCGCCTGGACCCGGGTGACGCACTGGCGGTCACTGCTGGCGGCGACCTTCGACTCGGTGTCGGACACCGCCACCGGGGGCGAGGTCCATGCCGAACCCGGCAGCCCGAGTGCGGAGCTGCTTGCCGGTTGGCTGTCCGCCCGGCTCGGCATCGACGTGTCGGTCGAGGAGTCGGCGGGCCCTGGTGTGACGAGCGTGGGGCTGGCCTTCGCAGAGGCGGGGGGAGGCGGCGCCCTGCACGTGGACCGCCCCGACGGTCACACCGCCCGGCTGGTCCGCAGCGGGCAGCCGGACCGGGTGCTGCCGCTGCCCCGCCGGCAGCTTGGCGACCTGATCGGCGAGGAGCTGCGGCGGCTGGACCCGGACGAGCCGTACGCCGAGGCATTGGCTAGAGCTGCCGACCGGCCGTCGCTACGGCCGCCGGAAGCCGGAATCGACGAGGATCGGCAGCCCACCGCCGCGGAACGCAAGAGTGAGGCGGCCGCTCTCCGTGGCCTCGGTTCAGCCTCCACATGACCGTGCCGGCCGTGCTGGTGCACCGCGACGCCGGCCTGCTCGCGCAGGCAGTGGCCGCCCGGCTCGTGATCGCGCTGGTCGACGCGCAGGCTGCCCGGGACTCGGCTTCGCTGGTGCTCACTGGCGGCGGCATCGGCACCGCGTCGCTGGTGGAGCTGGCGGCCGCGCCGGCCCGGGACGCCATCGACTGGCGCCGGTTGGACATCTGGTGGGGAGACGAACGGTTTCTGCCGGCCGGTGACCCGGAACGCAACGAGACAGCCGCCCGCTCGGCTCTGCTCGACAGTGTCGACGTGGATCCGGTCCGGCTGCGGCCGATGCCACCCTCGAACGGGCCGGACGGCAATGACCCTGAGGCGGCCGCCGAGCGTTACGCCGACCTGCTGCGCGTCGCCGCACGCCCCGAGGACCATGGGCCGGTGCCCTCCTTCGACGTCCTGCTGCTCGGAGTGGGGCCCGACGGGCACGTGGCCTCGGTCTTCCCCGAGTCCCCGGCCGGCTACGAGACCCGGCCGGTGGTGGCCGTCCACGGTGCGCCCAAGCCACCCCCCACCCGACTGACCCTGACGCTGTCCGCGATCAACTCGGCCCGCGAGGTCTGGGTGATCGCGGCAGGGCCGGAGAAGGGCTCGGCGGTCCGGCTGGCACTGTCCGGTGCCGGCCCGATCCAGGTGCCGGCGGCCGGTGTACGCGGACGGTCCCGCACCCTGTGGCTGCTCGACCGGGCAGCGGCTCGGCAGCTGCCACCCGAGCTGGCCCGGGCAGCTTCTCCCTGAGAAACGCGCTGGCGTGGGGCAAGCTGGCGGCAGAGCGCCTAGTGCTCCCGAAGGCGGGTCAGGGCCTCGGCCAGGATCGCCTCGCCGTCCTCGTCGTTGCGCCGCTCGCGGACGTAGGCGAGATGGGTCTTGTACGGCTCATTCTTCGGCGCAGCCGGCGCGTTCTGGCGGTCGCGGCCGGCTGGGAAGCCGCAGCGGGGGCAGTCCCAGGCATCGGGAATCGCCGCGTCGGCGGCGAAGGACGGCCGCGTCTCGTGGGCATTGGCGCACCAGAAGGACACCCGACGGCGCGGAGCGGACTCCCCGCGCTCCGCCTCCCCCATCGGACCGGCGCCGACCCGGCTGCCGCGAATCGCGTTGCCACCTGCCACGAAGAGAACCCCCCAGGTTGACAAGAACCAACGACGTGCCGGCCCATGGTGCCCGACTTCGGCGAGGTCATCGTACGACAGCACCGCCGGTCACCGGCGCACTTCGGTCATGCCCGCAAGCGGCAGCGGTCACCTCTTGAGCAGAAGTCCAAGCGTAACGATGCAGGCGAACCACACCATGCCACAGAAGATCGTGATGCGGTCGAGGTTCTTCTCCACCACGGAGGAGCCGCCGAGCGAGGAGGAGACCCCGCCGCCGAACAGGTCGGACAGGCCGCCGCCCTTTCCGCGGTGCAGCAGAATGAAGACCACGAGCAGCACGCTCATGAGCGACAGAAGGATGGAGATCGCCACTACCACCGGAGAAGCCTAAGGCGGCGACCC
>JBPCOB010000244.1:0-7919 GCA_051000715.1 Mycobacteriales bacterium
GTTCCGACCTGAGGACCGGCGACTCGCGGGAGTCCGCGAACGCCGTCCTGGAAGCCGCCTTCGCCGCCGAGCCCGGGGCAGCCGTCGTCGAGCTGCTGGCCGGCTTCGATCCCGGCGATCTCGATCAGACCGGCCGGCTATTGCTCCTTCGTGCCCTCGAGCGCCAGTGCCGGTGGCTCACCGCCCTGCAACAGCGGGCGATGGCGGCCGTCGCCGGTCCCGAGCCGGGGCCGGACGAGGACGACTGGCTCTGCCACGAGGTCGCGGCGGCGCTGGCGCTGGCACCGGCCACCGCACAGGCCCGGGTCGAGGTGGCCCGGGCGCTGGCCGGTCCGCTGGCCGCCACCGCCGCCGCGCTGGCCCGCGGCGAGCTGACCCTGCTGCACGCCGCGGTGCTGGTGCAGGAGACCACCGAACTCACCCGTGCGGTCCTTGCCCGGGTGGAGGCCGCGGTGCCGCCCGCGGCCCGCCGGCAGCCCCCCGGCCGGTTCCGCCGCACCGTGGTGCGCGCGGTCGCGGCCGCCGCCCCGGTCGGAGTCGAGGTGGCGCACGCGGCGGCGGTGGCGCACCGCGGGGTGCGGTTCTAGGCCGAGCCCGACGGCATGGCGGTCTTGGAAGCCCGGCTGGCCGCCGAGGAGGCCGAGCTGGTCTACACCGCCCTGACCGCGCTGGCCGGCCGAGCCTGCGCCGGCTCCGCCGCGATCGAGGTCCGCCGCGCTGGCGCGCTGGTCGAGCTGGCGCGCACGGCGCTGGAGGACCCGGAGCTGCCGACGGCGCACCGGCGCCGCCCCCACATCTCGGTCACGGTCGACCTGCCGACCCTGCTGGGGCTGGCCGATTCCCCCGGCGAGCTGGCCGGCTACGGCCCGATCCCGGCGTCGGCCGCCCGCGCCCTGGCCGCCGACGGCGAGTGGCGGCGGCTGGTCACCGACCCGCTCAGCGGCGGGCTGCTGGACTACGGGCGGCGCACCTACACCCCACCGGCCGATCTGGCGGCCTTCGTCATCACCCGGGACGGCACCTGTCGCTTTCCCGGTTGCGGCATGCCGGCGGTGCGTTGCGACCTCGACCACGAGGTTGCCTGGGAGGACGGCGGCGGCACCGATCGGGACAACCTCGGGCCGCTGTGCCGTCGCCACCATCGGCTCAAGACCCACACCGGCTGGGCGCTCCGGCGCAACGCCGACGGCGGCGTGACCTGGACCAGCCCGGCCGGCGGGATCTACACGTTCCCGCCGCCGAGGATCGGGCCGGACGGGTAGCCGGTGCGTTCGGATGGGGCCGGTTCGGGCTACCCGTGCCGACGTAGTCTCGGTGGGTGGACAGTCCGCCGTCGAGCGACAGCGCGCTACGGCGAGCGCTGCGCCGCGCTCGGGACGGGGTACCGCTGGACGAGTCCGAGGCCACCGTGCTGCTGCACGCGCGCCGGGAGGACCTTGACGACCTGCTGGCGAGCGCCGGCCGGGTGCGGGACGCAGGGCTGGCCGCCGCCGGCCGGCCGGGCGTCGTCACCTATTCGCGCAAGGCGTTCATCCCGCTGACCAGGCTGTGCCGGGATCGCTGCCACTACTGCACCTTCGCCACGACGCCGCACCGGGTGCCGGACGCCTTCCTGTCGCCGGACGAGGTGCTCGAGATCGCTCGCCACGGCCAGCAACTGGGCTGCAAGGAGGCGCTGTTCACCCTCGGCGACCGGCCGGAGGACCGCTGGCCGGCCGCCCGCACCTGGCTGGAGAGCCGCGGTTACGCGACCACGCTCGACTATGTCCGGGCGATGGCGATCCGGGTGCTGGAGGAGACCGGCCTGCTGCCCCACCTGAACCCCGGCGTACTCGGCTGGGAAGACCTCCAGCGGCTCAAGCCGGTCGCCCCGTCGATGGGCATGATGCTGGAAACCACGGCGACCCGACTCTGGTCGGAGCCGGGTCGCCCGCACTACGGCTCTCCCGACAAGGAGCCGGCGGTCCGGCTGCGCGTCCTCGAAGACGCCGGCCGTACGGCGGTCCCGTTCACCACCGGCCTCCTCATCGGCATCGGGGAGACCTACGCCGAGCGGGCCGAGGCGCTCTTCGCGATCCGCCGGGTCGCCCGGGCCTACGGCGGCATCCAAGAGGTCATCGTCCAGAACTTCCGGGCCAAGGCTGATACCGCGATGCGGAGCGAGGGCGAGCCGTCGATGGCCGAGCTGGCCGCGACGGTCGCCGTGGCCCGGCTGGTGCTCGGGCCGTCGATGCGGATCCAGGCACCCCCGAACCTGATCGCCGAGGAGTACGCGCTGCTGCTGCGCGCCGGCATCGACGACTGGGGCGGGGTCTCGCCGCTCACCCCGGACCACGTCAACCCGGAGCGACCCTGGCCGGCGGTCGACGCGCTGACAGCCGCCTCGGCCGCCGCGGGCTTCGAGCTGCGCGAGCGGCTCACCGTCTACCCGCCGTACGTCGGCGCCGGCGAGCCGTGGATCGACCCCCGGGTGCTCAGCCACGTCCGCGCGCTGGCCGGTCCGGACGGGCTCGCGGTCGAGGGCCGGTGCCCCGCCGGCGCCCCGTGGCAGGAGCCGGACGGCGGGCTGGCCGCCTCCACCGGCCGCGTCGACCTCCACGCCTCGATCGACACCGAGGGGCGGCGGGCCGACCGGCGCGGGGACTTCGACATCGCGTACGGCGACTGGGACGCCCTGCGGGAGCGCGTCGCTGACATCGCGCCGGTGCGCGGCGATGTCGGGTCGAACGGCTCGCCCGCGCGGCTGGGCGGCGACGTCCGGACCGCTCTGCGCCGGGCCGTCGACGACCCGGCCGGGCTGACCGACGCCGAAGCGATCGCGCTGTTCGAGGCCCAGGGGCCCGGGCTCGAGGCGCTGTGCGCGCTGGCCGACGACGTACGCCGGGACACCGTCGGCGACGAGGTGACCTATGTCGTCAACCGCAACATCAACTTCACCAACGTGTGCTACACCGGCTGCCGGTTCTGCGCGTTCGCCCAGCGCCGTACCGACGCCGACGCCTACACGCTGTCCCTCGCCGAGGTGGGGGAGCGCGCCGCCGAGGCGCAGGCGGCCGGGGCCACCGAGGTGTGCATGCAGGGCGGCATCTCACCGGAGCTGCCCGGCACGGCCTACTTCGACCTCGCCGCCGAGGTAAAACGGCGTACGCCGGGAACGCACGTGCATGCCTTCAGCCCGATGGAGGTCGTCAACGGCGCGGCCCGGACCGGGCTGTCGATCCGCGACTGGCTGGTGCGCGCGAAAGAGGCGGGCGTCGACTCCATCCCGGGGACCGCCGCGGAGATCCTGGACGACGACGTCCGCTGGGTGCTGACCAAGGGCAAGCTGCCGGCAGCGACCTGGGTGGAGGTTGTGAGCACCGCGCACGACGTCGGCCTGCGTTCCAGCTCCACGATGATGTACGGCCACGTCGATCACCCCCGCCACTGGGTCGCGCACCTGCGGGTGCTGGCGGCGATCCAGGACCGGACCGGCGGGTTCACCGAGTTCGTCCCGCTGCCGTTCGTGCACCAGAACGCGCCGATCTATCTCGCCGGGCTGGCCCGCCCCGGACCCACGGTGGCGGAGAACCGGGCGGTGCATGCGATGGCCCGGCTGATGCTGCACGGCCGGATCGACAATATCCAGTGCTCCTGGGTCAAGCTGGGTGTCGACGGCTGCCGACAGGTGCTGCGCGGTGGCGTCAACGACCTCGGCGGCACCCTGATGGAGGAGACGATCAGCCGGATGGCCGGCTCGCCGCACGGCTCCCGGAAGTCCGTGGCGGAGCTGGCAGCCATCCCCATGAGCATCGGACGACCCTCGCGCCAGCGGACCACGACGTACGGCGTCGTCTCGCCGCCGCCCGCTGTCCACAGGCGGGCTTGACGCCCGGACCGTACGCGCATGTAATTCCACCAGTGTCATTCCGCCTGACGGTGGGAGGCATCGGCAGCCGGACGGGTCGAGAATGGGAGGCGCCGTGAGCGATACCGAGATGGACTTCCTGCTCGGAACCGATGCGGAGGAGCGGCAGCCGGCCTGGCACGACCAGGCCCTGTGCGCGGAGACCGACCCGGAGGCGTTCTTTCCGGAGAAGGGCGGCTCGACCCGCGATGCCAAGAAGGTCTGCGTCCGCTGCGAGGTGCGGGTGGAGTGCCTGGAGTACGCGCTGGCCAAGGACGAGCGTTTCGGCATCTGGGGCGGCCTGTCGGAGCGGGAGCGCCGGCGCCTCAAGCGCCGCGCCGGCTGAGCGCTCGCGGCGCCGCACCCGCCGCGACGGCGAAGCGGCACCCGCTCGGGTGATGCCGCGCCTACCGTCGGTCCCGTAGGCTCGCCATCGGTCCGGGACCGGACCTCAATGCCAGCCGACGTGGCGCCACACCGGCAGCCAACCCAGACCGCATGCACCCACTCGCTGCCGAGCCTTCCGGCCACCACGTCACCGCCGTCCTCGTCGCCCACGACGGCGCTCGCTGGCTACCCGCGGCGCTGGCTGCCCTCGCCGCACAGGCGCGCCCGCCAGACCGCGTTGTGGCCGTTGACACGGGCAGCACCGACAACACCCGCGAGCTGCTCTTCGCCGCCTTCGGCAAGCAGGCCGTGCTCACGTTGCCGCGGCGTACCGGGTTCGGCGCCGCGGTGGCGGCCGGGCTGGCTGCCGCCGAGACGTCGGAACCGTCGGCGGACATCGGGCCTCCGCAGCGGGCCCACGGAGCACCGGACGCCGGACCCGTCGCGCGGAAGTGGGTCTGGTTGCTGCACGACGACTGTGCCCCGGAGCCCGGCGCGCTGCAGTCGCTGATCGCGGCGGCCGAGGCCGCGCCGTCGGCCGGCGTACTCGGGCCCAAGGTGCGTGGCTGGCCAGCCTCCCGGCAGCTGCTCGAGGTGGGTTTCACCGTCGACCGGGTCGGCCGGCGGGAGACCGGGCTGGACCGTGCGGGGGAGCTCGACCAGGGCCAGCACGACGGCGTCCGGGACGTGCTCGCTGTGGGAACCGCAGGGATGCTGGTGCGCCGCGCCGTCTGGGATCGGCTGGGTGGGCTGGATGCGGCGCTGCCGGTCTTCGGCGACGACCTCGACCTCTGCTGGCGTGCTCGGCTCGCCGGGGTTCGGGTGCTGGTCGTGCCGGACGCCGTCGTCGGCCATGCGGCCGCCGCGGCCACCGGCGCGCGGTCGCTCGATGCCGTCGCGACGGCGCCCGGCCGGACCGCCCGCAGGAACGGCGTCTACGCGGCGATGGTCAACCTGCCGCTGCTCGCGCTGCTGCTGGTGGTGCCCAGACTGGTCCTCGGCGCGGTGCTCGGTGGGGCAGCCCGGCTGGCGCTGCGTCGCCCGGGTGCCGCCGGTGAGCTCCTCGCGGTCGGCGGCGTGCTCCTGCACCCGGTCCGCCTGCTGCGGGGCCGGTGGCGCCGGCGGCGCAGCCGGATGGTCCCGGCCCGCACCGCCTACCCCTTTCTCGCCGACCCACGGCTGCGGCGACGCCGGAACCGCGACGCCCTGGCAGGCTGGGCCGGCCGGCTGACGGCGCCGGTGGAGTTCCGCCGTCGCCGCGGCGAACCGGCCGGCGGCGGCGACTCGCTGGTGGACCCGGCGGCCCGGACCGGGCTGCTGCGCGCGTTGCTGGTCCGTCCGCCGGTCCTGCTGGGCGTCGGGCTAGCCGTGGTGGCGCTCGTGGCGCAGCACGACCTGCTCGGCACCGGCTCGCTGGCCGGCGGCCGGCTGCTGCCGGCACCGCGCGGTGCCAGCGATCTCTGGTCCTCCTACCTGGCGTCCTGGCATCCGGTCGCCGCCGGCACCGCGGCACCGGCCCCGCCGTACCTGGCGCTCGTGGCCGCGATGGCAGCCCTGCTGCTCGGCCGGGCGCCGCTCGCGGTCGACGTGCTGCTGTTAGGCGCCGTGCCGCTGGCCGGGCTTTCGGCGTACGCAGCCAGTCGGCGACTGACCAGCCGACTGTCCCTGCGGATGTGGGCAGCGGCGACGTACGCGCTGCTGCCGGCAGTAACCGGTGCGGTGGCCGGCGGCCGGCTGGACGCGGCCGCGGCCATGGTGGCGCTGCCGTTGGTGCTCAGCGGCGTGGGCAGGGCGCTGGTCGCTGATCGACGGGAGGGCTGGCAGCCGGCCTGGCTGGCGGCGCTCGGGCTCTCTGTCGCCGCCGCGTTCTCGCCGCTGCTGTACGTGCTGCTTGCTCCGCTGCTGCTGGCCACGGTGCTGATGGCGCCGACGCGGGTGGCCAGCCGCGGTGATCGGCGTCGCGGCGTACGCCGGTCGCTCAGCGCACTTGTCGTGCTCGCGGTGCCGCCGCTCCTGCTGCTGCCGTGGACGCTGACCACCCTCACTCACCCGTCCGCCGCGTTGGCCGGTTTCGGTCCGGTCGCCGGCGGTCTGGTGGACCTCCGGCTGCGGCCCGTCGACCTCCTCCTGCTGCACCCCGGCGGGCCTGGCCTGCCGTCGTGGTGGCTGGAGGCCCCGCTGCTCGCCGCGGCGCTCGCCGGGCTGGCCCGTACCCGCGGGTTCGGGTTGGCGGCGGCGGGGTGGGCGCTCGCCCTCGCCGGTACCGCCGGCGGCGTCCTGGTGGCCCGGGTGACCGCCGCGCCGCTCGGTGGGGGGATCCACGCGCCGGCGTGGCCGGGCGTGCCGACGGCGCTGGCCGGAGCCGGGCTGGTGCTCGCCGCCGTGGTAGCCGTCGACGGGCTCTTCGACCGGCTCACCGGGCACAGCTTCAGCTGGCGGCAGCCGGCGGCGGTGGCCCTCTCGGCCGCGGCGGCCGGCGTACCGGTGCTTGCCGCCGCCTCCTGGGTCGGCGGTGCCGGCGACACGCTGCTGGATCGCCGCGGCCCCTCGGTGCTGCCGGCCTTCGTGGCCGCTTCGGTGGCCGGCCCCGGCCGGCCTGGCGCCCTCGTCCTGCGGTCCGCGTCGGACGGGACGTTGGGCTACGCCGAGCTCCGGAGCGCAGGCAGCACGCTGGGAGAGTCCGACCTGGCGCCGTCGGGGGGTTCGACGGCGCGGCTGACCGGCCTGGTGCGCGACCTGGCTGCCGGCCGTGGCGGCGGGGTCGCCGAGCGGCTCTCCGCGGCGGCGGTGGGATACGTGTACGCGCCGCCACCCGCCGACGCCGGATTGACCCAGGCCTTGGACGGCGCCGCCGGGCTGAGCCGGGTGGCCGCCGGCCCCGGCGTACGGCTGTGGCGCGTGCTGGCCACGACCGGCCGGCTGACCCTGCTACCACTGGCCGGGCAACCGACGGTGCTGGCGGCCGGGACGACCGGCGCCCGAACCGTGCTCCCGCCCGGTCCGCCGGGCCGGCTTCTCGTGCTGGCGGAACCGGCCGAGCGGGGGTGGCGGGCCACGCTGGACGGGCGGCCGATGCCTCGGCGTACGGCGTACGGCTGGGCTCAGGCCTTCGCCGTACCGCCGGCGGGCGGCCGGCTGGTCGTCGGCTACGACGGCAGTTCGCGGCGACACTGGCTGGTAGGGCAGGCTGTGCTGCTTGCCGGCCTGCTGTTGCTCGCCGCGCCCCGCGCCCGCCGGCTGGACGGTGCGCCGGCGTTCCCGGGCGCGGAACCGCTGGTCATCGATCCGGGTGAGTCGGCGCAGGGCTACGCCCGCGCGCCCGCCGTGGTACGCCGGTGAGCCGGCGCCTGCTGGCCCCGCTCGTCGTGGCGGCGCTCGTGGCCGGCGGCGCCACCGCGGCCTCGAGGAGCTGGCCGGTCCTGCCGCGGGAGCCGCGGCCGGCCATGCCGACCAGCGCGCCGGTGGCCGAGCGCAACCTCGTCTGCCCCGACCTGTCCGGCGTGCCCGGGCGCACCGTGACCCGGGTGACGGTGGCCGCACTGCCGGGACCGGACGGTGCCGGCGCGGCGGAGATGTCGGGCCTGGGGGACGGCTTCCCGGCACCTCTGCCGCGGTTGGCAGGCACGGCGGCTGCCGCAGGGGCGGT
>JBPCOB010000245.1:0-5477 GCA_051000715.1 Mycobacteriales bacterium
CTTCCCGAAGGTCGCCGCCGTGATCTACAACCGGCTGGCCCGTGGCATGCCGCTGCAGATGGACTCGACGATCAACTACGTGCTGCCGGAACGGAAGGGGCACCTGACCGCCGACGACATCCGGCTCAACTCGCCGTACAACACCTACCGGGTGACCGGCCTGCCACCCACGCCGATCGGCTCGCCGGGGGAGCTGGCGCTCCGCGCGGCGTTGAGCCCTACTCCGGGCGACCTGCTGTACTTCGTCACCATCGACAAGGCCGGGCACAACGCCTTCACCAGCTCCTACGCCGAGTTCCTGCAGCTCAAGGCCCAAGGCGCCCGCAACCGGGGCTGACCGCTCGCCGCGATGAGCCGGACCACCGCGCCCGGTCTCACGGGGTCGTCGCGGATCAGCCCGGCACCACCCCGGCGCGCGCTCCTCCCACTGACTCAACGACGGAGACGGTGCGCCGCCACGAGGCCTGCAGCGCCGCCCGGTCGCCGGCCGGAGTCGGGACCTTCGCCACGACCACGCGGACGATGACGCCGTCGCGGGTCGCCGGGGTGTCGCAGCACGGAGCGTGCTTGGCCAGGAAGTTGCCCATTCCGTAGACGACGAACTTGCCGTTTACCCGCTCGACCGGCTGTACGACGTGCGCGTGATGGCCGAGGATCAGGTCGACGTCGGGCGAGCCGAGCAGCCGGCGGGCGAGGCTGCGCTGGTCGGCCGTGGGCGCCGCCGGTACTGCTCCCCCAGTGCAGGCTGACGACGACGAAACGCTGCCGACATGCCGTACGCCGGCCCGGTCCAGCGCGTCGAGGGTCGTCGTCACGCCCGCCACGCCCTGGTCCAGCTAGCGGCGAGGCGTTGTCCCCAGGCTCGTCTTCGGACCGACCCAAATCGGCGTGTCCGCGCCAGCATGGGTGTGTGCCGCGACTGCCGCTCGCGATCGGCTGCGCCGTCATCGGGCTGCTCGCCGGCCGGCTGCTCGTCCGCGCCTGGTGGCTGCCCTCGGGCACCGGTTCGCCGGCGCGCCGCCGCCACCGGGTCGCGGAGCTGCTGCCCGCCGCCGTCTTCGCCGCGGTTGCCGTTCGGCTGGGCGCCGACCCCGCCCTGCCGGCCTTCCTCTACCTCGCCGCGGTCGGGATCGCCCTGGCGCTCATCGACCTCGACGCGCACCGGCTGCCGAACGTGCTGACGCTGCCGTCCTACCCGGTCGGCGTCGTCGCGCTGGCGATCGCCGCCGGCGTCCGGGGCAGCGCGACCCCGCTGGTCCGTGGGCTGCTCGGGATGGTCGCGCTGTTCGCGCTCTACTTCCTGCTCGCCCTTGCCCATCCCGGCGGGATGGGGTTCGGCGACGTCAAGCTGGCCGGCATACTGGGCCTCTATCTCGGCTGGCTGGGCTGGGGTCCCTGGGCGGTGGGCGCCGTCGCCGCGTTCCTGCTCGGCGGCCTGACCGGCATGGCCCTGATGGCGGCCGGTCGGGCCGGGCCCAAGAGCAGGATCCCATTCGGTCCCTTCATGCTCGCCGGCTGCCTCCTCGGCGTGCTGGCCGGCGCCCCGCTGGCGGCGGCGTACGCCGGCACCGCCGGCTGAGCCGGCACGCTGAGCCGTCGAGGCGGCGGCTCGACGTACGTTAGACCTGTGCGCTCGTCTGCCGGCCCGGTGCTGGTGCTGGTCGGTCCGCCCGGATCGGGCAAGTCGACCGTGGGCCGGCTGGCTGCGGACCGGCTGGGGGTCGGCTTCCGGGACACCGACGCCGACGTCGAGGCCGCGGCCGGGACGCCGGTAGCGGAGATCTTCGTCGAGCAGGGCGAGGACCGGTTCCGGGCGCTGGAGTACGACGCCGTACGCCGGGCGCTGGCCGAGCACCGCGGCGTCCTCGCGGTCGGCAGCGGCGCGGTTCTCGATCGGGCCACCCGCCACCTGTTGCGCGGCCACCCCGTGGTCTTCCTGGCCGTGGGGCTGGCCGATGCCGTCCGCCGGCTCGGGTTGGCCCGCGACCGGCCCGCTGCCCTGGGCAGTCCGCGGGCGCAGCTGCTGCTGCTGCTCCAGGCCCGGGAGCCGCTCTACGCCGAGGTGGCCGGGGTCACCGTGGACACCGACGGGCGGACCCCCGCCCAGGTGGCCGACGCCGTCCTGGCCGGCCCACCGCCGGTCCCGGCGATGCCGGGCGCCGAGTCCCGGACCGACCGGTGAGTCGACGGCCACAGCACCTGCCGGCGCTGGACGGCGTACGGGGGCTGGCCGTCGTCGCGGTGCTGCTCTTCCACGGCGGCGTGTCCTGGGCCCGCGGCGGCTTCCTCGGGGTGGACGCCTTCTTCGTGCTGAGCGGGTACCTCATCACCCGGCTGCTGGTCGAGGAGTGGACCCGGGCCGGTCGCATCTCGCTTCGCGCGTTCTGAGCCCGCCGGGCCCGCCGGCTGTTGCCGGCGCTGCTCGCGCTGCTGCTGCTCGTGTGCGTGTACGCGGCCTTTCTGGCCACTCCGGACACTCGGCACCGGCTCCGCCTCGATGCGCTGGCGACCCTGGGGTACGCCGCGAACTGGCGGCTGGCGGCCAGTGGCACCGGCTACTTCGACCGGCTGGCCCTCCCCTCGCCACTGCAGCACACGTGGTCGCTCGCGATCGAGGAGCAGTTCTACCTGCTCTGGCCGCTGGTCGTGGTCGCCGTGTTCCGCCGTGGCCGCGCGCCGTTGCGCACCCTGCTGCGGGTCGCGGCAGCAGCGACGGCAGCCTCCGCCGTCGCCATGGCGCTGATCTACACGCCGGGCGACGACCCCAGCCGGGTCTACTACGGCACGGACACCCGGGCCCAGAGCGTCCTGGTGGGGGTGGCGCTGTCGTTGCTGCTGGCCGGTCCGGCCGCCCGGTCCGCGGCCACGGTGCTGACCGGGCGCGGCCGGTGGTTGCTCGAGACCGCCGGAGGCACCGGTGCGGCGTTCACCGCGTGGGCCTGGACCACCGCCGACGGCGGTTCCAGCTGGCTCTACCGCGGTGGCTTCCTGGTCTGCGGGATCGCGGTCGCCGCCGTCCTGGCCGACAGCGTGCTCCTTCCGCGCGGCCTGCTCGCCCGGGGATTGTCGATGTCGCCGCTGCAGGCCCTCGGACGAATCTTCTACGGGCTCTACCTGTGGCACTGGCCGGTCTTCCTCGCCGTCGACGGCCAGCGGACCTCGCTGCACGGTCCCGCGCTGCTGGGCCTTCGGCTGTCGCTGACCCTCGCGGCATCCGTGCTGTCGTACCGCTTCCTCGAGCTGCCGGTACGACGGGGCGCCTGCCGGTCCTGGCGGGCCGCCGTCGCCCTACCTGTGACGGTGGCGGCCACCGTCGTCGCTGTCCTCGCCGTCACTTCGGTTCCGGCGGTGCCGGTGCCGGCTGCCGCCCTGGCTTACGGTCCCGACGGCGCCCCGCCGCCGGTCAGAGCCGCGCCGGTGCCCCTGGCGCTGCCACCCCACCACCGGGCACCGGGCTCCCGGGTCCGGGTCTTGCTGCTCGGTGACTCGGTGGCGCTCACCCTGGGACAGGGCCTGTCGCCGAGCGGCCACGGGCTCGAGCTGGTCAACCGGGCGGTGCTCGGCTGCGGCGTGGTCCGCGGCGGACCGTTCCGTTACTTCGGTAGCCAGTACGCCGCCCGGCCGTGGTGCCAGGACTGGCCCAGGACATGGGCGGGCGAGGTGGCGCAGACCAACCCCGACGTCGTCGCGGTGCTAGTCGGCCGCTGGGAGGTGATGAACCGGGTGTACGCCGGCCGCTGGACGCACCTCGGCGACCCGGCCCTCGACGCCTACCTGCGTACCGAGCTGGACCGGGCAGTATCCGTCCTGAGCGCCCGCGGTGCCCCGGTAGCGCTGCTCACCGCGCCGTACTACCAGCGAGGGGAGCGTCCCGACGGGGGCCGCTGGCCGGAGGACGACCCGGCCCGGGTGGACCGCTTCGACGCGCTGCTGCGGCAGGTTGCCGCCGAGCATCCCGGCACCGTGACGTTGGTCGACCTGGGTCATCGGATGGGGCCGGACGGCCGCTACGTGTCGAGCGTGGCCGGGGTGAAGCTGCGCTACGACGGCGTCCACGTCACCGCTAGCGGCGCCCGCTGGCTGGCGCCGTGGCTGGTGCCGCAGCTCGAGGCGCTGGCGTCGCGGTCCTGACCGCCGCCGCCCTCCCGAGATCATTCGGGCGGGTAGACTCGGCGACGAATACCCGACGAGTTCCCACAGACCGGCTCGGGCCGGTAGGAGACGCGCGCGCGTGGCCACGACCAACGACCTCAAGAACGGCATGACGCTCGACCTCGACGGTCAGCTGTGGAACGTCGTGGAGTTCCAGCACGTCAAGCCGGGCAAGGGCGGCGCGTTCGTCCGTACGACGTTGAAGAACGTGCGCACCGGCAAGGTGGTCGACAAGACGTTCAACGCCGGCGTGCGGGTCGACGTGGCGGTGGTGGAGAAGCGCGAGATGAGTTTCCTCTACCGCGACGGACCCGACTACGTCTTCATGGACACCGAGACCTACGACCAGCTGCACGTCCCCGACCGCACGGTCGGCGGCACGGCCGACTACCTGCTGGAGAACATGCTGGCCACCGTCACGATGCACGAGGGAACTCCCCTCTCGGTCGAGCTGCCGGCTTCGGTCGAGCTGCTCATCGCCGAGACCGAGCCGGGCATGCAGGGCGACCGGTCCACCGGCGGCACCAAACCGGCCCGCCTCGAGACCGGCGCCGCGATCGCCGTACCGCTGTTCCTCACGATCGGCGAGAAGGTGCGCGTCGACACCCGGGACGGCCGCTACCTCGGCCGGGTCAACACCTAGGACCGGCGTTGCCGGCCCGGTCCAAGGCGCGCAAACGTGCCGTCGACATCCTGTTCAGCTCCGAGCTGCGGGGCACCGACCCGGTGAGCACGCTGGCGGACTGGGTCGCCCGCGCCGACCCGCCGGTGCCGGAGTACGCCGTGGAACTGGTCGAAGGCGTCGCCGCGCACCGAGAAAAGATCGACGAACTGCTCGGCCGGTACGCCGAGGGCTGGACGGTGTCCCGTATGCCGGCGGTGGACCGCACGGTGTTGCGGCTCGGCGCCTACGAGCTGCTGTGGTGCCCGAGCGTCCCGGACGCGGTTGCGATCAGTGAGGCGGTGACGCTGGCCGGCACCCTGTCCACCGACGAGTCGCCGGCCTTCGTCAACGGGCTGCTGGCCCGCCTGCTCGAGCTCAAGCCGGTGCCGGTCCCCGGATCAGGCATCGGTGTCGACGTCCCGGCCGGTATCGGGGGAGAGCACTCCCCAGCCGATCAGCTGCTCGGTGAGCACGCCGGGGCTCTCGTCGTAGATCACAGCGAGTGACCGCAGGTCCTCCCGGCGGATCGAGAGCACCCGGCCGTTGTAGTCCCCTCGCTGGCTCTGGATGCTCGCCGCGTAGCGCGCCAGTGGTCCCGCCCGCTCGGCCGGCACCTCGCCGAGCCGCTCCAGGTTGATCACCAGCCGGGGGGCTGGACCGG
>JBPCOB010000246.1:0-8339 GCA_051000715.1 Mycobacteriales bacterium
CTTACCAGACGGCGTGGGCGATGCTGCACCGCTACCGGACCGCGATGGTGCGCCCCGGCCGGGAGTTGCTCGCCGGGCGGGTGGAGGTGGACGAGACCTTCCTCGGCGGGGAGCAGCCGGGAGTGCCTGGGCGCGGTGCGCTGGGCAAGACGCTGGTGGTGGTGGCGGTCGAGCTGCACGAGCCGCGCGGCTATGGGCGGGCCCGGATGAGCGTGATCGATAACGCTGCCGCCACGACCCTGCGTGCGTTCCTGATCAACGCTGTGGAGCCTGGTTCCACGCTCGTCACCGACGGCTGGTCTGCCTACCCGAAGGCCTGCCAGGACTGGTTCGTCCACGAACCCCACCCGGTCGCCGGTTCCGGACACGACGCGCACGAACTGCTTCCCGCGGTGCACCGTGTCGCATCGTTGTGCAAGCGCTGGCTGCTGGGCACCCACCAGGGACGCGTCGACGCTGAGCACATCCAGTCATACCTGGAGGAGTTCTGCTTCCGGTTCAACCGGCGCCACTCCCGCGCCCGTGGCCTGCTGTTCTACCGACTGCTGCAGTACGCCGCCGGCACGGCGCCGCTGACCTACAAACAACTCGTGGCCAACCCGTCGCACAAAGCAGTCAAGCCGCCCGGCGTGCACGGGCCACGCTCACGACCCGCCAGCCTCGCCCAGCCGCCGCAAGACCGGCCCTGGCGCGCGGCGACGAGCCTCGAATAGATCAACTGACGACACCGGCTCCGGCAGTGAAATGGATAAGCCACTCGGGGGAATACCCGCTTGGCGGCGCCTTCACACCCGCTGTGCATCAACGGCAACGAGTCGGCTATTGCGACCAGCAAGCGCCAGGCCGTGCGACCGGCTGACCCCGCCCAAGATCGACGCGTTGCTGCGCAAGTGGCTCGGCCGGCTGCCGCACCCGTTCACCCGCGCTGACCGGCCGCCGGCTACCGCTACGACATCTCGGTGCTGCAGGCCGAGTTCAGCCTCATTCGCGCCCCTGCTGGGCCTTGATCCCAGCCTCATGACCCAAGGCCGCATGAGCTACGACCTACGCCGGCTCCGCCTGCACGGGCTCATCGAACGCATCCCCGGCACCCACCGCTACACCGTCACCGACCGCGGTCTTCGCATCGCGCTGTTCCTCACCCGCGTCCAGACCCGGCTGGTCAGACCCGGCCTGTTCCCAGGCCCTGGCCGAGGTCAGCCCCGACACCGCACTCCGACACCAGTTCGACCGTCTCGACGCCGCCATCGAAGCAGAAGCCCAGCGCCATAAGCTGATCGCAGGACTTGACTCACCAAGACAACTTCAAGAACTCAAGCCCTCTAGCTCGTCCGCGACCGTCGGCGGCCCGTCCCCTTCACCGGTGGCAGGCCGCAGCGCTGTCTTGGTAACGACCCTGCAACACCCCGTCGTTAAAGGTGACGGCACTCACAGCGGGACAGTAAGATGGGCTGGCTATCCACCCGAACCGTCCCCGGAGGGTGCGTGCTCGAGGTCCGTGGCCAGCTGCGTCGCCCAGCCGACGCCTGTGCTTGTCCACTTGAGGGCGCGCGTTCGATGGGGGTGGTGAGGTGACCCAGAGCGTCACGACCGGTCGCGGCGGCGCGCTGCTCGAGGTCAGCGACCTGCAGGTCACTTACGGGGGCGCCGTACGGGCCCTGCGCGGGGTGAGCCTGCGGGTGGAGGAGGGCAGCGTCGTCGCGGTGCTCGGCAGCAACGGCGCCGGCAAGACCACCCTGCTGCGCACGCTGTCCAACACGCTGCGGCTGCACCGGGGCAGGGTGGAGGCTGGGACGGTGCTTTTCCAGGGCGAGAGCCTCAAGGGCAAGGACCCGGGGCGATGCGTGTCGTCTGGACTGGTCCAGGTCCCCGAGGGGCGCCGGATCTTCAGCCGGCTCACGGTCGAGGAGAACTTGCGCGCGGGCGGGCTGGCGAGCAAGGACAAGGCGGCCAAGAGCACCGCGCAGGCCCGCGTCTACGACCTGTTCCCGGTCCTTGCCGAGCGCCGCACCCAGCGCGCGGGGCTGCTGTCCGGCGGCGAGCAGCAGATGCTTGCCATCGGCCGCGGCCTGATGTCGCAGCCGACCCTGCTGCTGCTGGATGAGCCGTCGCTGGGGCTGGCTCCCCGCATCATCGGCCACCTCGGCGAGGTGATCCGGGAGATCAACCGGCAGGGGACGTCGGTGATGCTGGTGGAGCAGAACGCCACCATGGCGCTCGCGGTGGCCGACGCCGCCTTCGTGTTGGACGTCGGGCGGGTGTCGCTGGCCGGGCCGGCGAGCGAGCTGGCGCAGAGCGACGCCGTGCAGCGCCTCTACCTCGGACACGACGACGGCGCCAGCGGCACGCGGGCGGCGGCCCCGGCCGGCAAGACGCTGTCGCGGTGGACGGCGTGACCGCCCCCGCCGGCCTGGCAGGTGTCGTTGTGCGCGAGGATGTACCGGCCCTGGAGGTGGACGCGGTCAGCGTCCGGTTCGGTGCGCTGAGCGCGCTGTCCGAGGTCTCCTTCACGGTGCAGCCGGGCAGCATTCACGCCGTCATCGGCCCGAACGGCGCCGGCAAGTCCACGATGTTCAACGTCCTGTCCGGGGTGTACCAAGCCTCCGCCGGAGAGGTCCGCTTCGGCGACCATGTCCTGACTGGGATGCGCCCACACCAGATCGCCCGGCTGCACGTCGCACGGGCGTTCCAGAACATCGCACTGTCCGGCACCCAGACAGTGGCCGAGAACCTCATGCTCGGCCGGCACGCCCTCACCCGCGCTGGGTTCCTCGCCGCCGGACTGCGGCTGCCCCGTGCCACCGCCGAGGGCCGGCGGCACGGCCAGCGGATCCGCGAGATCGCGGCCTTCCTCGACCTCGGCGACAAGCTCGACATCCCGGTCGGCGTGCTGTCCTACGGCGACCAGAAGCGCGTGGAGGTCGCGCGCGCCCTGTGCACCGAGCCGCGGCTGCTGCTGCTCGACGAGCCGGTCGCGGGGATGAACTCCGAAGAAACCGACCGGATGGCCACCGCGGTGCTGGAGATCCGCTCGGCGCTGGGCATCTCGGTGGTCCTCGTCGAGCACGACATGGGCATGGTCATGAGCATCGCGGACCGCGTGACGGTCCTCGACTTCGGCCGGCGTATCGCCGACGGCACGCCCGCCGAGGTGCAGGCCGACCCCGAGGTCATCCGTGCCTACCTCGGCTCCGGCGACGAGGACGATCCTGGCCAGGTCGGCACTGGGGAGAGCATGTCATGACGCAGTTCCTGTCCCTGCTCCTGAACGGCGTGAGCCTCGGCGCGCTGTACGCGCTGATCGCGCTAGGCTTCGTCATCATCTTCAAGTCCAGCGAGGTGGTGAGCTTCATGCACGGCTCACTGCTGCTGCTGGGCGCCTACCTCATCGCCCGGTTCCACGACAGCATCGGCTTCTGGCCGGCCGTGGTCGTCGGGATCGGCGGCACCGCGCTGGCCGCGCTGCTGACCGAACGCCTGCTCATCAGCCGGCTGCGCGGCGCCCCGGTCATCAGCCTGGCGATCCTCACCATCGGCGTCGACATCATCATGCTGACCGAGCTCACCCGGCGGATCGGCTCGGACATCCTCAACGTCGGCCAGCCCTGGGGCGGCAACACCGTCCGGTTCGGCAACATCGGGATCACCACCAACCGGGCGCTCGCCTTCGCGGTCGCGGCGGCGCTGATCGGGCTGTTTTTCGCCGCCTTCAAGTACAGCGACTGGGGAGTCGCCATGCGGGCCTCGGCGGAGGACGGCGAGGCGGCCGCGCTCATGGGCATCCGCCTGGGCCGCGTCTCGATGGTCGCCTGGGTCGTCGCGGGTGCCCTGGCCGCGGTGGCCGGGCTGTTCCTCGTCGGGGAGCCGACGCCGGGCGTCACCCCCGGCATCGGGTCGGTCGCGCTGCGGGCCTTCCCCGCGGCGATCCTCGGCGGCCTGGACTCCACCGGCGGCGCGCTCGTCGGCGGCCTGGTCGTCGGCATGGCGGAGTCCTTCGCCGCCGGGTACCAGGACCAGATCGCCTTCCTAGGAAGGGGCTTCGGCGACGTCGTGCCGTACGTCGTGATGGTCGCGGTCCTCCTCGTCCGGCCCTCCGGCCTCTTCGGCACCCGGGAGCTGACCCGTGTCTGACACTGCCGTCGAGCTACCCCGGCAGGCCACAGCCGAGCAGCCGGGCGCCGGGAGCAACCGCCGCTGGCTGCGACTGCTGCCGCTGACCGCCCTCCTGCTTGTGCTGCTGGTGCTCCCGCTGTACGTCGGCGGATTCTGGCTGCGAACCGGCTTCGCCGTCGCCGGTGCCGTGATCGGCGCGGTCGGGCTGAACCTGCTCACCGGCACGACGGGCCAGCTTTCGCTGGGGCACGCGTTCTTCCTCGCCGTCGGGGCGGTCACGTATGTCTACGTCTCGGGCCACTCCGAGGGTGGCGCCACCAGGGTTAGCGGCCTCGGGCTGCCACCGCTGGTCGGCATGGTGCTGGGGGTTGCCATGGCGGGGCTCGCCGGACTGCTGTTCAGCCCGATCGCCGCACGACTGCGGGGCATCTACCTCGGCGTCGCCTCGCTCGGCCTGGTCTTCATCGGCCAGCACCTGCTCAACACCTGGAGCTCGGTGACCGGCGGCTTCAACGGCCGCTCGGTGCCGCCGTTCTCGCTGTTCGGCTTCCACTTCGCGGCTGACCACCCCTACCTCGCGGTGCTCGGCGTCCCCTTCGGTGAGGCCGAGCGGCTGTGGTATCTCGGGCTGGCACTGGCGGCAGGGGCGATGTGGTTCGCGGCGAACCTGCTGCGCAGCCGCCCGGGTCGGGCGCTGCAGACGCTGCGGGACAGCGAGGTCACGGCCGCGGTGATGGGCGCCAACGTGCAGGGCTACAAGGCGCGCGTCTTTCTGGTTTCCTCGATGTACGGCGGCCTGGCCGGCGTACTGTACGCGCTGTCGATCGGGTCGGTCGCGCCGGACTCCTTCTCGTTGGTGCTATCGGTCCAGTTCCTGGCCATGATCGTGCTAGGCGGCCTCGGATCGGTTGGGGGCGCTGCGCTCGGTGCCTGCTTCGTGAGCGCGCTGCCCCTGGTTTTCCAGCAGTACGCCGGCTCGCTGCCCTTCATCGCTCAGCCGGGCTCCCCAGGAATTGTCGCCAGCCAGGCGGCAGCCTTCCTCTACGGGCTCGCCGTCGTCCTCGTCGTGCTGTTCGAGCCCGGTGGCCTTGCCGGTCTCGCCCGCCGCTTCCGCCGCCCCGTCCGCGTCCCCGCGCGGTCGGGAGCGGGAGACCCGTCCGCCGCGTCCCAACCCCCGGCGCAAGCCGATCCCACTGGAGGTTCACTCTCATGATTCAGGGCATGCGTCCCTATGCGGCAGGTCTGCTCGCGGTCTCGCTTCTAGCCGCCGGCTGCAGCACAAAAGCCCAGAACAGCGGCAGTGGCGGTGCCTCGGGTAGCGCCGGCGGCGTGAAGACCGGCCGTGGCATCAGCGGCACGACCATCACCCTCGGCTCGCTGACCGACCTCACCGGCGTCTTCGCGGCGCTGGGCAAAGACATCACCAACGCCCAGGCCCTCTACTGGGACAAGCAGAACGCCGGTGCCAAGGTCTGCGGCAAGTACACCGTTAAGACCGAGGTCAAAGACCATGGGTACGTGACCCAGCAGGGTGTGGCGCTCTACAGCGCCATCCACAACGACGTCCTGGCGATCGAGCAGACGATCGGATCCCCGATCAACCAGGCTCTCGAGCCCCAGCTCAAGGCCGACCACATGGTCAACATCCCGGCAGCATGGGCGGCGTCCCTCACCGAGAACGACGAGAACGCGGTCATCGGCGCGACGTACCAGATTGAGATGATCAACGTCCTGGACTACCTGCTCAAGGAAGGCAAGATCAAGCCGGGTGACAAGATCGGCCATATCTACTTCGAGGGCGACTACGGGGCCGGCGGTCTTGCCGGTAGCAAGTACTTCGCCAGCAAGCACGGCATGAGTGTCGTCGAGGCCAAGATCAAGCCAACCGACTCCGACATGACCGCTCAGATCACCCAGTTCAAGGCCCAGGGCGTCAAGGCGATCGCGCTGACGGTCGCACCCGGTCAGACCGCCTCGGCCGCCGGGGTCGCCGCCTCGCAGGGACTCGACGTTCCGATCGCCGGCAACAACCCGGTCTTCGCGCCGGGCCTGCTCGAAGGCCCATCCGGCCTGGCGCTGAAGAAGAACCTGTACGTGGCGTCCCCGATCTCGCCCTTCGACAAGAACGACGCGCTGCTCAAGGAATACACCGCCAAGTACCCGGGCAACGCCACCCTTGGCGTGGTGTTCGGCACCGCCGCCGCTACCGTCATGAACAAGATCCTCGCCAAGGCCTGCGCCGACGGGGACCTCACCCCCGAGGGCGTCACCAGGGCCAAGACCTCCATCGGCGACGTCGACACCGGCGGCCTGGCCGTGCCGCTGAACTTCCAGACCGGCAAGTCGCCGAGCCTGAAGAGTTACATCTTCCGGGCCGCGGACGTCGCCGGTGGCGCCAAGTCGGTGAGCGACCTGTTCCAGGGCGACGACGCAGCCTCGTTCGTCCCGGCCGCCGGGTAGCCGCGGCACCCCGTCCGACGACCGCCCGCGGCAACCGGTCAGGTCCGCAAGCTCTCCAGCAGGCCACCCGGCCGGGCCGCCGCGCGCAGTCGGACGGCGAGCAACAGGGCCAGCCCGGAGGCGACGGCCAGCGGGAGGGCCAGCACGGGCAGCAGCTCCTCGCCAACATGTACTTCCAGCGTCCCCGCACACCCAGGCTCAAGCCCGAGCGGCGCGACCCCTGGAAGCGGCGCGACAAGAACAGCTTGCTCGTCCGGCCGGGGACCGGGTTCGACGACTCGGCAGGGGTACAGCTGACGTTGTTCGAGATGGCGCCAGACCCCGAGGTCGTCCGCCTACGCGTCCTTGTCGAAGACCCGCTACTGCGCAGCGATCACCCGTGAGCACGCCCAGCGATATGGCTGGAGCGTTCGGCAGCGCAACGACGTGATCCGCTCGTTGCGGCTGCTGCAGACCCTGCGGCCTACCCCGACCGCGAAGATCCGCGCCTCCGACGTCCTCCAGCTGCCCCGCTACGACGGCAACATCATCTCCACGGTCGACGTCCTCGCCGCAGCCGGCCTGCTCATCGAGGACCGGCCGACCCAGCTGGAGAACTACTTCAACACCAAGACCAGCACGCTGCCGCCCGTCATGAAAAGGCAGCTCGAGGTCTGGCTCCAGGTCATGACCAAGGGCGCCACCACCGCGCCGCGCCAACGGGCCCGTGACCCACAGACGGTCCGGCTCCACATCATGGGCATCGCGCCGATCATTGCGGACTGGGCCGAGGCCGGTCACCAGTCCCTGGCCGAGATCACCCCCGAACAGGTCCGCCAGGCGCTGCCCGAGAAGGGATCCCGCCGCCACTTCGCCGAAGTCGGACTCAAGTCGCTGTTCAAGACCCTCAAAGCCCGCAAGCTCGTCTTCGCCAACCCCACCCGCGGCATGAAACCCACCCCGGTCGCGACCAACGTTCCGCTCTCGCTGGCCACCGCCACGATCCGCGGGGAACTGAACTCCCCGAACCCGGCGATCGCGCTGGCCGTCGCACTGGCGGCGTTCCATGCCCTGACCGGCAAGCGGATCCGGGAGCTGCGCCTCAGTGACATCGTCGATGGCCGCATGGTCCTCGGCGACCGAGCCATCCCGCTGGCCGCGCCCGTCCGCACGAGACTGCGCGCCTGGCTCGACCACCGGAACCGGACCTGGCCCGGCAGCGCGAACCCCCACCTGCTCATCAACCGACGCACCGCACCCCGGCTCGTCCCGTTCAGCCGCGCCTACCCGTGGCTGCACACGACCCTGCGCCCCCAGTCGCTGCGCGAGGACCGCATCCTCAGCGAGATCCACGCCACCGGCGGCGACATCCGCCGCATCTGCGACCTGTTCGGGCTCAGCGTCGGGGGCGCCACCCGCTACCTCAATACCGTCGAGCACCCCGACCTGACCACGCCAGGTGTGTGGGTTCCACGAACCTGAGCCTCCACGTAGGCTGCAGCCACCGGGCATGCTCAAGTTCCGGCGAAAAGCGTCAATATTCATCGGAACTTCTCACCTAAGCTACGCAGTTGGGCGTTGGTGTCGAAAATCTGCCGCTCTACGGGGGTGAGCAGGGTTTGCACCTTGAACGACCGGTTCTGCATCTTCCACAACGCCCGCCCGGGGCGCGCGTTGGCCCAGCCCAGCATCGCGTCTTGTTCCTCGGGACGCAGGCGCAGCTCGGCGGACAGCTGCTCACCCACCCGGGTGGTTTGCCCGAGCAGCAATCGGGTGCCACACAACGG
>JBPCOB010000247.1:0-11845 GCA_051000715.1 Mycobacteriales bacterium
AAGGCCCTGGAGGACTTCGACTACGACCACGCCCGCGGCCTGCGCCGGGAGGTCATCGCCCACCTGGGCACGCTGGACTTCGTCACCGCGCGCGACAACGTGGTCTTCCTGGGCCCGCCCGGGACCGGCAAGACGCACCTGGCCACCGGGCTGGCGATCCGGGCCTGCCAGGCCGGGCACCGGGTCGCCTTCGCCACCGCCGCGCAGTGGGTGGCCCGCCTGGCCGAGGCGCACACCGCCGGCCGGCTGCAGGCCGAGCTGGGCCGGCTCGGTCGCTACCCGCTGGCCGTGGTCGACGAGGTCGGCTATATCCCGTTCGAGGCCGAGGCGGCCAACCTGTTCTTCCAGCTGGTGTCCTCCCGCTACGAGCGGGCCTCGCTGATCGTCACCTCCAACAAGCCGTTCGGCCGCTGGGGCGAGGTCTTTGGCGACGACGTCGTGGCGGCGGCGATGATCGACCGGCTGGTGCACCACGCCGAGGTGGTCGCCCTCAAGGGCGACAGCTATCGGCTCAAGGACCGCGACCTCGGCCGCGTCCCGGCGGCCACCAGCACCGAGGAATGACCGATCATGACCACCAGGGGGTCAGTTTTCAGGTGCCGCCAGGGGGTCAGTTTTCAGCTGCCGTTGACATGATCGTCATCCGACGGCGCGGAACTCGACGTCGCCCTCCCCGAGCCGGTCGCGGTCGCATGTGCGTCGTGCGGATTGAAAGTGCCGCGCCGAGAGCGGCTTCCAGGTTCCGGCCGGTACGACTAGCGGAATGGAGCACTCCCGGGGAACTTAGAACGGTTGATAATCGCGCGAGGTGACCGCCCCAACGGGCGAGCCGTCGACGAGTCGCGTTATAGGGGCGAAGGCGCCCATATCATACCGTCACGGTCGCCGCGGAAGATCGACGCTCGCTGACGGGGTGGCGTGGGTTGCGGACAGCACAGTGCGGTCAATACGGCTCTTCGGAGTTGAGGGTGGGCGGTACGACGCGCCGGGGGGGTAGCGCCGGTTAGTGGTCGAGGTCCCTCAGGATCGGGGGCGACCAAGCACCCTTCTGAAGGACCTCGACGATGGCCGAGCCTACGGTGTGTTGCCTGGCGCCAGGGAGCTACTGCGCGCGGGTCGATGCCATGTTTCACCTGCCTGGAATTCACGTGATCGATGTGGGCTGGCGGGGCGGCCGGCTGTGCTTGACGGTAGAGACCGCCGCGACGGTGGTCGGGTGCCGGCGCTGCGGAGTGGTCGCGGACAGCCATGGCCGGCGTGATCGGCTGTTGCATGACATTCCGGCGTTCGGTGCGCCGGTGGCGCTGATCTGGCGGGTGCGTCGGTTTCGATGCGTCGAGCCGGCATGCCCGGGCCGGGTGTTCACCGAGGAGCACGAGTTGGCATCCCCGCGGGGACGATGCTCGGCTCCTGTCGGCCGCCGGTCACGTCGGACTGGGCGGGACCATCGACGCGCTGCCGCATGGTCTGGACACCCACCTCAGCCGAATGTTCATGGAGACGGCCGACGAAAGCGACGACCAAGGTGACGAGCAGCAGGCGCCAAGCACCCCTCGCGAGGGCACCTACCTGTCCGGCGGTCAGTGGCAGCGACTGGCTATCGCGCGGATGATGATGCGCTCGGACCGCGACCTGCTGATCCTCGACGAGCCCAGCTCCGGTCTGGATCCGCAAGCGGAGCACGACCTGCACCGGGTCGTCGACAGCCTCACCGTAGGCCGAGCGCGGGTGCTCGTCTCGCACCGGCTCAACACGGTCCGCATGGCTGACCGGATCGTGGTGCTCGACCGCGGTGTCGTCATCGAGGAGGGGCGCCATGACCTCCTCATGGACTCCGGCGGTTCATACGCCCACCTCTTCGACCTCCAGCGCGCGGGCTATCTGGGCTGACGCACCCTCCCCTCACCTGGCGACATCATCGGTCGCGTTGCCGCGAGGGTCACGGTCCCCACAGTCGGGCGTTCACCACCGCCACGATCTCCGACTGCGCCACCGGCCCGAAGTGCCGCGAGTCGTAGCTACCCTTCCCGTCGCCTTCGATCCACACCTGGCCGGCATCAAGCACCGCCCCGGGCGATCCGGGAATGCGCTCCCCAGCCAAAGCGGCGACGCGCTTGACCACGTGCCCGAGGGCGCCGGGCCCACCACGATGACGGACCACGACGACGTCACCGACTTGCAACGGCCCGGTGAGTGGTCGGCGAACGGCCAACACACGCTGCCCGGATCGCAGTGTGGGCTCCATGCTCGCCCCTTGCACGGGCACGAACAATAGGACTCGGCGGGCCAAGCCAACCGCAGCGGCGGCCACCGTGACAGCGGCAATCAGCTTCACCATCGACATCCGGCCAGCAACGAGGCGGATGCTAGCGGTGAGGCTACTCACATGCTATCGCTTCGGCTATGACGGTCGGCACCACCCAGGTCAATGTGCGCCTTACCGTGGAAGAGCTTGATCTGTTGGACACGTTACGGCGTTCGGCCGATGGCGACGTGTCAAGGGCGGAAGTTCTCCGTTCCCTGCTCCGGGAGAAGCGCCGGGCGGCGCTGGACGTGCGAATCGCGGAGACCTATGACGCCGCGGCGCCGGGCGACGATGGCATGGGGGAGGCGAGCGCCAAGGCCGCCGGTGAGGCGCTGGAGGAGTTGTGAGGCGGGGCGAGGTCTGGGACGTCGACTTCCCGGCACCAGCCGGACGGCGTCCCGCTGTGCTGTTGACGCGAGACGTGATTCTGGACCGGGTCCGCAACGTCACGGTGGCACCGGTCACGTCGACGACTCGCGGCATCCCCACCGAAGTGCAGATCGACCAACGGGCTGGTCTGGATCACCTGTCGGCCGTCAGCTGCGACAACGTGACCACGGTGCCCAAGCGGCTGTGTGTCCGTCGTCGCGGCTCCGTGGACCCCGCCACGGAGCGCAAGATCGCTGTGACGGTTGGTCTCGCCCTTGATCTCGACTGACGGCCCTGGCAGGCATCCTTGACCAGTGCTGGTCAGGCGGCGAACGGCGCCCGCGTCACACCGAACGGTGCAGCGACCAGCGGACCGGCACGACGTCCGCGGCCGGGTCGACGCCGTACGCCTCCAGGTCATCGGCAGGCTCGGGCGGGTCGAGACGTAGGCCCACGATCGTCGCCCCGCCGTCGCAAGGCTCATCGAGCTCGCTGCCCACGGCGATCTCACCCCGGAGCAGCGACATGCCGAGCCGGTTGAGGAAGGCACCGAGGTCGTTCATCGACAGGTGCCAGTCGCTACCGCCGGGGTCGTCGCCGTGCGTCGGCCGGCTCCGCAGGTGCAGCTCCGGCCGACCCAGCCCGTGCAACCCGATCGTGTAGGCGAAGTCGCGGCCGAGGTCGTGCTCGTCGAAGACGCCCTGGACCATGAACGGAACCGTGTAGGTCGACATGCCCGCCATGCTGCTGTGCGGGTACGACGGTTTGTGCGCCTCCGGCCCGTTGTCCACACCGCCGGCTGATGGCCTTGTCTGCGAGCGCCGTACGTCGTCACTTTCCTCATGTGAGCCGACGCAAGCGGAGCAGGCAGCGACGGGGTCCGGGACCGGCGCCAAGAGTCCGTGAGCTGATGGACCGTGGGTGGAACCGTCGCGACGCCGACCACCTCTGCGTCGTCGAGATGGCGCTGGTCGGCACGAAGGCCGCACCATCGGCGACGAGGACCTTCACGCCGTGACCGCGGCCCGGCTGGCGGAGGACGCGGGTGACTTCGACCGTGCGATCAGCCTGCTCAAGGACGTCCCGCGGCCCCTTGACGATGGCTGGGTCGCTGCCCTCAAGGAGGTTCGGTCACTGCCAGGATGCTCCTAGCGACGTTTGGCTGCGCTGGCTCTTGAGCGCCGCGACCCGATTCGTCCTCGAACGACGGGCGCTCCACGTCGCCTGCGAGTACGCCGTCGTTCGGCTGCAGACCATGGGCGCTGACGCGACCCAGACCCGTGACCACACCCTCCCCCGGGGCGATTCGGGACGTCACCGCGCACGACGCATGCCTCTTCGACGAGGGTGGCCTGGCAAGCTACTTCGAGTATTGGGCGGCGCCGCACATCGTCGAACGTGCCGGCGCCGTACGCGATTGGCCCCGCGTGCCGCCATCGGCATTCGATTCGTTGGGTAGCGACGACGGCGTCGACACCGTCCTCGACCTCTCCGCCAACCGGCAGCGCGGGGTCAAGGACACCAACGTCTTCCGCGGACTACCACCCGGCTCCGTGGCGTACGGGCGGGTCGGCCCGATCTCCGAGCAGGCGTCAGCCGGTCAATCTGGACCGGCTGCAGCCCGAAGGCCTCTCCCGGTCCTGGGCGAGATGATCGCCGCTCGGCAGGGCGGCGGCAGCGGCAGCGGCAGCGTGACCTGACGCTCCCTCCTGGCCCAGGCAGGTCACTCGAGGCCTCGCGCTCGGACGGCGGGGAGGCTGCGGTATTGCCACGGGACATACCGGAGCGGAGACTACGGCCATGGCGAAGGTCATGGTCTCGCTTCCCGACGAGTTGTTGGGCCAGCTCGACGCCGAGGCGAAGCGTCGCGGTACGACGCGTAGCGGTCTGCTTGCGGATGTGGTGCGTCGGGAGCTCGCCTTCCCCACGCCCGACGCCGTACGCCACGCCGTCGCCTTCCTCGAGGAATGCTTCGCGGGGTCACCGCCGTTCGAGGCCGCCGACATGGTTCGTCTCGACCGGGACGAGCGTGACCTGCGGGACCGCAAGAGCAGGACTTAATGCTGATCGACACGTCCGTCCTCGTGAAGTGGTTCCATTCAGAAGGCGAGGGCGAGCTCGGATCTGCCCGTCTGCTGCGGGCGGCACATCTCTCGGGCCAGGCGCCGGCCCGGGTGCTCGATCTCGCGCAGTACGAGTTTGGCAACGTCCTGCTGCGCCGGCTCCAGCTCCCGGCCGAACGAGTCGGTGAAGGTTTGGCGGCGCTGCGGATGACAGTCGGCGAGCCGATCTCGTTCCACCATACGTGGGCGAAGCTCGCGGCGCGGTTTGGCGAAGCGCACGCGCTGACCTTCTATGACGCGTGTTGGGCGGCCGCTGCCCGCCACCTCGGCGTCCCGCTCGTCAGCGCCGACCGGCAGCTGCTGGACGCCGGGCTGGCCGAGTCGCCGACAGCTGCGGCCACTCGGCTCGGGCTGCTGAGGTGATCGAGTCCCGGGGCGAGCTCGCATTGAGCGGTGGCCTCCGGACCGGCCACGGCCGATGGCCTCCGGCCACGCCGCCGCCGCCATCGCTACGGTCACAGGTTGTGAGGCCCAAGAGCCGCGGACCGGTCGACCGCCACCACCGTTCAGGCCGTCGCCGCTGGCTTCTCCCAGATCGAGACGTGCTTGACGCTGTCGCTCGTGAACGGCTCCCGCTGCCACCCGCTCCAGCGCTCGCGCAACCTCATCCCGGCAAGCTGTGCCATCAGGTCGAGCTCAGACGGCCACACATACCGGAAGGGAATCGACAGGCGCTGCAGTTTTCCATCGACGATTTCGAAGTGATGCGAGGTGAGGCCTTGCTTCGCGACGTCGTACTCGTCCAAACCCCATCGGGTCTCGCTCACGTACAACGGGCGGAGGGTCTCCCCGGGTGGCAGCCGTTGGAGTTCCGGGACGACCACCTCGACGACGAAGCAGCCGCCCGGCTCGAGGTGCTCCGCGACGTTGCGGAAGCAGGCGACCTGGGCTGCCTGCGTCGTCAGGTTCCCGATGGTGTTGAAGAGCAGGTACGCCACAGCGAACTGCCCATCGACGGTCGTCGTCGCGAAGTCGCCGATCGTCACCCCGATCTCCTCCGCGCCGGGCTTCGTCCGGAGCCTGGCCACCATCGCCTTCGACATCTCGATCCCGTGCACCGGCACTCCGCGGTGCGCTAGCGGGAGCGCGATCCGGCCCGTCCCGATGCCGAGCTCGAGCGTTCGACCGCCCCCGGCGAGCTGGACCAAGAGGTCGACGGCGGGGTCGACGACCGCCGGATCGAACATGTCGGCAACGCCCTCGTCGTACCGCGCGGCGACGGGCTCGTCGAAGTAGCCGTCGTCGGGGTCCACCGTCGGAATGTATCGGGGCAAGGTCTTTGGTGGGGCTCTCGCTAGCCGCCGGCCATCGCTCCAACGACGAGTAACGGCTCCGTGCCCTTCGCCACCGCGTCGGGCAGCGGCGCGTCCGGCGGCTCGTGGGACAGGTCCTGTTCGCAGGCGAAGAACCGGACGAAGGCCCGGCGCTGCTGCGTCCGTTGGTCGCGGATCGTCCCGCGCAGCATCGGGTAGCGGGCCTCGAGCGCGTCGAGGACCAGGCGCTGCGTCGGTTGGTCCCCGACCTCCAGCTGCACCTCGCCGTCGACGTGCCCGAGCGTCCGCAGATGTGCCGGCAGCACGACCCGAATCACGGCAGCGTCTGGACTTCGACCGACAGCACGGCCGGCAGGTCCCGGACGATGGGCGCCCAGCTGTCCCCGGCGTCCGCCGAGGCGTACACCTGCCCGCCCGTCGTACCGAAGTAAACCCCGCACTTATCGAGAGAGTCGACGGCCATCGCGTCACGCAGCACGTTGACGTAGCAGTCGCTCTGTGGCAGGCCCGCCGTTAGCGCCTCCCACTCGTTCCCGCCGGTCCGGCTCCGGTAGACCCGCAGCTTGCCCTCCGGCGGGAAGTGCTCCGAGTCGCTCTTGATCGGTACGACGTAGACGGTGTCCGGCTCGTGCGCGTGCACGTCGATCGGGAAGCCGAAGTCGGTCGGCAGGTTGCCGCTCACCTCGTGCCAGGACTCACCGGCGTCGTCGCTGCGCATGACGTCCCAGTGCTTCTGCATGAACAGCACGTCCGGCCGGGAGGGGTGCATCCCGATCCGGTGGACGCAGTGGCCGACCTCGGCGTCCTCGTCGGGGATGCCGCCCGACCGCAGGCCGCGGTTGATCGGCCGCCAGGTCTGGCCGGCGTCGTCGCTGCGGAAGGCCCCCGCCGCCGAGATGGCGACGAAGATCCGCTGGGGGTCGATCGGATCCAGGAGAATCGTGTGCAGGCACATTCCGCCGGCGCCCGGCTGCCAGGAAGGCCCGGAGCCGTGGCCCCGCAGCCCGGACAGCTCCTGCCACTCCCGCCCGCCGTCGGTCGAGCGGAACAGGGCGGCGTCCTCGACCCCGGCGTAGACGGTGTCCGGGTCTGTCAGCGACGGTTCCAGGTGCCACACGCGGGCGAACTCCCACGGGTGCGGCGTGCCGTCGTACCACTGATGGGTGCCCGGTACGCCGTCGTACTCGAACTTGTTGCCCATCGGCTCCCACGTCGTGCCGCCGTCGTCGGAGCGCTGGATCAGCTGCCCGAACCAGCCGCTGGACTGCGACGCATACAGCCGGTTCGGCTCAGCCGGAGACCCCTTGACGTGGTAGATCTCCCAGCCGGCGAAGTGCGGCCCGCTGACCTCCCAGCTCTCACGCTTACCGTCCGCCGTGAGCACGAACGCGCCCTTGCGCGTCCCGACCAGCACCCGTACGCCGCTCATCGGTAACCCCCTTCGAACCTCGGCTCAGACCTCACCACGTGGTGACGGCCGGCGGCCAGCAAACTCATCGCTCACTCGTTCGGCGCCTCCGGTTTGAGCAGGCAGAACTCGTTGGCTTCGGGATCGCGGAGCACCTGCCAACCGGTCCCGACGTAGACGTCGTCAGCCTTTGTTGCGCCGAGGGCGAGAGCCTGGTCGACCGCTACGGCGAAATCCGTGGTGTTGAGGTCGAGGTGCAGCCGGTTCTTGACCGTCTTGGCGTCCGGGACCCGCAGGAAGTCGAGCACCGGTCCGGCCGGCGGGCGTAGCCGCGCATCGCCGTCTGGGAAGCGCTCCACCTCGCCATCCAGCAGCGCTGCCCAGAAGTCGGCCAGCGCTGGCGGGTCGGCGCAGTCGATGGCGAGGAGGCCGATGCCGGCGACGGCCGGTGCCCGCGTGCTCATGCTGGGCCCCCGCTCGTCGTTACTTGGACGGCTGCGGCACCCGGCATTTCACCTTGGCGTTGACGCCGGCGTAGTTGAGCGGTCCGGCGCCGATCGTGGCGGCCACCGTTCCGGCCTTGGCGCAACTGGTGTTGGAGCCGCTGAGGTAGTGGCGCTGGCCCGCAGCGACCAGTCCGATGACCAACCAGAGGACGACGAGCACACCGACGATTCGCATCGCCAACAGCCTAGCCCGCGGAGCCGCGCGGCCCGCTATCAGTGGGGGTCGACGTGTTGAACTCGTCCAGATCCGGAGCCAGCTCCCGAGCGCGCTCGTGCAGCTTCTCGCCCTCCACTCGCTCTCGCTCGGCGGCGGCGGCCCTCTCCACCGCCTCCCGCTCCTCGCGTGCGGCCCGTTCGTCCGCCTCGGCGCGGGTCCGACGGGCGGTGGCAGCCTGCTCCTCCGCGGCGGCGCGTTCGCTCTCTGCCCGGGCCGTCCGTGTCTGGGCCTCTTCTAGGTGCTCGCGAGCCTGCATCTGCGCTCGCTCCGCTTTGGCGCGACGCAGGCGCGGTGCGACGAGGAGAAGTACCAGGATGACGATGGCGATAACGACGATCGCGACGATCAGGACGGTTTTCACTCTGCGCTCCTTCCGTGAACCAACGCTGTCGGCGCACGGGACGGCCGCCTGAAGCGAATACCGTCACGCGCGGGCTCGCGGGTCTAGGCGACGGACCAGGTGTCTCCGCTGTGCAGCAGCGCCGCGATGTCGGCCGGGCCGGAGGTGGCTGCCGCCAGCTCCAGCTGCTCGCGCATCAGGTCGTCGTACACCGGCCTCTGTACGGCGCGGAAGACGCCGACCGGAGTGTAGCCGCCGGTGGCGTCGGCCAGCCTCGACAGCGCGAAGGCGAGCATCGGCTCCTCGGCGTGCGCGTCGAAGACCACGACGTCCTCGGCCGGTGCCGCCGTCGCGGCCACCACTTCGACGCCACCGCCGGCGGTCCGGCGGACCACCTTCTCGGCGCCGTCGCCGCCGAAGCGGATCGGCTGCCCGTGCTCGAGCCGGATGGTGGCGTCGTCGCGGGTCTCCGGATCCTTCATGGCGTCGAAGGTGCCGTCGTTGAAGATGTTGCAGTTCTGGTAGATCTCGACGAACGCCGTACCACGGTGTGCGGCCGCTGCCCGCAGCACCGACGTGAGGTGCTTGCGGTCGGAGTCGATCGTCCGGGCGACGAAGGTGGCTTCGGCGCCCAGCGCCAGCGACACCGGGTTGAACGGGTAGTCCAGCGAACCCAGCGGGGTGGACTTGGTGATCTTCCCCAGCTCGGAGGTCGGGCTGTACTGACCCTTGGTCAACCCGTAGATCCGGTTGTTGAACAGCAAAATCTTGAGGTTGACGTTGCGGCGCAGCGCGTGGATGAGGTGGTTTCCCCCGATCGAGAGGCCGTCACCGTCGCCGGTGACCACCCAGACCGAGAGGTCGGGCCGGCTCGCGGCCAGGCCGGTTGCGATCGCCGGTGCCCGGCCGTGGATGGAGTGCATCCCGTAGGTGTCCATGTAGTACGGGAACCGCGACGAGCAGCCGATGCCGGAGACGAAGACGATGTTCTCCCGGCGCAGCCCGAGTTCGGGCATGAAGCCCTGTACGGCGGCCAGGATCGCGTAGTCGCCGCACCCAGGGCACCAGCGGACCTCCTGGTCGGTCTTGAAGTCCTTGGCGGTCTGCTTCGCCGACGTCGTCGGCACCAGTTCCGGGCCGGGGGAGAACGGCAGGCCACCCCACCCGTTCGCGAGGTCAGTCATGAGTCGATCACGTCCCGGATCACGCCGGCGAGCTCCTCCGCCGCGAACGGCATGCCGCGGACCTTGTTGTAGGTGATGGCGTCGACCAGGTAGCGGGCCCGGACGAGCAGCGCCAGCTGGCCCAGGTTCATCTCCGGGACCAGCACCTTGTCGTAGCGCCGGAGCACCTCGCCGGTGTTGGCCGGGAACGGGTTGAGGTGCCGCAGGTGCGCCTGTGCGACCTGCCCCCCGGCGGCCCGCACCCGGCGTACGCCGGCCCCGATCGGCCCGTAGGTCGAACCCCAGCCGAGCACCAGCACGCGCGCGGCGCCGGAGGGGTCGTCGACCTCTAGCGGTGGTACGTCGTTCGCGATGCCGTCGACCTTCGCCTGCCGCAGCCGCACCATCAGGTCGTGGTTGGCCGGGTCGTAGGAGATGTTGCCCGACCCGTCGGCCTTCTCCAGGCCGCCAATCCGGTGCTCGAGGCCGGGCGTACCGGGGATCGCCCACGGCCGGGCCAGGGTCGATGGGTCCCGCAGGTAGGGCCAGAACGCGCCGTCGTGGTTGGGCTCGGTGGCGAACTCGACGGCGAGGTCGGGCAGCGAGGCCGGCTCGGGCAGCCGCCAGGGCTCCGAGCCGTTGGCGAGGTAGCCGTCGGAGAGAAGGAAGACCGGGGTGCGGTACTTCGTCGCGATCCGCACCGCCTCGATCGCGGCGTCGAAGCAGTCCGACGGGCTGCGGGGCGCCACGATCGGCACCGGCGCCTCGCCGTTGCGGCCGAACATCGCCTGCAGCAGGTCGGCCTGCTCGGTCTTGGTGGGCAGCCCGGTCGACGGGCCGCCCCGCTGGATGTCGCAGATCACCAGCGGCAGCTCGAGGGAGACGGCGAGGCCGATCGTCTCGGTCTTGAGCGCCACGCCGGGGCCGCTGGTCGTGGTCACGCCGAGCGCGCCGCCGAAGGACGCGCCGAGCGCGGCGCCGATCCCGGCGATCTCGTCCTCGGCCTGGAAGGTTCGTACGCCGAACCGCTTGTGCCGGGACAGCTCGTGCAGGATGTCCGAGGCCGGAGTGATCGGGTACGCGCCGAGGAAGAGCGGCAGCTTGGCCAGCGAGGACGCCGCGATCAGCCCATAGGACAGCGCCAGGTTGCCGGTGATGTTGCGGTAGGTGCCCGCCGGCATCGGCGCCGGCTTGATCTCATAAGAGACCGAGAACGACTCGGTCGTCTCGCCAAAGCTCCAGCCGGCCTGGAACGCGGCCACGTTGGCGCGGGCGATCTCCGGCTTCTTGGCGAACTTGCGCTCCAAGAAGGTGAGCGTGCCCTCGGTGGGCCGGTTGTAGAGCCAGCTCATCAGGCCGAGCGCAAACATGTTCTTCGCCCGCTCGGCCTCCTTCTTGCCGAGATCGAACTCGGCCAGCGCGTCGACCGTCATCGAGGTCAGCGCCACCGGATGGACCTGGTACTCGGCCAGCGAGCCGTCCTCGAGCGGGTTGGCGGCGTACCCGACCTTGGCCAGGTTGCGCGGCGTGAACTCGTCGGTGTTGACGATGATGTCCGCGCCCTTTGGGACGTCGGCGACGTTGGCCTTCAGCGCGGCTGGGTTCATCGCCACCAGGACGTTCGGCGCGTCGCCCGGGGTCATGATGTCGTGGTCGGAGAAGTGCACCTGGAAGCCGGAGACGCCGGCCAGCGTGCCCGCCGGCGCTCGGATCTCGGCCGGGAAGTCCGGGAGCGTGGAAAGGTCATTGCCGAACGCCGCCGTCTCGGAGGTGAAGCGGTCCCCGGTCAACTGCATTCCGTCGCCGGAGTCGCCGGCGAACCGGACCACCACCCGGTCGAGCTGCCGGACCGCCTTGGTCACCTGAAAGAGCCTCCTTGGAACGACCATCCTACGCTGCCCCGCGGTCGCTGCAGGCGCTGCGGCCGGTCGGCGCAGTGCATCTTCAGGCGATCGTTGTTGCCTCGGCCTGAGCAATTTCGCCAACCACTCGGGCGGAAGTCACAATGATCGCCATCTGGACGGCGAGGACGGCGACCTCATGCCCCGAGGCCGGCTTCGCCGGCCTGCTCCGCGCCGTCGTCGTCCCCGCTGAACACCCGGCTGGCCAGGAAGTCCGCCGGCTCCAGGGTCTGCAGCTG
>JBPCOB010000248.1:0-3155 GCA_051000715.1 Mycobacteriales bacterium
TCGCCAGGTTGGCGAACTGCCAGGCCTGCCAGGCCTGATCATCCTCGGCCAACAGGTCGATCCCGGCCGCGACCCGGTCGGCGGCTGCGCGGGCCGCCGCCAGATGGGACCGGGCCGCTACCAGATATTCGGTCCGGCTGGGATCGCTGGCCAGTCGCGGCTCCTGAGTGTCGAGCCAGGCCCGATACCCGTCGGCCAGCGGGCGCAAGGCGGCCAGCACCTCGGACCGCGGCCTAGTAGCCAGCGCCCGCATGTCGACCATCAGGCCGGTCAGCTCCGGCGTCTGCTCTGGCCGCGGTGCGACCGTCTGCTCCACCTCGTACGCCGGCAGGTTGCTTGTGGACACCCGCCACGCATGCAACTCCCCGCGCCGACGGTCGACCTCGACGCCCGCATTGCGGCCGACCGCGAACTGCCTGGCCCGCCGGTAAAGCATCTTCAGACCCGTCAGTTCGAGGTCGGGCTGTGTCGCCTCGTCGTCGGCGACAACATGCGACGGGTCGTTGTGTGGCAGGAACACCGGCGACGTCCCGTCGGCGGCCGTGACCTCCAAGCGCACCTGGAAGATCTTGGCGGCGTCCTTGCGGTCGGGCGGCTCCGGTTGGCCGTTGACCAGCGCCACGTCGACGACTCGGCAGCTCCCCTGCGGCCGGCACCGGGCCCTGACCCGCACCTTCGGCTGGTCGGCGTCCGGCGCCCCGGCCGGCTCCCCGGAGGTGACGTCGAGCAGCAACGATCCGCCGGCGTTGACCCGGTGCCACACCAGCCTCGGTGTGCCTGCTTCGGTCTCCTGGGTCGCGGACGGGTCCTGCTCGTAGCGCGCCCACTTCGCGGTCACCAACACCGACTCGACGTCGTGGGGCACGCTGAACGACAGACCCAACGAGGCCGGCGCCATCGACCCGGCCGCAGCGGCGGCGGTGACTTCACCCGTCCCTTCCCCCGAGCCGTCGTCGCTGGCAGTGGCGTCGGTGGCTTCGGCGTCAAGGCTGACCCGGGCCGGCGACAGGACGCCCAGGATGTACCGCTCCGATGGCACGGTTCCGGCCGGGAGCTCTTCCTCATCGCCGGCCCACGGGCCCAGCAGGTCCCGGACCAGGAACCGCTCAAGCTCAGCCCGGACCTGTCGCGACGTCCAGGCCCCCCGGCCCGCCGAAGCCAGCCTGCTATCGGCGGCGGCGGCCGGTTCAGACTCTGACGGTGTGGCGGAAGGGCTGCTCATCGGTCCTCGTCGTCGTGGAAGAGCATGGCCTGCTCATCCTGCCCGGCGGGTCCGACAAAGGCGGTACGGCGTCCACCGGCGCCGGGCCGCCGGCCGGATCTCTGCTCTTCTGCGTAGCGGACGTGGTTAAGCTCCTGGAGCCGGTCCAACAGCTCGACCCGCGCGGGGGACGAAACCGTCCACCGCACGCCTTGTCTGGTCTCGTGATGGCCGTGGTCAAGCGGCAGGTCCTCCCAGCCGTAGCTCTCGCATACGGCCGCGTCGATCTCCACGTGCAACTCGCGCAGATGGACCACCTCGACGTCAACCACCGCTGGGTCGTGGACCAGGTTGTAGGTTCGGGTGAGGCCGAGCTGCCGGCCCAACATGAACGTCCGCCGATCCCGGTCCAGCGCCTCCCCGGCCGATCGCATGCGCTGGGTCGGATCCGGACGCGGCAGCGTCTCAAACACGTCGGACGGCGCGTAGCGGAGGTCATTCCGCATAGTTGAGGAGTGGGTGATGGCCCACCAGTAGTGCGGCGAGCTCGACAGCAACGCCAGATCCGCCAGGTCGTCCGTCGCGAAGACGACGCAAGCCTCGCTCAGCACCTGCCCCGTTCGGAGTCGAACTGGCAGGACCACCTTGCTCACCCGGGTGATCACCATGACGTGCGACATGTCCTCGATGGCCGTGTACAGGGCCGGTCGAAACCGTTCGTACTGCCACCAGTGAATGCGCGCGTGCTCACTGTGCTTCACCTTGTCCCGTTCAGGTTTGACCTTTTCGTGGACGATGGCGTAGCAGTCGGCGTATTGGCGGGCCCGGTCTTCGGGCCAGTCGAAGAAGTTGATGATCCAGCGGCTGCCGCTGCTGTCCGGTCGGGAGTTGAGGTCCTGGCCGTTGACGTAGGGGAAGAGCACGTCTACATTGCGCGCGTCGCGGGCGATCAACGCCGCCGCCTCATTCTCGGACATTGTGAAGCCAAGGCTAAGCACGTTGCTGCCCTGGAAGGCGAGTCCCTGGTTGCCGGCCAGACGGTAGGCATTTCCCGTGATCCGGCCGGCGGGGTCCAGGCTAGGAGTGATCGCCGGAATAGCGACGGCGTCCGCAATCGCCCGCACCCCGTGGGCGCGCGGCTTACGGGATGCCCAGACGATGCTGTATTCCAGATTGGCGGCCTGGGTGGGCCACTTCTCACTCTTTACGGCGGCATAGATGTCGTAGCCGCCGGTGGTGATCTGATCCAAACCCACTTCTCGAGTGTCGCCCTGTGCAACGGTGTTGGTGGCGAGAAGCCCGAAGCCGCCGTGGTCGTGGTCGCACAGAGCCGCGGCGGTGAGAAACATGTAAGCGATAAGGTCAGCGCTGCCGCGGGCGCCATGGCCGATGTAGCGGACCAGGTGCTCCCGGTAGGGGACTCCGTAGACGCCGGTGAGCTTCTGGCCCCCGAGAAATGGCGGATTGCCGACCACGGCGTCGAAGCCACTACGGGGCTGGGTGAATACTTCCGGGAACAACAACGGAAAGTGCGCCGGGGGGCGTACCTGTCCGTGCTTGTCGGTGAGCGCGAAACGGGCCTTCTCGACCAGCTCCCGGTAGGCATCGTCTCGACGCTGCGGGTCGGTGCCGGTGGTGGCAAGATCTACCAGGCCAGCCACGGCGAGATAGCCGGTGCTTTCGCCGCCGGCGAGGCTGGCGCCAGACAACGCGTCGGCAAGGACGGTGAGCCGCGCCGTTAGCTCACGAGCTTGGCTGAGCAGCTGTGCCTTGTACTCGGCGGCGTGGCTATCGATCAGCTCGACGTCGGCGATCTGACTCCGCAGGCCGGCGGCCTGCTTGAGCAGTGCCGGGGTATCCGCAGTCCACAAAGGGAGCGCCTGATCGTGCAGTCGGCGACCGGCGACAGGGTCCATGTGCAGGGCGAGGAGTTGCTCGCTGCTGGTGATCCCGA
>JBPCOB010000249.1:0-10859 GCA_051000715.1 Mycobacteriales bacterium
GGGTCGACACCACCGTGCCGATCGAGGACACCGTCGGAGCGATGGCAGAGCTGGTCGAGGCCGGGAAGGTTCGCCACCTCGGCCTCTCAGAGGCCGCGCCCACCACGATCCGGCGGGCGCACGCAACCGCACCGATCACCGCGCTGCAGACCGAGTACAGCCTGTGGACGCGGGACGCGGAGGAGGAGGTCCTGCCGACCGTCCGCGAGCTCGGGATCGGCTTCGTCGCCTACAGCCCACTCGGCCGCGGTTTCCTCACCGGCCGGTTCACCAGCCCGGACGACCTTCCGGCTGATGACACTCGACGTAAGCACCCCGCTTCCAGGGCGCCAACTTCGCGCGCAACCTCGACGTGGTTTCCGAGATGCACCAGATCGCCGCGGAGAAGGACGTCACCCCGAGCCAGCTGGCCATCGCCTGCGTGCTGGCGCAGGGTAGCGACATCGTGCCCATCCCGGGCACCAAGCGGCTGGCGTACCTGGCGGACAACCTCGGTGCGGTCGACGTGACGCTCAGTGCCGATGACCTGGCCCGGATCGACTCGGTTGCCCCTCGAGGCTTTGCCGCCGGCGACCGGTACGCCGACATGAGCACCGTCAACCGGTGAGGTGGCGCTCCCGACCTCAACCGGTCGAGAGGTCGACCAGCTCGTACGCGGGAGCTCGGCGGGACTCGCTCGCGTGGCAGGTGAGCCGATGGGCGAGCGGCGGCAGCACCCGGCGTACGGTCACCGCGACCTCGCCGCGGCCTGCGAGCCCGAGCAGCACCTCGAAGGAGCTCTCGCCGACCCGGCGCACCGCAACGGGCGCCAGGTCGCCGGCGTCCTCGTTGTTCAGCGTGGCCCGGGCAAAGTACTGCGCCGCCTGGGCCGGGAGGCTCAGGCTGCTCCGTCCCCGCAGGGAACCGCCGGCGAGCCGGCCGGACGCCAGCGCGGCCACGATCCCGGCGGCTTCGGCGGGAAGGACCCGGCCGAAGTAGTAGCCCTCGGGCAGGACTACGAGGTTGGGTGCGAACCGGTCGCCGCCGATGTGGGTGCACTCCCAGGTCTCCGCGGGGTAGCGGGCCGCCAGCGCGTCCGCGACCGGCCGGCCCCAGATCGCACAACACGGGTCGTGCCGCCCGTGGGTGCACACCAGCAGCAGCCGATGCGGTGGCGCAGACCAGGCCTGCGGTGCGGCGCTCGGCAGCTCGAGGTCCAGCAGGTCCTCGTCCCGCCGGACCTCGCGCGTGGCCAGCGCTTCGCTGCCGGGGCGTGAGTCCGCGAAGAACAGCCGGCGACCGGTGTTCGAAGCCCTACCGGGGCGGCGAACCAGCAGGAGGCGGGCCTGCGCCCGCCGAGCCAGTCGCTCCAGAGCGTCGACCACGGCGCCGTCCAGCTTGAACCGCGGCACGGTCTCCCCGCTCCACGCGTTGCCGTGCTCGACGAGCAGCCAGCGGTCGACCCGACTTGCGGTGGCGAAGAGCGGCTCGTGGCGTCGCAGCGAGGCCACGGCACAGCGATAGGCGGTCATCCGGGCCAACCTACGGGGGCTACTACCCGACCAGGACCCGCTCGCCTAGTAGCCGTCCCAGCAGGACCAGCGCGTCGTCCACCGTCAGCTCAGGGGTCGCCAGGTCGGCCGCCGTCACGGCCGGGCCGTCGAGCACCCGCCGCAGCGCCTGTTCCACGACCGCGGGCATCGAGATGTCGCGATCGCGCAGGTGCAGCACCACCCGGTCGTGGTCGCCGGACAGCGACCAGGACAGTCCCGGGCGAAGCCGAACCGGCGTACCGGTATGGAGCCGGCGTACGGCGTCGGCCTGGGCCAGCACCCGAACCGGCTCCGCGGGGATCGACCGGGCCAGTCGCAAGCGGACCAGCTCCTCGATCCGGTCCGGCGGCAGCCCCTCCACCCACTTGGCTGCGACCCGCAGAAACTCCGGAACGGCCGTTTCGAGATCGGTGCCGAGCGTCTCGCGGAACATCTCCTCATCGGCGGCCAGCGTGAGCGCGTCCTGAAGGATGTCGTACCAGGTCAGCGCCTGAACACCGACGGTGAGGTGAATCGAGCGGTCGGCATTGGTCTCGGCGGCGTGGATGTAGCCGCGCGGCAGGTAGAGCACGTCGCCCGGGCGCAGGACCGTCGAGATCAGCGGCGTGGCATCGTCCGCGAGCAGCGCACCTCTTTCGGCGTACGCGGCCGAAGGCTGCGAGCGCAGCGGCAGCGGTAGGGCCGGTGCGTAGACCTTCCAGCGCTTGGTGCCGTCGACCTGAAGCACGAAGACGTCGTGGGTGTCGTGATGAGCGTCGAAGCCGCGGGACCCCGGCGGGGTCAGGTAGGCGTTGCACTGCGTCGGGTGACCCAGCTCGGCGGCCAGGCGGCGGCAGAAGTCTGCCAGCGGCGGCCAGCTGCGGTGCAGGGCCTGCAGCACGACGGTGGCGCCGTCCTCGTACAGCTCGAACAACCGGTCGGGGTCGGCGAGGTCATCGAGCTTCCGTGAGCCCACCATGGCCGACCGGGTGTACCGGCTAGCCGGCAGGGTGGCGCCCTCCTTGACCACCCGGAGGAACGGCGTGCGCAGCGCGCGGCGGCTGATCAGCTCGTCGAGGTCGCCCGCAACCAACAGGTCGGCGAACCCGCCGCGGCCCGCCGCGTCGGCGGCCACCAGCACCGGCCGCTGTGACCAGTGCTCGCGGCGAAAGAGATCGACGTCGGCACCGACGCAGCGCGCGAGCGCAGAGGCGGGCTCCGCAGGAGCTATCGGTCTTGCCCGTCGGCGTCCGTGCCGGCGCTGTCGGTGCCGTCGGCGTCCGTGGCCGGGGTCTCCGGGGAGTCGGCGTCGCTGCCGTCGGGGTCGGTTCCCAGTGTGTCGGTGCCGTCAGCGTCGGCGGGGGTCGTCATCCGATGACGCATGGAATCGCGAGTGGTGACCATGTCCTTGTCACGCAGGCCCATGCGAACCTCCTAGAGTCACGGAAACTGCACATGCTGCTGCACCTACCCGCAGAGCACAAGCTGCCGCTGTGCCCGGACCCGGAGAGAAGTCAGCTGGCCAGGGCCGCCACGAGCGCTGCGCAGTCCGCGACCGTGACGGTGGCCGCGGGATGCCGGATGGATCCGGTGGGGTCGATCCCGCTGACCGGTGTCCGGAAGGTCATGCAGACGCCCTGGGCGCCGTTCGTGGCGAAGGTGACGCCCCGATCCTTCAGGGACAGGTGAGCTGGTCCGATCGTCTTCAGCCGCCCATAAGGGCCAGTCAACCGCGTCTCGATGACGTTGTCGACAGACGTCTCCAGCCGCCACAGACCGAAGCGGATCCGCAGCCGATCCCCGTCGAGCACGAGCCCCGCCGTGCCGGGCGTGATCCCGAAAGGCAATGCGGCCGCCCGGTAGAGCGGGTCGAACCGGAAGGCGAACTCCTGTACCGACATGCTGCCCAGTCAACCAGTGCTCGCCTGCCGCGACCGGCGGCCGTCACACCGCTATCCGAGTCGGCCTGCACCAGGCTGTCGGAGGCCCGGGATCGCGCTCCGGCGATCGGGCACCGGGCGCCGTTCGTAACCCCACAGCCCGTCCAGCCGCTCGGTGCCGGTGGTCTTCTCCATCCCTTCGGCGACCATTCGCAGCGACTCCACCACCCCGGGTACGACGATGAGCCGGCCGACCTCGCGCGGCATGTGCCAGCGCCAGGTCTGCAAGGTGCCGGTCTCGATCATCGCCTCGGACAGCAACCGGTGCAGCGCGCGCAGCCGGAACAGCACCGCGAGCAGCCCGGCGGTGGCGAAGAAGCTGTAGGGCTCGAGGGCCGCCAGACCCAGGCGCAGCTCGCCCTCGGTGTGATACGTCGTCACCCGGGACGACAGGTCGACGGAGTCGTTGGGGGCCGAGCACAGGATCGCGTGCGGTCGCAGGTCGACGAAGCCACCGACACAGAGGTGGTAGTCGCGGTAGGCCTCGTACGAGCAGGGGTTGCCGCTCTCCTTGTGCAGTGCGTGCAGCGCATCCCACAAGGCAGTCCGCTCGGACGTCAGCAGCTCGAGCGGGGCGACGTAGTAGCCGATCCGCAGGTGCGCCATCCCATTGCGCTCGAAGACGATGGGTGACCCCAGTGACGGCACCGCCCAGACCGCCCGCAGCACGCGATCGAGCACCATCCGCTTTGCCCGCGCCTGGTCCGGGAAGAGTTCCGGGCCCGCCGTCGGGAGCAACGGCAGCAGCTCCTCGGCCGTCGCGGCCGTGACCAACGTCCCCAGCTCGCGAGCGAGCTCGGCAGGCTGCCACATCGCAACGTCGTCGAAGGTCAGCTGCGAGCTGTGTGCCACGAAGAACGCCGCTGGGTCAAACCGGTCGGTGTCGACGTACGGGTCGATCGCGCTGACGTCGAGCGTGCGCAGCCGGTGCAGCAGGATCAGCAGCCCCAGGGTGTGCAGCTCGCCCTGGTGCTTGGCCGAGCCGAGGTCCTGCAGGGCGAGCGGGTCCAGACCGGTCAGCTGGGCCTGGCGCAGCCGCGGCTGCGCCAGGAAGTCGAAGACCTGGCGCGAGTTGTCGGTCTCGGGGTAGTAGCAGACGGAGTCGCGGAACCACGGGTACTGCCCGTCGTCGCCGAAGAGCGCGACCGTGGCGAGCACCAGGCCCAACTCGGCCGCGGACGCCACCCGCATCACCCGGTAGAGCGCGTCCGCGTTGGCGACGCTGAAGAACCCGTTCTCGCCGCTGCGCAGGGCGTACGACGGTCGCAGCGTCTCGCCGCGGTCCAGCACGACCGGCCCGGGTTCGGGCTCGTCGAGCTCGACGGTGATCGGTCGGTGGCTGGCCAGGAACTGCCGTGACCGGTCGCCCGGCGGCTCGCCGCCGTCGACTGGTCGTCCCTGCGAGCCGGGGTAGAGCTCGACCGCGGCGTCGAACAGCTTCGCCTGCAGCGCGGGGTGCATCGGGATCCGGTCCCGCACCCGGACCTCGTCGATGCCGATGGCGGCCGCCGTGACCAGCATCCGCACGCCGGCGGCGGCGTACCGCCGGGCCAGCCGGTCGGCGTACTGCTGCTTGGCGACCAGCCTCTTGTCCTGCGCGCTGTGGGCGAAGCCCAGGCGGATGAAGACCCGACCGCTGGCGTCCTCGTCGTACATGCCGCCGACGGCGGTGGTGTGGGCGACGACGAGGGTCTCGGCGAGGTGGGCCTGGACGTGGACCAGGTCGTCGCGGAGCAGGTCGAGGAAGCGCTCCTGCAGGGTCGCCACCTCGAGACCGGGCACCTCGGCGAGGACGGCGTCGAGCGCGCGCTCGTGGTAGGCGAGCAGGCTCGGGATCGGAATGCCGACCACGACGGAACGGAAGCGCCCGACGCCGCGTCCGGCGAGGTGCTGCCGCAGGTAGCCGTCGAGGAAGCCGCTGAACGCGTCGGTCGGTACGGCGGCGGCCAGCGCCCGGGAGATCTCCTCGGGCGCCGTGTCGGGTCCGGCGCCCATCGCCGCCAGCGCCTGTCGAAGTCGGGTGCCGCGCTCGTCGGCGGGCAGCGCGCTCACGCCCGCGAGCTGCGGCAGCGCCGTGACGGCGAACCGCTCGAGGGCCAGGTAGACGCCGCTGTGGGTCAGGTACCCCTGGCGCACCCGCTCGGGCAGGCACTCGGCGCCGTGCCGGGACTCCTGGAAGCGGAACAGCCGGCGGGTGAAGGCTCGGATCTCGTCCCGGTTGGTGCCGGTGGCCACGATGACCGGTACGTCGTCCGGCTCCGGGGCAGCGATCGAGAACATCTCCTCGTAGACGGTGAGCAGCTCGAGCACCGCGGTGCCGCCCACCGCGCCCGTGCCGCCGAGGAAGACGTGCACGTCCCGGTACCGCTGTCCCGACCGGGCGGCCGCGACGATCTTTGGCCCCAGCCGCTCCCGCTTGAACGTCATCGAGACTCCCGAAGGCGGCCCGCTGCCGCGCTGTTCGCAGTGTCGCAGCGACGTGGCGACGGCGGCCATGACCTGCCCGTTGAGCTCCGGTCAGGCCCCGGCAGCTTTCGCGGGCTTTCCGGGCGCCGATCCCGGTGGTACTGTCCTCGCGATGAAGCGCCTCGACGTCCGCCACCACCACCACAGCCCCCTGGGCTGTTGGAGCGCGCGCGCGTAGCGACTTTCGTCGACACGTCCCCTCGTTCCACCGAGGCCCACCTCAACGGGTGGGCCTTTCTTATGTCTGGAGATCGGTGAAACCGATTCGGATCGCGTTGCCGAGCAAGGGCCGGATGGCGGCTGGCGTGCGGCAGCTGTTCGGGGACGCAGGCATGCACCTCGACAACGTCGATGTGGACAGCGCCCTGCTGAGCAGCATCGACGAGCGGTATGAGGTGATGTTCGTGCGGGCGAAGGATATTGCGGCATTCGTCGCCGACGGCGTCGCCGACGTCGGCGTGACGGGCTGGGACCTCGTGTGCGAGTCCGGGTTCGCCCTGTGCGACCTGCTCGATCTCGGCCTGGGCCGGGCTCGGCTGGTGATCGCCGCCCGCGAGACCGCGGGCTTCACCTCGCTCGCCGACCTCCCGGACGAGCTCCGGGTCGCAACCACGTTTCCCAACCTCGCGCAGACGTTCTTGAAGGACCGGGGGCTGGTCGTCGAGATCGTGGGCCTCTCCGGCGCTACGGAGATCGCGCCCCATCTGGGGCTCGCCGATGTGATCGTCGACGTGGTGGCCACCGGATCGACCCTCAAGCGCAACGGACTGGTGGAGCTGGAGACGATCCTGACGTCCTCGGCCCGGCTGCTGGCACTCTCTCGGGAGCCGGCGCTCGAGCCCCTGATCCTGCTGCTCGACTCCGTCGTCCAGGCGCGGGCTCGTCGCTACGTGATGGCAAACATCCCGGCCGCCGCGCTGAGTCGGGTGGCTGCCGTTCTTCCGGGTGTCGAACGGCCGACGGTGATGCCCTTGCTGGGAACCGACAGCGTCTTCGCCGTGCACGCGGTCATCGACGAGGCCTGCCTGGAGCGGACCATGTCCGACCTTCGTAACCTCGGCGGCACCGGCATCGTGGTCACGGCCATGGAGCGGTTGATGCGATGACCGCCGTCGACCTCAGCGCCAACACGAACTTCTGGGGTTGCCCTCCGGTGGCCTGCAGCACCGTGATCCGCTCGGTTGCCGACAGCTCCGCCTACCCGACCAGGGCCGCCGACGATCTCCGCCTCGCGCTGGCCGGAGAGCTCGGCGTCACGGCCGACATGGTGACGACCGGGTGTGGCTCGGACGACGTCCTGGCTACCTCTTTCCGGGTCCTGGCGCAACCGGGCGAGACGCTGGTTGCCCCCATCCCGACATTCGCGATGGTCGAGCCCTTCGCGATCTCCGCCGGGCTGCGCTTCGCCGGCTGCGCTTTCGGTGCCGGCTTCTCCTTGGACGTCGATGCCGTGACTGCGGCCGGCGCAGCCGTGGCGTACCTGTGCTCGCCGAACAACCCCACGGGAACCACTTTCGAGGAGACCGACATTCGGCGCCTGCTGCAGCGGTTCGACGGCTACACCGTCCTGGACGAGGCCTACATCCACTTCGGCGGCCGGACCTCGATCGATCTGGTGCGGGACTACCAGCGGTTGTTGGTGGTGCGGACGTTCTCCAAGGCGTTCGGGCTCGCCGGCCTCCGAGTCGGTTACGCCGTCGGCGCGCCCGCGGTCATCGCCCGGATCCAGGCGGCGCGGGGGCCGTACAAGGTGGGCGTCGCCGCCGAGCGGGCCGCCGTCGCGGTGCTGGGCGGCGAAGGACGGCGCTGGGTCGACGACCACGTGCTCGAGGCGAGGGCCGGCCGCCGCCTGCTGCAGGACGAGCTGAGCAACCGGGGAATCGCCTTCGTGCCGTCCCAGGCCAACTTCGTGCTCGTCCCGGTGCCGAATGCGGCCTCAACCGTTGCCGTCCTGCGTGACCGCGGCTGGACCGTCCGGGCGTTTCAGGACCTGCCCGGTCTCGGCGACGCCGTACGCATCACGGTTGGACCCGAGCCGGTGATGGCCGCCATCGCCGAGGCGCTCGAGGAGGCGCTGGCATGAAGGTGGTGATGTTCGACGCCGGGATCAGCAACGTGCACTCCATCGCCAAGGCGCTGCGGGCGGCCGACGCCGACGTCGAGATCCGGACCGACCTGACCCTGATGTCGTCGGCCGACGCCCTGGTGCTCCCCGGCGTGGGCGCCTTCGGCCCGGCGGCGCAGGCGCTCGCCCCGCACCGGGAGGCGCTGCAGTCGGCCGTCGCCGATGGGTTGCCCGTCCTGGGGATCTGCCTCGGCATGCAACTGCTCTTCGACCGCAGCGCCGAGTCACCGGGCTCGGGGCTCGGCGTGCTCGCCGGCGAGGTCACCGCTCTGCCGACGAGGCGGCGACCGCACATGGGTTGGAACCACGTGGACGTCGTGGCCGGCGGGGCGCCGCTCGAGCTCGGCTGGGCCTACTTCGCCCACTCCTACGCCTGCCGGCCCGCGGACGCGACTTCGATCTGGGCCACCACGACGCACGACGGGGTCTCGTTCGTGTCCGTCGTACGCGTCGGGTCGCTGTGGGGCGCGCAGTTCCACCCCGAGAAGAGCTCGCGGCCGGGGATCGGCTTCCTGCGGCGCTTCCTCCGCGAGGCCCGATGCGCGTGATCCCGGCCGTCGACCTGCGGGAGGGAGCCTGCGTGCAGCTCGTGGGCGGTTCCTATGCCGAAGAAAGGGTCCGCATCGCCGACCCCGCGGCGGTGACCGCCTCCTGGTTCGACCGTGGCTTCGACCGGGTGCACGTCGTGGACCTCGACGCCGCCACCGGGCGGGCGGAGAACGCGGCCGTGGTTGACGCGTTGGTTCGCCGATGGCCGGGGCGCATCCAGGTCGGCGGCGGGATTCGCAGCACGGCGCGAGCCGGCGAGCTGCTCGGGAACGATGCCTTCGCCGTGGTGGTGGGCACCCGTGCCCTCGAAGATCCGCCGTGGTTGTCCCGCCTGGCGTCCCGCTATCCGGGCCGGGTCGTGGTGGCGTTGGACGTGCACACCGACGGCGCCGTTGTGGATGGCTGGGCGCGACGGCTCCCCGCGGGCATCGGCGAGCTGCTCGCCGCGGTCGACGGGCTGGATCTCGGCGGTCTGCTGGTGACCGCCGTTCATCGAGAGGGTGCCTTGGGGGGACCCGACGTGCAGCTGATGGCCGCCCTCCGGCAACAGACCCGGCACCCGCTGACCGCGGCCGGTGGCATCCGGGACGCCGCCGACGTCCGGGCGCTCGGCTGCGTCGGGGTCGGGACATGTGTGGTGGGGATGGCGCTGTACACCGGCGCCTTTAACCTGGAGGAGCTGGACGAATGGTGACCGTCACCCGCCGGACGAACGAGACCGAGGTGACCGTCGCCCTCGGCGACGGAGCGAAGACGGAGGCGGACACGTCGCTACCGTTCCTCGACCACATGCTGGTCACGCTCGCGCGCTACTCGGACCTGTCGCTGGCCGTCCACGCCAGCGGTGACCTGGACCACCACATCGCCGAGGATGTCGCCCTCACTCTCGCCGAGGCACTCAAATCGGTACTTCCGGAGCGGGCAGCGAGGTACGGCGGCGCCGTCGTGCCGATGGATGACGCCCTGGTCGAGGCCGTTCTCGACGTGGGTGGCCGGCCGTACTACGCCGGGCCGCTGCCCGACCTGACGTTCGACCACTTCTTCCGGTCCCTGGCCACCGCGGCCGGGATGACGCTGCACATCGACGTACGCCGGGGGCAGGACCACCACCACGTCGTCGAGTGCGCGGTCAAGGCGGTCGGTCTCGCGCTGCGTCAGGCGCTGCGACAGGGCGACGCCGTCTTCAGCACCAAGGGAAGCGTCACCTGGGAGGTACGGCCGTGACCAGCGCGCGCGTCATCGCCTGCCTCGACGTCAGCGACGGCCGGGTGGTCAAGGGCATCGGCTTCCGGCAGCTTCGCGACATGGGAGACCCGGTGGAGCTCGCCCGCCGCTACGAGCAGGAAGGGATCGACGAGATCGTCTTCCTCGACGTGTCCGCAACGCCGGAGGGCCGCGGGTCCGTGCTCGCACTGGCCGAGCGTGCCGCTGGAGAGGTGTTCGTACCGCTGACGGTCGGCGGCGGGATTCGCAGCGTGGCGGACATCGGGCGGGCTCTGCGGGCGGGGGCCGACAAGGTGGCCATCAACACCGCAGCGGTCGACGACCCCGGGCTGATCGATGCGGCCGCTTCGCGGTTCGGGGCCCAGTGCATCGTCATCAGCATCGACGCCAGGACGGCCGGCACCAGGGCCTCGGTGTGGACCCGGAGCGGCGCCGTGGACTCGGGCCGGACGTTGGTCGACTGGGCGAGCGAGTGCGAGCGCCGGGGTGCCGGTGAGCTCCTGGTCACCAGCATCGACCGCGACGGCACCCGGCAGGGCTACGACATCGAGGCGCTCGGAGCGGTGGCCGAGGCCGTCGGGCTGCCGGTGGTCGCCTCGGGCGGCGCAGGCGGGGTCGCCGACGTGGTGGAGGTGTTTCGCCGCACGGCGGTCAGCGCCGCCCTCGTCGCGGGGATCCTGCACGACGGCGAGGTGTCGGTGTCCGCCATCAAGACCGCGCTGGTAGAGGCGGACCTCTGCGTCCGGGGAACGGCATGACCGGCCTGCTGGAGGCGGTGGAGGAGCTGGCCCGCCTGACCGGGGCGGTCGCGGCCCGCTCCTTCCGCACCCGCCTGGCGGTGGAGCGGAAATTGGACGGATCGCCGGTCTCCGCTGCCGACCGCGAGGCCGAGACGGCCGCCCGCAGGTGGATCGGCGAGCGATTCCCCGAGGACGGGATCTCCGGTGAAGAGTTCGGGGTCACGGCCGGCGGTGCCCGCCGGCGATGGGTGATCGACCCGATCGACGGCACCATCTCCTTTCTCGCCGGGGTGCCCCTGTACTC
>JBPCOB010000250.1:0-3321 GCA_051000715.1 Mycobacteriales bacterium
CTCGAGCCCGAGGTATAACCCCGCACGATGCCCCGACTGCGCCGCGCGGATTGCTCCGGCCCCGGGATCGCGCGGCGCCGGCGCGGGCGCGGTTGGATCTACGAGGACGCGCAGGGCCACCGGATCACCGATCCCGAGCTTCTTCGTCGCATCGACGCGCTCGTGCTGCCGCCGGCCTGGCGCGACGTGTGGATCTGCCCGTATCCCAACGGCCACGTTCAGGCCATCGGGACCGACGCCGCTGGCCGCCGCCAGTACCGCTACCACGACGATTGGCGCCGCCAGCGCGATCGCACCAAGCACGACTCCGTTCTGGAGTTCGCCCAGGCACTCCCGGCTGCCCGGCTCGCCCTCGCCGAGCACCTGGCTCAGCGCGGACTGACCCGCCAACGGGTGCTGGCCGCCGCCGTGCGCCTGCTCGACTTCGGCTTCTTCCGGATCGGCAGCGAGGAGTACGCCGAAGCGAACAACACCTACGGCCTCGCGACCATGCGGCGGGAGCACGTGAAGGTGTCCGGTGACGTGGTGACCTTCGTCTACATAGGCAAGCACGGCAAGCAGCGGGTGCAGTCCTTCGTCGACGAGCCGGTCCGCACCGTGGTGTCCTCCCTCAAGCGGCGGCGTGACGCCGGCCCGGAACTGCTGGCCTACCGCGGTCCGGCCGGGTGGGCGGACGTCCGCAGCGCTGACATCAACAACTACCTGCGGGAGGAGCTGGGGCTCGACGCTAGCGCGAAGTCCTTCCGAACGTGGAACGCGACGGTGCTGGCCGCCGTCGGTCTCGCCGTGGTGGCCCCGGCCGCGACCTCGCCGTCGGCGAGCAAACGAGCGGTGGCGCACGTTGTGAAAGAGGTGGCCGGGTACCTGGGCAACACGCCGGCGGTCTGCCGGTCCTCCTACATCGACCCCCGGGTGATCGAGCTCTACCAGGACGGCATCACGATCGCCGACGACCTCGAGCAGTTGGGCGAGGGCGGGTCCTACGGCGTACCGGCCTACCAGGGACCGATCGAGGGCGCGGTGCTGGACCTGTTACGCGACGCGTCCACGCGCCGGCGGGTCACTCGGCTGAGCGCCTGAGGCCTGAGCGGTCAGACCTGCGAATCTCTGGTTCGCGGGCACTGGTGGTACCGGCTAGGGTAGCCTGGACTTACCGCCAGGCCACTTCTCCGCGGCTCGGCGTTCGGGCGGCTGGCCGGCGGGGCAGGGGCGACGTGGGTTTTGATCACGTCCGAGCCGATCCGGCTGCCACCGGCAGCCCCTGGCGCCAAGGAGGTCGCGCTCGACCGCTCGCCGTGCTGTTGGACCGCGACGGCACCCTCATCGTCGATGTGCCCTACAACGCCGAGCCGGACCGGGTGGTACCGATGCCCACGGCCGTGGCCGCACTGGACCGGCTGCGCGCCGCTCACATCCCGACCGCGGTGGTGTCCAACCAAAGCGGGATCGCCCGTGGACTGCTCACTCGCGAACAGGTGGACGCCGTGAACACGAAGGTGGCGCAGCTGCTGGGGCCGGTCGGGCCCTTCTTCGTCTGCCCGCACGGCGTCGAAGACGCGTGTGCCTGCCGCAAGCCGGCTCCCGGCCTGGTGCTCCAGGCGACCGCCGCGCTCGGCGTACCGGCTTCCGCATGCGCGCTCGTCGGAGACATCGGAGCCGACGTGGCGGCCGCGCTCGCGGCCGGGGCTCGTCCGGTGCTGGTTCCCACGCAGGCGACCCTGGCCGCGGAGATCGCCGCCGCACCGGAGGTGGCTCCGAACCTGCTCGCCGCCGTGGCGCTGCTGCTCGACGGACGGGAGGGGGGACGGTGAAGACCGTCCTGGTCGCCCGCCTCGACAGCGATGGCGACGTCCTGCTAGCGGGGCCGGCGGTGCGTGCCGTGGCCGCGGGTGCCGACCGGGTGGTCCTGCTGTGCGGTCCGCGTGGACGGGCGGCGGCCGAGTTGTTGCCCGGTGTCGACGACGTAGTCGTCTGGCACTGCCCGTGGATCGACGCCGAACCGTCGCCGGTTGACCGGCCGTCGGTGGAGCGGCTGGTCGACCGGGTTCGGGCCCGGGGAGTCGACGAGGCCCTGGTGCTGACGTCCTACCACCAGGATCCGCTGCCGCTGGCGCTGCTGCTGCGGTTGGCCGGCGTCGGCCGGATCGCCGCGGTCAGCGAGGACTACCCCGGTTCGCTGCTCGACGTGCGGCACCGGTTGCCGGAGACGGGTCTGCACGAGGTCGAGCGCATGCTCTCGCTGGCTGCCGCCGCCGGCTTTTGGCCGCCGGCTGGCGACGACGGCATGCTGGCGGTCCGCTCGCCGCTGCCAGACACCCGCGCGCTTACCGGCAACGAGCCGTACGTCGTGATGCATCCCGGCGCCTCGGTGCAGGCTCGGGCACCGTCGCCGCAGCGGGCCGCCGCCATGGTCGACGCGCTGGTTACCGGCGACCGACGCGTGCTGGTGACCGGTAGCCCGGGTGAGCGGCCGCTGACCGCGCAGGTGGCCGGTGCGCCCCGGGCGGGCCGGGTCTGCGACCTCGGCGGGCGAACCGACCTGGCCCGGCTCGCCGACGTGCTGAGTCGCGCAGACGCGGTCGTCGTCGGCAACACCGGGCCGGCGCACCTGGCGGCCGCGGTCGGTACGCCGGTGGTCTCGCTGTTCGCGCCCACCGTGCCGGCGGAGCGGTGGCGTCCGTGGCGGGTGCCGCACGTTCTGCTCGGGGACGGCTCCGCGGCCTGTGCCGGCTCGCGCGCCCGGAGCTGTCCGGTGCCCGGACACCCCTGCCTGGACGGCGTACCGGTCGGGGATGTCGTCGCGGCCGTGGACGCGGTCGCCGGCAGCCGGTTGGTGGAGGTGGGCCGATGAGGATCGCCATGGTGTCCGAGCACGCCAGTCCGCTGGCCGTGCTCGGCGGGGTGGACACCGGCGGGCAGAACGTCCATGTCGCCGCCCTGGCCGGCGCGCTGGCCCGGCTCGGGCACTCGGTGACGGTGCACACCCGGCGGGATGATCCCGACCTCCCGCGGCGGGTGCAGCTCCGCCCCGGCGTGACCGTGGACCAGGTGACCGCCGGCCCGGCCCGGGAGATCCCGAAGGACGAGCTACTGCCCTACATGGCCGCCTTCGCCGCGGACCTGCGGGCTCAGTGGGAGTCGGAGCTGGAGCGGCCGGACGTCGTCCACGCGCACTTCTGGATGTCGGGGCTGGCCGCACTCGCTGCCGCCCGACCGCTGCACATCCCCGTAGTGCAGACCTTCCACGCCCTCGGTGTGGTGAAGCGGCGACAGCAGGGCAGCAAGGACACCTCGCCGCCGCAGCGGCTGGAGCTGGAACGC
>JBPCOB010000251.1:0-2974 GCA_051000715.1 Mycobacteriales bacterium
TCTCCCAGTACACGTTGCGGGGGTGCGGGTCGTCGGTGAACTCGACCCCCACCGCCCATCCTTGATCGATGCAGTACTGCAGCTGGGCCAGGATCTCCTCGTCGGTGAGGTCGGGAAGGTAGGAGAACGCTCCCTGGGTGATTCGCACGGCTGCTCCTCCTCTCAGGCGTTCGTCGGCGTCGGAGTCACGTCAGGGGCGTCGGTGGAGGTGTAGTCGAAGGTCACGTCGCCCCAGGTGTCCATCGCCACCGTCAGCTCCTGGCAGTTCTTCGCTGCCTTGCGCAGGATGTCGTCGCCCTCCTTGAGGAAGTCGCGACCCTCGTTACGCGCCTTGATCATCGCCTCGGTGGCCACCCGGTTCGCGGTGGCGCCGGCCCCGATGCCCATCGGGTGGCCGATGGTCCCCCCGCCGAACTGCAAGATGACGTCCTCGCCCAGGTAGTGCAGCAGCTGGTGCATCTGGCCGGCGTGGATGCCGCCGGAGGCGACCGGCATCACCCCCGGCATCGACGCCCAGTCCTGGGTGAAGTAGATGCCGTGGGAAGGGTCCTCCTCCACGTGGTCGAGCCGGAGGGTGTCGTAGAACCCCGCGGTCGTCGCCGGGTCTCCCTCGAGCTTGCCGACGACCGTGCCGGCGTGGAGGTGGTCGACACCGATCAGGCGCGCCCACTTGGCGATGACGCGGAAGCTGACCCCGTGGCTCTTCTGCCGCGTGTAGGTGCCGTGCCCCGCACGGTGCAGGTGCAGCAGTACGCCGTTCTTGCGGGCCCAGTGCGACATCGACTGCATCGCCGTCCACCCGATCGTCAGGTCCTGCATGACGATCACGCTGCCGATCTCCTTGGCGAACTCCGCCCGCTCGTACATCTCCTCCATCGAGGCCGCGGTCACGTTGAGGTAGTGGCCCTTGACCTCACCGGTCGCGGCCACCGCCTTGTGGACCCCCTCCATCGCGAACAGGTAGCGGTCCCGCCAGCGCATGAACGGCTGGCTGTTGATGTTCTCGTCGTCCTTGGTGAAGTCCAGGCCACCGCGCAGCGCCTCGTAGACGACCCGGCCGTAGTTGCGCGCCGAGAGGCCCAGCTTCGGCTTGACCGTCGCTCCCAGCAGCGGCCGCCCGTACTTGCCGAGGTACTCGCGCTCCATCACGATGCCGTGCGGCGGGCCGGCGAAGGTCTTGACGTAGTGCGTGGGAATCCGCATGTCCTCGAGCCGCAGCGCCTTCAGCGGCTTGAACCCGAAGACGTTGCCGATGATCGAAGAGGTCAGGTTGGCGATCGACCCTTCCTCGAACAGGTCGATGTCGTAGGCGATGTAGGCCATGTACTGGTCGGTGCCGGGGACCTGCTCCACCCGGTAGGCCTTGGCCTGGTAGTGCTCGTGGGCGGTTAGCCGGTCGGTCCACACGACTGTCCAGGTCGCGGTGGAGGACTCTCCCGCCACGGCCGCGGCCGCCTCGATCGGGTCGACGCCCTCCTGGGGCGTGATCCGGAAGCAGGCCAGGATGTCGGTGTCTTTCGGTACGTAGTCGGCGTTGTAGTAGCCCATGCTGGCGTAGGACTGGACGCCCGCTGACCAGCGTTCCTTCTTCTCGGCTTCGGCGCTCATCTGCGTCACCTTCGTAGGCCTTGTTGCTTCAGGACTCCTCCATCGTGCCTCCTCGGCTATGAGATGTCCATGCCACAATGCCTCATGTCCCATGAGCATCAACTCATGAGAGCAGGGTGCAACCATGACTCCGCACCAGCTACGTACCTTTGTCTCGGTGGCCGAGGCAGGTTCGGTGAGCGACGCCGCCGAACGCCTGGTTGTGAGCCAGTCGGCGGTCTCCGCGTCGCTGGCCGGGCTGCAGCGCGAGCTCGGCGTCCGGCTGCTCGAGCGCCACGGTCGGGGTATCCGGCTCACCGACGAGGGCGCCATCTACGCCGGTTATGCCCGGCGGATCCTGGGGCTGCTCGACGAAGCCCTCATCTCGGCGCGCGATGGCACCCGGCCGGAGCGCGGTCACGTGCGGCTAGGCGCGGTGCCCACGGCCGGAGAGCAGGTGGTTCCCAGCCACCTTGCGACCTTCCGTCGTCGCTATCCGGCGGCTCAGGTCAGCCTCGAGGTAGGAGCGCGCGACGACGTGTTAGCCCGGCTGGTCGCCCACGAGGTCGATCTCGCCGTGGCCGGCCGCCCGCCGTCGGCCTCGGCCCTGGTCAGTAGGGCGGTCGCCGACAACGACCTGGTTCTTGTCGCCGTCCCCCGGCTGGTGCCGACCGTCCGGCGACGGACCGAGCCGGCCGAGCTGGCGGCGGTGCCATGGTTGCTACGGGAGCCGGGATCGGGCACCCGGGAGACCATGCTGGGCTATCTCGCCGAGCGGGAGCTCGCCCCGCCGCAGCTCACCCTCGGCGCCAACGGAGCGGTGATCGCCGGCGCGGTGGCCGGTCTGGGCGTCACCCTGGTCTCGCGCGCCGCTGTGGTCCGTGAGATAGCCGCCGGCCAGCTCGAGGTGCTCCCGGCAGCGGGCACCCCCATCATCCGGCCGTGGCACGTCGTCACTCGGGCGGACGTGCCGGCTCCGGCCCGGCTGTTCCTCGCGCACCTGCTGGACCAGAGCTCTTCGGAGGCGCTCCCACGGTTCCTCCGTCCGCCGAGGACGCGACGGCCGCCCGACCCGGGCGCGGCCCGGGCTAGGGATGGCTCAGGGAAGGCCGTCGAGAAGGTGGTACAGGAGCAGTAGCTGGGTCATGGCCAGCGGGGCGCTGCGGGTGTCGTCCCCCGTGGCGCCGAGGCTCGCCGGCAACGGATCGTCGGTGGACAGGTTTCGCCAGATCGCCCGCTGGAGGGCGTCGCTCTCCTCCGGTGGCACGTACCCGTGCACGTGCAGCGCATCGACAGGGCGGTTGTCGTCCCTGATCAACTTCAGGTGCATCGCGCGGTTGTCGTTGTCGTCGAGCAAGGCGGAGAAGTCCGGGTGGCGGACCGTCGG
>JBPCOB010000252.1:0-6488 GCA_051000715.1 Mycobacteriales bacterium
GCACCGGCCGCACCGGCGGCACCCGAGCGACCGCCGGGCGGAACCGTGCGCGCCGGATCAGCAGCCGAAGCCGGCCGGGGCCGCGGGCGGCCAGGGCCGCAACCGCGCCCGGCTCCGCGCGGGCAAAGGCCATCAGCATTCCCACCGCGAACAGCGTCGGTAGCAGGGCCGATCCGCCGAAGGAGACCATCGGCAGCGGAATCCCGGTGATGGGCAGCAGCCCAACCACCGCGCCCATGTTGACCAGTGCCTGGCCCAGCAGCCACGCCGTCACCGCCGCCGCGGCCAGCCGGACGAACGGGTCCGGCGTACGCCGGGCGACCCGGATACCGGCGTACCCGAGCGTGGCGAACAGCAGCACCACCATCAGCGTGCCGACCAGCCCCAGCTCCTCGCCGATGATCGCGAAGATGTAGTCCGTGTACTGGTTGGGCAGGTAGGACCACTTCTGCCGGCTGGCCCCGAGGCCGACGCCGAACCACCCGCCGGAGGCCAGGGCATACAGCCCCTGCACCGCCTGATAGCCGGTCTTGTGGGCGTCGGCGAAGGGGTCGAGGAAGCCCGTGATGCGCGCCATCCGGTACGGCGCCATGGAGATCGTCACGGCGGCCAGCCCGACCGCGCCGCCGGTGATGGCTCCGAAGAGCCGGCCGGGGGCGCCGACTACCCACAACAGCGCGAGCGTGACCAGCAACAGGACGAGCGTGGTGCCCAGGTCCGGCTCCCGCATCACCAGCGCGGCGAAGAGCAGCGACACCGGCACCAGCGGGACCAGCAGATGGCGCCACTGCCCGAGCAGCCGGTTCTTCCGGGTGAGCAGGTCCGCCCCCCACAGGGCCAGCGCCAGCTTGGCGGGCTCGCTGGGCTGGACCTGAAGCGGTCCGAGGTCGATCCAGCGCGTAGCGCCGGAGACGTTGCGTCCCACCCCGGGCATCAGCACCGCAACCAGCAGCACCAGCGAAAGGACCAGCAGGGGGTAGCCCACCCACCGGTAGACCCATACCGGCAGCCGACTCGCCGTCCACAGCACCGGCAGGCCGAGCGCCACCCAGAGCGCCTGCTTCTGGAAGATCGTGAACGACGAGCCGGACTGCGAGAAGGACTGCACGCTGGACGCCGACAGCACCATCACCAGACCGAGCGCCACCAGCAGGAGCGTGCTGCCCACGATCAGGTAGTACGACGTGAGCGGCCGCTGGAGCAGGGGCGGCCGGGCACCGGCATCGGCATCGGCATCGCGCCGGACCGGCGACGGTGCGGTCACCGGTCGGCCCCGGCCAGCCGGCCGACAGCGGCCGCGAACGCCGAGCCGCGCTCCCGGTAGTCAGTGAACATGTCCATGGACGCGGCGGCCGGCGCCAGTAGGACGGTGTCGCCGCGGTTGGCGAGCTCCGCCGCCGCGCACACCGCCGTGTCCATGGCGCCAGTGTCGGTGGCGGCCACCTCGACCACGGGGAGATCCGGTGCGTGTCGCCGCAGGGCGGCTGCGATCTCGCCGCGGTCCGCGCCCAGCAACACCGCCGCCCGCAACCGGCCGGCCACCCCGGCCACGAGGTCGTCGAAGGACGCCCCCTTGGCCAGCCCGCCGGCCACCCAGACCACCGACGGGTACGCCGACAGCGAGGCGGCCGCCGCATGCGGGTTTGTGGCCTTGGAGTCGTCGACGTAGGCCACTCCGCCCACGGTGCCCACCGCCGCGTTGCGGTGCGGGTCGGGTGCGTAGGCCACCAGCCCGCCCCGCACCGCAGCCGGCGGTACGCCGTACGCCCGGGCCAGGGCGGCCGCGGCCAGCGCGTTGGCCACGTTGTGCGGACCCGCGGGCCGCACCTCGGCCGCCGCCGCCAGCTCCACGGTCGGACCGAACGCGTTGTCGAGCAGTACGCCCTCCGTGACGCCGAGGTACCCCACCGGCGGCGGGCCGAGCGTGACGCCGACCCGCCGAGGCGCGCCGGCAGCCAGCTGCCGCGACACCGGGTCCCCGGCGTTGAACACCGCCGTCCCCACGCCCCGGTAGATCTTCGCCTTGGTGACGGCGTACGCCTCGAAGGAGCCATGCCAGTCGAGGTGGTCCGGGGCCACGTTGAGGACCGCGGCGGCGGAGCACTCGAGCGACGCGGACCAGTGCAGCTGGAAGCTGGACAGCTCGACCGCGAGGACGTCGTACGCCGGCCGGGCCTGCACCGCCTCCAGCAGCGGCATTCCGACGTTGCCGGCGGCGACCGTCCGGTGGCCAGCGGAAGCAAGCATGGCGGCGAGCATCCGCACCGTGGTCGTCTTGCCGTTGGTCCCGGTGACGGCCAGCCACGGCGCCGCCGGGCGCGACCGCAGCCGCCAGGCCAGCTCCACCTCGCCCCAGACCGGTACGCCGGCCGCGGCCGCCGCGACCAGCAGGGGTGCGTCGGGACGCCACCCGGGCGAGGTCACCACCAGCCCGGTACCGGCCGGCAGCTTCGTTGCAGCCGCCGCGCCGAGCAGCACCCGGGCGCCCAGGGCCTCGAGCAGGGCGGCCCTCACTGTCTCCCGCTCGCCGGTGCGCGCGTCCACCACCGTGACCCGGGCACCGCGCCGCAGCAGGGTCTCGGCCGCCGCGACACCGGAGATGCCCAACCCGGCGACACACCCGACGAGGTGCTCCCAGTCCGGCGCCGGGACCGGCGACCGAGCCGTCACCGCAGCGGGCCGGCCGAGAGGAAGTCGGCATAGAAGACGCCGAGGCCGAAGGCGACCGCCAGCCCAGCGATGATCCAGAACCGGATCACGATGGTGACCTCGGCCCAGCCGGAGAGCTCGAAGTGGTGCTGGAGCGGGGCCATCTTGAACACCCGGCGTCCGAAGATCCGGAACGCCGCCACCTGCAGGATGACCGAGAGCGTGACCACGACGAACAGGCCGCCGACCAGGACCAGCAGCAGTTCGGTCCGGCTCACGATCGCGATGCCGGCCAGCCCGCCGCCGAGCGCCAGCGACCCGGTGTCCCCCATGAAGATCCGTGCCGGTGGAGCGTTCCACCACAGGAAGCCGAAGCAGGCCCCCATCGCCGCGGCCGAGACGATCGCAACGTCGAGCGGGTCGCGCACCGTGTAGCAGTTGCCGGTCGCCGGGCACCGGTTGCCGAACTGCCAGAAGTTGATGATCACGTACGACGCGAAGACCATGACCGAGGTGCCGGTCGCGAGCCCGTCCAGGCCGTCGGTGAGGTTCACTCCGTTGGACGCCGCCGAGACCATCACATAGGCCCACAGCACGAACACGACCGCCCCGAACGCGACCGCGCTGTCCCGGACGAACGACAGGCGGGTGGACGCCGGGGCCAGCCCGTGGGCGTTGGCGAACTGCAGGGCAAGGACGCCGAAGGTCACCGAGACCACGAACTGGCCGACCAGCTTGGTGGTCTTCTTCAGCCCCAGGCTGCGCTGCTTGCGGATCTTGATGAAGTCGTCCAGGAAACCGACGGCCCCAAGGCCGGTCATCAGCAGCAGGACGAGCAGGCCCGACGCGGTAGGGCCACCGACCCCGACGAGGTGGGCCACGGCATAGCCGGCCAGCGTGGCGGCGATGATCACCGCGCCACCCATGGTGGGCGTTCCGCGCTTGGTGTGGTGACTACGCGGTCCGTCATCCCGGATCAGCTGGCCGTAGTCATGCTTGCGCAGCAGCCGGATAGCGGCCGGCGTACCCATGAGCGAGATCAGCAGCGAGACCATCGCCGCGGCCAGGACGCTTCTCACCCGGGGACCCCCACCGGCACCAGCGCCCCGGCGACCCGCTCCAGCCCGGCCGCCCGGGAGGCCTTGACCAGCACCACGTCACCGGGCCGCAGCTGCGACCGCAGCAGCTCGACCGCCGTGGCGACGTCCGGGACGGACTCGGAGCGGCGGCCGGCCGCAGCGGCGACGGCGTCGATCGGACCGGCGGCCGGGCCCACCACGACGAGGCGATCGATGCCCAGGTCAGCGACCAGCCGGCCCACGACTTCGTGCTCCTCGACGCTGGCCGGGCCCAGCTCGGCCATCTCGCCGAGCACCGCCCAGGACCGCCGGCCCGCCGACATCGCGGCCAGCGCCCGCAGCGCCGCCGCCATGGACTCCGGGTTGGCGTTGTAGGCGTCGTTCACGACGGTCACGCCGTCGGGCGTCTCCCGGACCTCCATCCGCCACCGGCTGGCCGGTCGCGCGGTCGCCAGGCCGGCCGCGACGGCCGACGGGCGGGCCCCCAGCTCGACCGCCACCGCGGCGGCGGCCAGCGAGTTCGCCACCAGGTGCTCGCCGTGCTGCGCGAGCCGGACCAACGCCGATCCCACTGGCGTGTGCAGGGTGTACGACGCCCGCCCCGCGGCGTCCAGCCGAACGCCGGTGGCCCGGACGTCGGCGGCCGCGCTGCGGCCGAAGGTGAGCACCCGAGCTGTCGTGGCGGCCCGCATGGCCAGGGTCGTCGCGTCGTCCGCGTTGAGCACGGCGACACCATCGGCCGGGAGCGCCTCGACCAGCTCGGTCTTGGCCCTGGCGATCGCCGACCGGCTGCCGAACTCGCCCAGGTGCGCCGTCCCGACGTTGAGCTCGACGCCCACCCGCGGGGGTGCGACGCGACACAGGGCGGCGATCTGGCCCAGGCCGCGGGCGCTGTACTCCAGCACCAGGAACCGGCTGGTCGGGGTGATGCGGCAGACGGTGAGCGGCAGCCCGATTTCGTTGTTGAACGAGCCGGCCGGCACCACAGTGTCACCGAGCGGCGCCAGCAGCGACGCAAGCAGGTCCTTGGTGCCGGTCTTGCCGCTGGAGCCGGTGATTCCCACGACAGTCAGATCACCGGTGGCTGTCCGCCGGCTCAGAACCTCGTGGGCCAGCCGGCCCAGCCCGGCGACGGTGCGCGGCACGACGACCGCCGGTACGCCGACCGCCCGGCTGGCCAGGACGGCCACGGCGCCCGAGCGCACCGCCGCCGCCGCGAAGGCGTGGCCGTCCACCCGCTCTCCGGGCAGCGCGACGAAGAGGTCTCCAAGCCTCACCAGGCGGGAGTCGACGACCACCGTCCCGGTGACCGGCCGATCCGGGTCCGGTACGCCGGCCAGCCGCCCGCCGGCCGCCGCCGCCACCTCGGTCAGCGTCAGCGGAATCACCCGGCGCTCCCCGCCGCCAGCAGCGCCGCCCGCAACACGCAACGGTCGTCGAAGGGCACGACGACGCCGCCCGCCTCCTGGCCCTGCTCGTGCCCCTTGCCCGCGATCACCACCGTGTCGCCGGACCGCGCCAGGGCCACTGCTAGCGCGATGGCGGCCGCCCGGTCCGGCTCGACCATCGGCGCCGCCCCTCGAACGGCGCCGGCCCCGGTGAGCATCGCCTCGAGGATCACCCCCGGGTCCTCCGAGCGCGGATTGTCGGTGGTGAAGATGGCAAGGTCGGCGCCGGTCGCCGCGGCCGCCCCCATCCGGGGGCGCTTGTCCCGGTCCCGGTCGCCCCCGCAGCCCAGTACGACGAGGAGCCGGCCGGCCGTTGCCGGCCGCAGCGCGGCCAGCAAGTTCTCCACCGCTTCCGGCGTATGGGCGTAGTCGACGACCGCCAGGAACGGCTGGCCGGCATCGATCCGCTCCATCCGGCCGGGGACCGTCGAGAGCCCGGCGACTCCGGCCGCCGCCCGGTCCGGGGGGACTCCGACCGACACCGCGGCGACGATGGCCAGGGCGGCGTTGTCGACGTTGAACCGTCCGGGCAGCCGGACCGCCGCCGGAACCTCCGTCGGGCCCGGCCCACGCAGCCGAAACGTGCTCGACGCCGGACCGACGCTCACCCCGGCCGCGACCCAGTCCGCGCCGGTGGTGCCGGCCGGGGACACGGTCACCAGGGGAACCGACGCCTCCGCCGCGAGCCGGGCGCCGTACGGGTCGTCGACGTTGATCACGGCGGCGGCGGCCCGCTCCGGGGTGAACAGCGACGCCTTGGCCGCGTAGTAGTCCGCCATCCCGCCGTGGAAGTCCAGGTGGTCCTGGGACAGGTTGGTGAAGACCGCCGCGTCGTAGCGCAGCCCGTCGACCCGGCCGAACACCAGCGCATGGCTGGACACCTCCATCGCCACGGCGCCGACGCCGCGCTCGCGCATGACGGCGAGCAGGGCGTGGACGTCGGGGGCCTCCGGCGTCGTCCGAACGCTGGGCAGCACCGCGTCGGCCACCCGGGTCTCGACCGTGCCGATCAGCCCGGTGCGGTGGCCGGCCGCCCGCAGCCCCGCCTCGACCAGGTAGGCCGTGGTCGTCTTGCCGTTCGTCCCGGTGACCCCAACCAGCAGCAGTGACTCCGCCGGCCGGCCGTAGACCTCGCCGGCCAGCGCCCCGAGGATCGCGCGCGGCGTGGACACCATTACTACCGGCAGCCCGGTGCGTTCGGCCCGGTCGCGACCGGCCAGGTCAGTGAGCACGGCGACGGCACCGGGGGAGGCCGCCGACACCGCGAAACCCCCCCCCCGGGCCCCCCCGACCACGACAGAGGCAGAGAGAC
>JBPCOB010000253.1:0-15122 GCA_051000715.1 Mycobacteriales bacterium
GTGGCGTAGAGCCCGATTACAAGGACCGAGAGAATCTCATCGACGGGGTGCTGGCGACCTGGACTGGGCTGCTATGGCTATGGCTCGACATGGCCTGGCCGTCAGCCAGGTCTTGGGTGATCCACCGCTGAACGCCTGGCGGTCACCGTCATCGCGCCGCTCGTCGGAAACAGCGCACATAGCCGGTTGTACCGGGTGTCGCCATCGCGCCTACCGCCGCCGACTGACCACAGCTCACCGGTCCTACAACAGCCCAAGCTCCGTCCCGTGGAACCGGCCCCCCCGAGCGCCCTCGGGCGAACTGTCACGCCCCAGATGCAGAATGAGCCAGCAGCGTCGACTGGGCCAAATCGTGAAGATCGGCTTAAGCTCGGCTGGGACCTCACCCAGGCGCTGAGAATGTTGCCCGAGGGCTACGGCGTCGAGCGTTCCTCGGCTCGTTGCTCGCCGATCGGACGCGGTTCCTGGCCTGGTTCTGACACCCTCAGAACGTTCGGGAGGACGGCGTTCTGGCCGGCCTTCCGTCGTACCGGTGTATCAGTACACGTCAGGGTCGCGGACGACCCGCTCCTCCTGGACCACCGTGGCCGATCGCCGTCGTGGCGCGAATATCAGCAGCGTGGTCAGCAGGCCGACGATACCTACGACCATGAGGATGTAGCCGATGACGGCGATGTCGAGCCCGCTGACTGTCGCGTTCACCGCGAAGGCCAGGATCGCGCCGACCGCGATCAAGAAGACGCTGACGCCGATTCCCATGGTGGACCTCCTGTCGAGCCGGCCCGGAGTGGCGCGGCCTACGCACGATTATGGGATACCCCCCGTAAGCGTCGGGATACCTGACCGTACGGTTGAGCGACCATATCGTCCCATCTTGCCACGACATGGAAGGCAGGCGCGGATGTCGGCAGCCAGCTCCGGCCCGTGGTACTGGTGCCTCAGACACTCGGCGGTCGAACCGGCGGACGGTTGCGCCGGGACCGACCGGATGGGCCCCTACGAATCCGCCGAGGAGGCGCGGAACTGGCGCCAGCGGGTGGAGGCCCGCAACGAGGCGTGGGACGCCGAGGACGAGTGAGGCTGAGCCGGGCTGGACCTGAAGGCCCCATCCCGGTGAGGTCGGCCCTGGAAGGGGCGTACACGTACGCGGGCGATGCAAGCCCACCTTGCCTCGGACCGGGATGAGGTCGACCATCGGGTCCGGTCTCTTCTTGACGAGGTTGGCCCGCCGACGTAGCCCAGACCACCGAGTGCTGCGGCCGGCGCAAGTGGCGTGTGCGAGAAAGCCCGCAGAAATCCCGCCGAGCCGGCATGCGGAGCCCCGGCTCGATAGTGCATGCTGTTCTAGTGACCGAGCCGATCGTTCGACAGAGCGCCAGAAGACTTCGCAGTAGCCGAGTGGACGTCCGCTCGATGAACGAGCCCAAGCCGGGCTGGGACCTCAACCAGGCCCTTAGAATGTTGCATGACGGCTACGGCGCCGAGCACGTTTCGCGACTATCCGGGTACGCCGTGCCCTTTTTGGAAGCCCAGGTCAGGCTGGCGAAGACCGGACGGAGGCCGCCAGGTTAGCGGTATTCACGACCACAGGGCCTGCGACTCGGCTCCCCGAATGTTGCCTGCGAACAAGAATTCGCGGACATATTTAGGCGCACAACCCCGCGCCATTTCAAGGCGCAGGCCGGACCCCATACCGTACCGTACCGACCGCACAGATCGTAACGTGCGCAGACGGGTCGCGGGACCGACCCCGCGGCGGTCCCTGGTCTGCGGCTATGTTCGCAGCGGGTGACGGGAATCGAACCCGCACTGTGAACTTGGGAAATGGCATTCCAGAGTCTCTGACTTAACCGTTCCCGACGGGAAAAGGCCAGGTCAGGCGGCATGAGACGCCCTTCAAGCAGCTCCCAGGGGATCAGAACGCCGGGGTCCCGATCAGCGCGCCGACCCGCGGCAGGTAGTCGGCCGGGTCCCGCTCAGCGGGACGCCGAGCAGTGTGCTGTTCCCGGCGGTCGGCCGAACCAGCCTTGGATCGTCCTCTTGGCGGCTCCGTTCGGGCCGACGACGGCCCCCTGCCTGGTCGGCACCTCGAGATGGAGCGACGTCGACGGCGACGCTCGCCGTAAGGCTTGGTGAGCCCGCTCGTCGTCACCGCCAGGTCGGTCACACCGCGGCTTGCAGCGCGCGTAGCCCGCGCAGCGCCGCCCGATCCGCAGTCGCGGCGGCGACCAGCGCGACGAGGAGCAGCGGGCCCCAGGTCAGCGGCAGCGGGGTGGCGAGCAGACCGTTCGAGGAGAAGAACAAGGTCGGGGTCTCGATCCAGACCCCCAGGCCATACACGGCGCCCGCCAGCAGGCCGAGAGACATCGCCGCGGCCCCCGCCGCAGCCGCCCATCCTGCGAGGCGGAGCAGCGGAGGCGGGAACTCGGTGCGTCGCATCAGCCTCGCTGCGGCGCCGACGCCGGCGACCGCGGCGACGGTCACCCCGAGTGCGAACCAGCTGACGGTCATCGCGACGTTGCCGCCGCTGTGCACCGGCAGGTCGGGCAGCTGGATGAGCAGCACGGTGTAGCCGACAAAGACCGCCAGCCCCACCGGGGGTGCCGCGAACAGAGCGAGCGCGACGCGGTCGCGCCGCCGCCAGGCTTGCCGGGCCGCGGCGACGGCGAGCGGCAGCGCGGCAGTCGCCACCACGACCCAGCTGCCGACCAGCGCGGCCGTGGCCAGCCACCGCGCGGTGCCGATCAGCGGGTGCGCGTGCTCCGCCATGTCGAACCTGGGGTCGTTGACGGTCCGCCCGACGACGGCCGCGGCCAAGCAGAACGTGACCCACGCCGCGAACGTCGCGACCGCCGCGGATCGCACTCTCGCGGGCATCGTCGACCACCCCCTGATCAGGTCCGGCAGATTCAGGTGCGCGTCCAGCACGCCGCGCACGACGTCGACGACGACCGAGGCGGTCAACGGACCGACGGCGAGCAGGTCGGCGAGCTCCTGCCCATAGCGCTCCCGCCACGGGCGCGGATACAGCCGAACCAGCGCCTTCACCACTCGCGAACCTCGCGCGGGAAGCGGCGGGTACCTGTGTCGGCGGTCATGCGGTCGCCAGCCGCGCGAGGCCCGCGGCGGCGACGGCCTGCACCGTTCGGAGCTGCGCCGCGAGCACCGTCGCGCCGTGCTCGGTCAGCCGATAGGGCTGGCGGCGTTCCTCGGCCGGCATCGCCTGGATCAGCCCCCGTGCCGCGAGCCGGGCTACCGCGCCGTAGAGCGTGGCTGGCTGCAGCACGACGCCGGCGAACGCCTCGATGTCCTTGTTCATCGCGTACCCGTGCTTCGGCCGGTCCGCGAGACTCGACAGGATCAACAGCGACGGATCGGTAAACAGACCCAGACCTTTGAGATTCTCCACGAACTCTCTCCCGGAGTTAGTACGTCGCTAGTAGTATGTGTAGTGGACTATCTGAGGGTCAAGGTGCTCGGTGCGGGCGGAGCCTCGGGCACCGCTGAAGTTCGTCGAGCAGCTGAGTGCGGATCGGCGGGCCGGCCCGAAAGCACGGCGTGTCCGATTCGGACATCACGCACGCGGTCCGTTCGGCGATGCGCCGGGTACTGCTGGACGAGGAGCTGACCATGCTGATCGGACCGGCTCAGGACGGAGCGCTGCTGGAGATCGGCGTCCTGGACCTGGACGGCGACGACCCCGTGGTCATTCACGCCATGCACTACGCCCGAAGTTCCGCCGGTTCCTGACCTGAGGAGGTGAGCACGATGCGACACACCGATGACGAGATCGAACAGGCGGCCCGCAGGTTCGACCAGTTGGCCGATGACCTCGACCCGGACACCGTCCAGAGCGACAACACCGAGGACCTGACGCAGATCGCAGCAGCGTCGGCGACCGTCCGCGCGGACGAAGATCGGCTCCGGCTAGCCGTGGACGCCGCTCGAGCGAAAGGACGTTCCTAAAACCAGATCGCCATCGCGCTCGGTGTCTCCCGACAAGCCGCTAGGCAGCGGTTCACCGTGAAAACCTCCGCCTGAGCCGATCTCGGCCGCAGTCTCGCGGAGCGGGTGACGGGAATCGAACCCGCACTGTCAGCTTGGGAAGCTGATGTTCTGCCATTGAACTACACCCGCGCTGGCGGTGTTGGCGCCGCGACGCGACTCTACCCACCCCGATAGTGTCCGCGCGTGCTGCTGTGCGACCGGGACCTGCGCGCGGAGATCGACTCGGGCCGGGTCCGGCTCGACCCGTACGACGCCGCGCTGGTCCAGCCCTCGAGCGTCGACCTGCGCCTGGACCGCTACTTCCGGGTCTTCCAGAACCACCGCTACACCCACATCGACCCGGCCGAGCAGCAGGACGAGCTCACGGTGCTGGTCGAGCCGGAAGGCGACGAGCCGTTCGTCCTGCACCCCGGCGAGTTCGTACTCGGCTCGACGCTGGAGGTCATGACGCTGCCGACCGATCTGGCCGGTCGACTCGAGGGAAAGTCTTCGCTCGGCCGGCTCGGCCTGCTGACCCACTCCACCGCGGGCTTCATCGACCCCGGCTTCTCCGGTCACGTGACGCTCGAGCTGTCCAACGTCGCCACGCTGCCGATCCGGCTCTGGCCGGGGATGAAGATCGGCCAGCTCTGCCTTTTCCGGCTCACCGGCCCGGCGGAGCATCCGTACGGTGCCGCCGTCTACGGCTCGCGTTACCAGAACCAGCGCGGCCCCACGCCCTCACGCGCCTACCGGGACTTCACTCGAGCCCGTACCTGAGCCACCCGCCGGCTCCGGCGTACGGAAGTCACGCACGCCGGGCACGAGCAGCACCAGGAGACTTGGTAGGACGCACGTGGCGGCGGCCAGCCCCAGCACCGGACCGCGGCCGACGGCCTCCACGGCCGGCCCGGCAAGGGCGAGGCCCAGGGGGAGCAGCGCGAAGCTGCACATCCAGTCCACCGAGACCACCCGCGCCAGCAGATGCCGCGGCACCTCCGCCTGCAGGGCGCTCTCCCAGTAGACGATGAACGGCCCGAAGCCGATGCCGGCCACGAAGAAGGTGCCGGCCACCGCCCACAGGGGCAGCGGCGCCCAGAGCGCGATCGGCTCCAGGCCGAGCGGCACCAGACCGAGGACGCCGACCATGCCCCGGCGACGCAGCCGCAGCCGCCCAGCCGTCAGCGCCCCGACCAGCGCGCCGGCCGCGCCCATCGCGATGATTAGCCCGTACGCCGAGGAGCCGCCGAGCCGCTCACGGGCGACGACGGGCGTCAGCACCATGATCGGCGCGACCGTCAGCATGAGCTGGGCCGAGGCGAGCGCCAGGATGGCCGCGATCCAGGGCCGGGATCGCACGGCCGCCAGACCCTCGCCGATCTCGCGGGCCATCGAGCGGCGCGGCGCCGGCCGACGTGCTGGCTCGCGCAGTCTCAGCAGGGTCAGCGAGCTCACGACAAAGGTGAGCGCGTCGAGCAAAAAGGCCGGCCGAGAGCCGGCGACGGCGACCAGGACGCCGGCCAGACCAGGCCCGACGATCTGGGCAAAGTGCAGGGACGACGAGGTCAGCGCGTTCCCGGCCGGCAGCCGCTCGGCCGGCAGCACGGTCGGGATCAGGGCGCCGTACGCCGGTCGGAAGAACGCTTCGCCGGCACCGACGAAGAAGGTGAGCGCCGCCAGGGCCAGCACCGGCGGCGTGCCGGGCGTCAGCGCCAACGCGAGAACGGCGGAAGCTCGGATGACGTCCGAGCCGATCATGACCTTGCGGCGTGGCAGCCGGTCCGCCCACACCCCCCCGAACAGGGCGAACAGCACCAGCGCGGCGAAACGGCCGGCCAGCACCAGCCCGATGTCGCCCGCGTCCCCGCCGGCGTCGAGCACCCGGAACGCCACCGCGGTCGGAAAGATCATGTCGCCGGTCGCGCTGACTGCCTGTCCGAACCACAGCAGCCGGAAGTCCCGGACACCGAGCACGGTGGTGTCCAGGCGGCTGGTCAGCCGGGGCATCACGCCGTGCTCCCTGTCTGTCGCGCGGGGGCGGAGGCTTCAGTCCAGCATGGCGCAACGCGGCCGGTCACCCGGTTTCACTGCCGGCGCAGCGGTGCCCCGGCCCCGAACAGCGGATCTGCTAGACGCGTGCCCGTGGTGACGCGGACGGCCCCGAACGCCAGGGGGACCGACCGCACCGAGGTGAAGCCGGCCGCCGACAACATTGCGAGCAGCTCGTCGAGTGGTGGCAGGTACGCCGTCGACTTCGGCAGGTACCGGTAGGCCGGGCGATCCGAGAGCAGCCCGCCGATCCGCGGCACGACCTGTCGGAAGTACAGGCGGTGCCCCGCGCGGATGACGGATGACGTCGGCTCGGCCACTTCCAGGATCGACACGCGGCCGCCCGGGCGGAGCACACGGCCGAGCTCGCCGAACAGGCCGGGCAGGTCCACGACGTTTCGCAGCGCGAAGCCGCAGGTGCTCCCGTCGACGGCACCGGACGCGATCGGTAGCCGCAGGGCGTCCGCCTGAACCAGCGGCACTCGCGCTCTGCCGGCGACCAACATCCCCCACGAGACGTCGAGGCCGAGCGGGACCAGTCCGGCTCCCGCCAGCTCGCGGCAGAAGTCGCCGGTTCCGCAGGCGACGTCCAGGACCCTCGAAGCGGCCGGCAGCTGCAGCGCCCGGATGGCCCGGCGCCGCCACCGCATGTCCAGCCCGAACGTCAGGATGCGGTTGAGCGCGTCGTAGCGCGGGGCGATCCGGTCGAACATCGCCCGGACCGCGCGCTCCTTCTCCTTCCCGGTCGGCAGCGGCCCGTCGGTATTCAGGGTGGCGTCAGTGTCGGTCACGTCCTCATCCTGCTCACCCAGGTCGCCGCCCCGGACTGCCGGTCCACCTGCCGGGTGAAACCATGGGCTCATGAGCGAGCTGGCACGCCGCATCGGTCTCGGGCTCGCCGCTCGCGGAGACGTCTCGCATGTGGTCCGGTGGAGCGAGGCTGCCGCGCGCCGGGGGCTGGACTCGGTGTGGATCCACGACTCGTACTTCGAGCGGGATGCCGTCACCTACGCGTCGGCGATCGCCTCCCAGGTCACCGGCATCCGGGTGGGCCTGGGGGCGCTGAATCCCTACACGCGGCACCCGGTCGTGCTGGCGATGACCGTCAGCGCGCTCGACGCGATGGCGCCCGGCAGGATCTCGCTCGCGCTCGGCTCGGCGCTCCCGCTGCGGCTGGCGCAGATGGGGATCCCCTACTCACCGGCGGAGGCGCCGGAGCGGGTCGCCCGAGCGATCGATGACCTGCGGACGCTCTGGCGTGGTGAGCGACTTCCGCCCGGGGTGGAGGGCGTGCCGCCGCTCCAGCCGATGTTTCCCCCGGTCCACGCCGTACCGATCTTCATCGCGGGATACCGGACGCCGATGGTCGAGCTGGCCGGCCGTACGGCGGAGGGCTATCTGGCGCGGCCGGCAGAGTCGCTGCCGGGGTTCGAGAAGATAGTGAGCACGCTGCGCCGGGCCGCCGTGGCAGCCGGGCGCCCTGCCCACGCCGTGGAGACCGCCGGCTATCTGCTGGCGCTGGTCGCGGATACCCGTCGGGAGGCGCTGAACCGCGCCAAGCGAGAGCCGTTCGTGATCTACATGATGAGTATCCTGTCGGATGTCACCCTGCGCCGGGCCGGGTTCGAGACTGGGATGCGCGACCGGATCGCCGCCGCATGGCGGGCCGAGGACTACCACCAGGCCGCCGAGCTGATCCCGGACGAGCTCCTCGACGCCTTTATCCTCTGCGGCACCGTGGCCGACGTCGCAGCCCGAGTCGCCGACTACCACACGGCCGGGATGGACGTACCGCTCCTGCAGCCGGTCGTCCAGGAGGACGCCCAAGTCGAGGCCTGTCTCGATGCCGCCGCGGCCTTTGCATCGCTGCGTGCTGGAGCGGGGTCTTCCGCACCGATCGCCGCCGGGGCCGGCCGACGCCCCGAAGCCGCCCATCGCGCAGGGCCGGCGGCGCCGGCAGATGCGGCGCCGCGCGGGCCCCTGGGACGGGTCGCGGCCTTCGCGCAAAAGCCCGGCTGGCTGGAGATCCTGCGCCCGTTCAGCTTCACCGCGTCCGTCGTACCGGTCGCGACCGGGGGGGCCCTTGCCCTGCTGCATTCCCGGTTCGCCGCGGGCCTGTTCGCCCTCGCGCTGCTGGCCTCGGTGCTCCTGCAGGCGGGGACCAACATCATCAATGAGATCTACGACGTCCGGCAGGGCGTGGACTCCATCGTCTCCCCGCGCGCGAGCCATGCGATCGTCAAGGGTCGGATTCGCGAGAAGCCGGCTTTCGCCCTGGCGGTCGTAGCGTTCGGAACGGCTGCCCTGCTCGGAGCCGTGATGGCGCTGGAGCGCGGCTGGCCGGTGATCGCGCTGGGCGTCGTCGGGCTGGTCGGCGGGGCGGGCTACACCGCCCCCCCGCTGCAGTACAAGTTCCGGGCCCTCGGCCCGCCCCTGGTGTTCTTCCTCATGGGTCCGCTGATGGTGATCGGCACCTATTACGTCACTTCCGGTCGCTTCGGCTGGGACGCCGCGGTCGCCAGCATTCCGGTCGGGCTCCTGGTCACCGCGATCCTGCACGGCAACGAATGGCGGGACATCTCAGAGGACGCCCGCGCCGGGATCTCGACGCCCTCCATCCGGTTCGGGCGGCGCGCCGCCCACCTCGGCTACACCGCCCTGGTGCTCGGCGCCTACCTCGCGCTCGCCACGGCCGTGATGCTGCAGGTGTTGCCCACCGGCAGCCTGCTGGCGATGCTCTCGCTGCCGCTGCTGGTCACGATCCTGCGCAATTCGGAGCTGGGCTCGGCCGGGCAGCAGCGGGCGATTGCCAAGATCGACCTGCAGACGGCTCAGCTGCATGCGACGTTCGGCGGCCTGCTCGTCGCGGGCCTGGTCCTCGCCGGCGTCCTGGCATGAAGGGGAAGTCGGCTCGGGTGGCGCGTCGGTGGCCGCCTGAGGGCATCCCGCGGTCCGCCGATCCGCTGCTGATCGTGGGGCTCTGCGCTGCGTACGCCGCCTTCGGGGTCACTTTTCGCGGCAGCCGCAGCGCCTTCTGGGGCCGCATGACGCGCACCGGCCTGGGCCTGGGAACCGTTGCGCTGGCGGCCGAGCCGTCGCTGCGCCGGCTGCGCCCCAGCCGCCGGTCCGCCGCGACCGGCGCTGCCTCCGCGGCAGCGCTGTACGCGATCTTTCGCGCCGGGGACCTGATGGCCCGCCGCATCATGCCGGCCGGCGCCGACGAGATCGCCGACATCTACTCGCTCCGGTCGCTCGAGCCGGCCGGCACGATCGCCGCGCGGCTCGCTCTGGTCATCGGCCCGGCGGAGGAGCTGTTCTGGCGCGGCTTCGTCCAGGCCCGGCTGCGGCGGCGGTACGGCGACACCACCGGCACGGTCCTCGCGTCGGCGGCGTACGGCGGAGCACATCTGGTGACCGGCAACGCGACGTTGGTGGGTGCCGCCACCGTCGCCGGCGCGTACTGGGGGGCGCTCTCCGCGGCCGGGGCGAGCATGGAGTCGCTGATGGCGAGCCATGTGGTCTGGGACATCCTGACGTTCCTGGTGGCGCCGACCGCACCGGTGCACCCGCCGGCCTGAGCGGTCTCCGAGGATGGCGTCAGCGGCTCTCCGTCACCCGGAGGCTCGCTGAGGCGACCGGCTCGGCGCCGGTGTCGGTCACCCGGAACAGCGAGACGGTGTGCTCGCCGGGCGGCACGACGGCACCGAAGACCCCGGACCCGCGGCAGCCCTGGAGCTGCCGCTCGGCGCCGGCCCGTTGGGTCGCGTCCAGCGCCTTGCCGTCGACCGGCTGACGCGCGAGGGTGCCGTCGACGCTCTTGGTGAACCGCGCCACATCGACGGCCAGGAGGACCGTGCCGTCGGAAGGCCCGGTCGCGGTCCAGGTCACCAGGCTCCCCTGCTTCACCGACGTCGCCGAGAGGACCAGCCGGGAATGGGCGCAGTCGGCGGCCAGCGCCGGGCGCTTGCTGCTATTCGCCGACTGGACCAGGCCACCGACCGCGATGAGCGCGCCGACGGCGACGATGGCCCATTTCTGCTTGCGAAAAGAGGCCGAGAAGTCGAGACCTGGATCCGGCTCGGGCTCCTTGCCGTTCTCCGAGTCAGGCTGCCCGGTCTTTTCGAACCGGTCCACCGCCGCCTCGTAGGGGTCGATCCGCGGGGCTCCCCGACGCTGCCGCCGGTCGGCCATCTCACCCACCGCCGGGCGCGGCGCGCGCAGGCGCCGGGTCGGGGCCGACGGACTGGGCGAGCAGCTGGGCGACGTCGACGACCCGTACGTCGGCGCGCGCCGTACCCGCCTGCTGCTTGGCGGTCACCGCGTCGGAGAGCATCACCAGGCAGAACGGGCAGGCCGTGGACACCACATCGGGGTCGAGCGAGAGGGCCTCGTCGATCCGCTCGACGTTGATCGACTTGCCGATCCGCTCCTCCATCCACATCCGGGCGCCGCCGGCTCCGCAGCAGAACCCGCGTTCCTTGCAGCGGTGCATCTCCTCCGAGCGCAGCCCCGGGATGGTGCCCAGCACCTCGCGCGGCGGCGTGTACACCTCGTTGTGCCGGCCCAGGTAACAGGGATCGTGATAGGTGACCTTCTGGTCGACCGGCGTGACCGGGGTCAGTCGTCCGTCGCCCACCAGCCGGCTCAGCAGCTGGGTGTGGTGGACGACCTCGTAGTGGCCACCGAGCTGCGGGTACTCGTTGGCGATCGTGTTGAAGCAGTGCGGACAGGTTGCGACGATCTTGCGTACGCCGGCCGCGTTGAGCGTCTCGACGTTGGCCTGGGCCAGCATCTGGAAGACGTGCTCGGCGCCGAGCCGGCGGGCCGGATCACCCGAGCAGGACTCCTGCGGCCCGAGCACCATGAAGCTCACAGCGGCCCGGTGCAGCAGTTCCACGAAGGCGCGGGTGGACGAAATCGAGCGGTCCTCCGAAGCTCCCGCGCAGCCGACCCAGTAGAGGTACTCGACGTCGTCTGGCAGCCGGCCTCCCTGCTCGAGCACCGGTACGTCGAAGGGCAGCCCCTCGGCCCAGTCCATCCGCTTACGGGCCGGCAGTCCCCAGGGGTTCCCCTGGCTCTCCAGGTTGCGGATCATCGTGCCGGCCTCGCTGGGGAACGCCGACTCGATCATCACCTGGTAGCGGCGCATGTCCATGATGTGGTCGACGTGCTCGATGTCGACGGGGCACTGCTCGACGCAGGCGCCGCACGTCGTACACGACCACAGCACGTCGGGGTCGATGACACCGCCGTCGGCGAGCGTGCCGACCAGCGGCCGCTCGGCCTGCTCCGGCCCAGATCCCGGCACCCGGCCGAAGCCGGACTCTGGCACGTGCTTCGAGGTCTTGGTGATCGGCCGGGCGTCCTCCTCGATTCCGGTGACGGCCTTGCTCGCCTCGGGACGGTCGCCGTTGGTGGCGAGGAGATAGGGCGCCTTCGCGAACAGATGGTCCCGGAGATCCATGATCACTAGTTTGGGTGACAGCGGCTTGCCGGTGTTCCAGGCCGGGCACTGGTCCTGGCAGCGGCCGCATTCGGTGCAGGTCGCGAAGTCGAGCATGCCGCGCCAGGTGAAGTCCTCGACCTTGCCGCGGCCGAAGACGTCGTCCTCGCCGGGGTCCTCGAAGTCGATCGGCTTGCCGCCGGACTCCATCGGCAGCAGGGCGCCCAGCGCCTTGGGTTGTCGCTTGGTCGCCACGTTGATGGGCGCGGTGCCGATGTGCAGGTGTTTGGAGTACACGACCAGCACCAGGAAGCCCAGCAGCACCGCGATCTGGGTCAGGACCAGCGTCGTCTCGATGGCGTGGTTGGCGTCGCGGGACAGGCCGGAGAACAGGCGGCTCACGCCGTACGACGCGAAGGCCCACCTGCTCTGTCCGAAGGGGAAGTCGCCCGTGTTGACCTGGGCGCCGCGGTAGCCGAGCAGGGTGAGGACGACGAACGCGATCATCCCCAGGATCACCCAGGCGGCGCTGGTGTGCGAGCCGTAGAAGCGCGATGCCCGCGACCGGCGGGCCGGCGCCTGAACTACCCGGATCAGGGCGAAGACCACGACGGCGACCAGCACCGCCGCGGCGAAGAAGTCCTCGAGGAAGCCCAGCCACCGGCCCCGGCCGATCAGCGGGATGGCGAAGTCGTCGGCGAACAGGGCGCCGTACGCCTCGAGGATCGTCGCGCCCAGGACGACGAAGCCCCAGAACGTGAAGAAGTGGGCCAGTCCGGGCAGCGACCGCTTGAGCAGCTTGCGCTGGCCGAAGACCTCGGTGAGCTCGGCCCGGAGCCGGGCGCGGACGCCGTCGAGTCGACCGGGCGCGGGCTGGCCGGTCCGGATCAGGCGGTAGAGCCACCACAGTCGGCGGCCGGCGACGGCGAGAGCGACCAGCGTCAGGATCGCCCCGATGGCGAGTCGCACCGATCCTCCCGCCTGCCGCGGACGCGTTGCCCGATCCTCGCACGCAGCCGCTAGGCACATCCGGCAAGGTTCAGGGGAGCGCAGCTCCGAACAGCCAGTCCATCAGCGGGATGACCACCAGCGGCGCAGTGATCAGGATCAGGCCGAGGACGACGAGCAGAGCAAGCACCCGGGCGCGTAACGACGGCGATCCGGAGGGACGTCGCAGCCCGGCTGGCATGCCTCCAGGCTACGGGGGCGCGGTCCAAAGCGGTGCTTGCGCTGGGTTAGATCGGAAACCTGCGTGGGAATGGCTCAACAAGAACCAACCGTTGTACGGACTGGCGGCCGCCCCGGCCGCCCCCTGATCACGACTCTTACGCAACCGGAGGAAAACCATGGCACGAGCGGTCGGCATCGACCTCGGTACGACGAACTCCGTCGTCAGCGTCCTGGAAGGTGGCGAACCCTACGTCATCGCGAACGCCGAGGGCTCCCGGACGACTCCGTCGGTGGTCGCCTTCGCCAAGAACGGCGAGGTGCTGGTCGGCGAGGTGGCCAAGCGGCAGGCGGTGACCAACGTCGACCGGACGATTCGCTCGGTCAAGCGGCACATGGGCACCAACTGGACCACCTCGGTCGACGGCAAGAACTTCAGCGCCCAGCAGATCAGCGCGTTCATCCTGCAGAAGCTCAAGCGCGACGCCGAGGCATATCTGGGCGAGCCGGTCACCGACGCGGTCGTCACCGTGCCGGCGTACTTCGACGACGCGCAGCGGCAGGCGACCACCGAGGCCGGCAAGATCGCCGGTCTCAACGTCCTGCGGATCGTCAACGAGCCGACGGCGGCCGCGCTCGCCTACGGCCTGGACAAGGAGAACGACCAGACGATCCTGGTCTTCGACCTCGGCGGCGGGACCTTCGACGTATCGCTGCTCGAGATCGGCGAGGGCGTCGTGGAGGTCAAGGCGACCTCCGGTGACACCCACCTCGGCGGCGACGACTGGGACGCCCGAGTGATGGACCACCTGGTCACCCAGTTCAAGAACGGGCACGGCATCGACCTGTCCAAGGACAAGATGGCCACCCAGCGGCTGCGCGAGGCCGCCGAGAAGGCCAAGATCGAGCTGACCAGCTCGAGCGAGACCACGGTCAACCTGCCCTACATCACCGCCAGCAGTGAGGGCCCGCTGCACCTCGAGGTGAAGGTCACCCGGGCCGAGTTCCAGCGGATGACGGCGGATCTCCTCGAGCGCTGCAAGGGCCCCTTCCAGCAAGCGATCAAGGATGCCGGTATCTCGGTGGACAAGATCGACCACGTCGTGCTGGTGGGCGGCTCCACCCGGATGCCCGCGGTGGTGGACCTGGTCCGGGAGCTGACCGGTGGCAAGGAGCCCAACAAGGGAGTCAACCCCGACGAGGTCGTCGCGGTGGGCGCCAGCCTGCAGGCCGGGGTCCTGCGGGGCGAGGTCAAGGACGTCCTGCTGCTCGACGTCACCCCGCTCTCGCTCGGGATCGAGACCAAGGGCGGTATCATGACCCGCCTGATCGAGCGCAACACCACGATCCCGACCAAGCGCCCCGATGTCTTCACCGCCGCGGGCGACGCCCAGCCCTTGGTCCAGATCCAGGTCTATCAGGGCGAGCGCGAGATGGCGGCGTACAACAAGCGGCTCGGCATGTTCGAGCTGACCGGGCTGCCGCCGGCCCCCCGCGGCGTACCGCAGATCGAGGTCGCCTTCGACATCGACGCCAACGGCATCGTCCACGTCTCGGCCAAGGACCTCGGGACCGGGCGGGAGCAGTCGATGACCATCACCGGTGGCTCGGCACTGCCGAAGGACGACATCAACCGGATGATGCGCGAGGCAGAGCAGTACGCCGAGGAGGACCGGGCCCGCCGCGAGGAGGTCGAGACCCGCAACACCGCCGACTCGCTTGTCTACTCGACCGAGAAGTTCCTGGCCGAGAACGGTGACAAGGTCCCCGACGACGCGAAGAGCGAGGTGACCGACGCGCTGTCCGAGCTGAAGGCCGCGCTCGGCGGCTCGGACAGCGCGGCGATCCGGACCGCCACCGACAGGGTGTCGACCAGCAGCCAGAAGCTTGGGCAGGCGATGTACGCGCAGGCTCAGGCGCAGGCCGGTGGCGGCGCGCCAGGTCCGGACGGTGCGGGTCCGACGGCGGGGCCGACCGACTCCGGTGACGACGTCGTGGACGCCGAGATTGTCGACGAGGAGGCCCGGGGTGGTGCGGCGTGAGCGCCTCACCACCCGAGGAGGGCCTCGAGCCCACGCGAATGGTCTTCCGTGACAAGCGGCGGATCGACCCGGAGACGGGTGCGGTGCGGGAGCCGGTCAGCGACGTGAGGTCGTCGGCCGGTGACGCGGTCACCCCGGTCCCGCAGAGCACCGCGATGGACCCGCAGCTGGCCGACCTCGAGGCCCAGCTGTCCGAGCGGACCGCCGACCTGCAGCGGGTCAAGGCCGAGTACGACAACTACCGGCGGCGGGTCGAGCGCGACCGGCTCGCGGTGGCGGAACAGGCGCTGGCCAGCGTGCTGTCCGGCCTGCTGCCGGTGCTGGACGACATCTCGCGGGCCCGCAAGTACGGTGAGCTGGAAGGCGGCTTTCGTTCGGTGGCCGAGGCCCTCGAGACCAGCCTGGCCAAGATGGGGCTCGAGACCTACAGCGAG
>JBPCOB010000254.1:0-4097 GCA_051000715.1 Mycobacteriales bacterium
CGTTCCGCTGCCTTGGGCATCCCCGGGGAGCGCCTGCCGACAGTCGAGTTGCGATTGGGCCACACCGCTTGCAGCCCGCCGGGCCTCGGCGCAGGATCCACGGCGTGGGCCTCTGGCGAAGCCGCAAGCGGGAACTGAGCTTCCCGTGCGAGGTCTGCGGAGCGGATGCCGGTCAGCGCGCCCTGTTCGCCGAGATCTATGACCCAAACCGCTTCGTGGCGTCGCGCTCGAGCGCACTCGGCCGACTGCTCAACGGCAAGCGCATCGTCCAGGCGTGCTCGCCTGAGCACCTGCACGAGCTGAAGCGCAGGCCGATCGAGCCCGAGGACTGGCTCCGCCGCGCCTGAACGTGTCCTGCCGGTAACCTCGGTCTTCCCCGCTCCGCCGACCCGAGGGCTGACAACTCGTGCGCATCGCCAGGTTCTCCATCGACGACGAGGTCGACTTCGGCGTCGTGGAAGGCGACGAGGTGGCGCCCATCACCGGCCACCCGTTCGCGCCGTTCATCTTCACCGGCTACCGCTATCAGCTCAGCGAGGTGAAGCTGCTCGCCCCAGTGATCCCCAGCAAGGTGGTGGCCATCGGCAAGAACTACGCCGAGCACGCCGTCGAGATGGGAGGTACGCCGCCGTCGGCGCCGATGATCTTTCTCAAGCCTTCCACAGCGGTGATCGGCACCGAGGAGCCCATCTCCTATCCGTCGTCCTCGCAGCGCGTCGACTACGAGGGCGAGCTCGGCGTGGTCATCGGCCGGCTCTGCCGCGACGTACCGGTCGAGTCCGCGTTGGAGGCGGTGCTGGGTTACACCTGCGCCAACGACGTGACCGCCCGCGACCAGCAGGCGACCGACGGCCAGTGGACCCGGTCCAAGGGCCACGACAGCTTCTGCCCGCTCGGCCCGTGGCTCGAGACCAACCTCGATCCCACCGACCTGGCGATCACCACGACGCTCAACGGCGAGAAGCGCCAGGACGCTCGTACCTCGTCGATGGTGCACAGCGTCCCGTCATTGGTCTCCTACATCAGTACGGCGATGACGTTGCTACCCGGGGACGTGATCCTCACCGGCACGCCGGCGGGTATCGGTCCAATGTCCGTCGGCGACGTCATCGAGGTGACCATCGAGGGCATCGGCACCTTGACGAACCGGGTACTGGCCCGTGGCTGACCCGGTCGGCGACCGGTCGGTCCGGGTACGTTTCGCGCCGTCACCCACCGGTGACCTGCACGTCGGCAACATCCGCACCGCGCTCTACAACTGGGCCTTTGCCCGCCACTACGGCGGCAGTTTCGTCTTCCGGGTCGAGGACACCGACCGCGACCGCAGCACCGACGAGGCGTACGCCGCCGCGATCGACACCCTGCGCTGGCTCGGCCTGGACTGGGACGAGGGCCCCCAGGTGGGCGGCCCGCACGCGCCTTACCGGCAGAGCGAGCGGCTGGAGGTCTACGCCGCGGTGGCAGCCGACCTGCAGGAGTCCGGCGCGGCGTACCCGTGCTTCTGTTCGTCGGCCGAGCTAGAGGCGCGGCGGGAGGAGGCGCGTCGGGCCGGCCGTGCGCCCGGCTACGACGGCCGCTGCCGCGACCTGACACCGGAGCAGGAGGCGGCGCACCGGGCTGAGGGACGGCGCCCGGTACTGCGGTTCCGGATGCCCGATGGCGTGATCACCTTCGAGGACATGGTCCGCGGCTCGGTGAGCTTCGACTCTGCGAACGTGCCGGACTTCGTGCTCAGCCGGGCCGACGGTCACCCGCTCTACACACTGGCCGCCACCGTCGACGACGTACGAATGGGGATCACCCACATCCTGCGGGGAGAGGATCTGCTGTCCTCGACCCCGCGGCAGCTGGCGGTGTACGCCGCGATGGGCGTGCCGCCCGAGGACTTCCCCCGGTTCGGGCACCTGCCGTTCGTCATGGGCGCCGACAACCAGAAGCTGTCCAAGCGCAACGGCGAGGTGTCGATCGCCTGGTACCGCCGCGAGGGCTTCCTGCCCGAGACGATGGTCAACTACCTGGCGCTGCTCGGCTGGTCACTCGGGGAGGACCGCGAGTTGTTCGGTCTGAACGAGATGGCCGCGGCCTTCACGGTCGACCGGGTCAACCGCAACCCGGCCCGGTTCGACGTCAAGAAGCTCGAGGCGATCAACGGCGACAAGATCCGGTCGTTGGGCGCCGACGAGTTCGCCGCGCGGCTGACCGCCTTTCTCCAGGGAGCCGGTCTGGTGGCGACCCCGCCGACTGCCGACGAGGACCGGCTGATCACCGGCGCCGCCCCGCTCGTGCAGGAGCGGATCGCCCGGCTTACCGAGGGCCCGGCGCTGTTGCGCTTCCTCTTCGTCGACGACGCGCACTTCGTGGTCGACCCGCAGGCGGCGGCCAAGGTGCTCACGCCGGACATCGCGCCGGTGCTGGCGGCGGCGTACGACGCGCTTTACTCGCTGCCGGACTGGTCCGCCACGGAGATCGAGTCCTCGCTGCGTGCCGCCCTCGTCGGCGGCCTGGGTCTCAAGCCGCGGACCGCTTTCTCACCGGTGCGGGTCGCGGTCACCGCAAGCGCGGTCTCCCCGCCGCTGTTCGAGTCCCTGGCGCTGCTCGGCCGGGACCGCACGCTGGCCCGGCTGGCGGCCGCGCGAAGGCGTTGATCCATGCCCTTCTGGTGCCGCCCCAGCGACACCGGAGCGGCATGGATCAAGACGTGGCCGGCCGTACGCCGGTCCGGTAACATGAGCCGCCGGTCACGGCCTCCCCACGAGGTCGGTGCCGATGGGGTATGGGGTAATTGGCAGCCCGGCTGATTCTGGTTCAGCTAGTCTAGGTTCGAGTCCTGGTACCCCAGCGAGGTCCGATCGGCTGACCGGCAGCACGCACGGCCCCGTTGTCTAGCGGCCTAGGACGCCGCCCTCTCAAGGCGGTAGCGCCGGTTCGAATCCGGTCGGGGCTACAACAAGCCGGTGGACGGCGCGTTGAAGCGCGTACCTCCTGTACCGCTTCCCGTGGATTCTGCCGGCCCATGGTCGTCTGCAACCCCCTGCTGTGGGCAGGACAACGTCCCCCACTGCGCCTAGCGAGCGCCAAGAGAACGCCAGTATGCGTTCAACGCTCCGTTCGTCTTGATGAACCAGACCAGGGGTCCTATGAGCAGGAAGATGCCGGGAAAGTACCAGAGACCAGTGAGGCCACTGACCGGCTTGGCCTGCTGCCGGCGATCGTAGAGCTCTCCGACCTCCGCCGAAGTGATGTAGGGCATGACGATCCCGACGAGCATGGCGAGCAGGAGAGCGATCCCGCCCCCGAGTCCCGTTCCCTTGTGCCTTTTCATCTCCTCGTGCACTTGGTAGTACCAGACCAGCCCATAGATCCCCAGGGTGACGAGGCTGAGAAGGATGACGACGCCGGTACTGCGTACCTTGCCGATCGGTGCCGACCCATACTGGCTCATCGGAGATTCGGGTGGGTGAGTCGTCCGGCGGCCAAGATCATGCGGAGCCTGTAGTTGGTCGAGTTGCGGAAGCCGCGGGCGATGCGGCGGTGTAGCTCGATGATCCCGTTGATCGCTTCGGTGCCGCCGTTGTTCGCACGCCGGGTTGTGAAGTAGGCCAGCAGTTGCCGCCGCCACGAGCGCAGCGTTCGGCCGAGCCTGGCGATCTCGGGGACGGGGCAGCTGTGGAAGCTGTCGAGCACTTCGATGGCGATGCGCTGGCCGCGGTGCAGGTCTTTGCTGGTGAACGCGGCGCGCAGCTTCTGGTAGCACTGCCAGGCGATCGTGACTTCGTAGTTGGGGTCACCGGCGGACAGGGCGGTCTCGAGCCTCATCAGCTGAGGTTCGGACAGCTTCTCGACGCCGGCGCGCAGCACGTTGCGGACCCGGTAGAGCGGGTCGTTCTTGCGGCCGCGGTGGCCGAGTTGTTCTTGCTGGACGCGGCGGCGGCACTCCTCCATCGCCTTCATGCCGAGCCGCACGACGTGAAAGGCGTCGAGCACAGCGATCGCGTCGGCGAGCTGGTCATCGATGGCGTTGGCATAGCCGAAGCTCCTTTGTCAAGCAGCCAGCGAGGAAGGGTTCGGCTTGGCGGCTGCTGCGATGCGGCGTTGGT
>JBPCOB010000255.1:0-12286 GCA_051000715.1 Mycobacteriales bacterium
TCGAGCCGGCCGGCGAGCTGTCTCTCGAGGAGGTTCGGCGCTACTCCCGCCACCTGATCATTCCGGACGTCGCGATGGCCGGGCAGCGCCGCCTGAAGAACTCGCGCGTGCTGGTCGTGGGGGCCGGTGGCCTGGGGTCGCCGGTTCTGATGTACCTGGCGGCGGCCGGCGTCGGGACGCTCGGGATCGTCGACTTCGACGTGGTGGACGAGTCCAACCTGCAGCGGCAGGTGATCCACGGCACCAGCGACGTGGGCCGGTCCAAGGCGGAGAGCGCCAGGGACGCCGTGCGGGAGATCAACCCGCTGGTCCGGGTGGTGCTGCACCAGGAGCGGCTGGACTCCGGCAACGCGCTGGAGATCTTCGCCGGCTACGACCTGATCCTTGACGGCACCGACAACTTCGCCACCCGATACCTGGTCAACGACGCCTGTGTGCTGCTCGGCAAGCCCTACGTCTGGGGGTCCATCTACCGCTTCGACGGCCAGGCCGCGGTGTTCTGGGCCGCGCACGGGCCGTGCTACCGGTGCCTGTACCCGGAGCCGCCACCGCCGGGGATGGTGCCCTCCTGCGCCGAGGGCGGCGTGCTCGGGGTCCTGTGCGGCTCCATCGGCTCCATCCAGGTGACCGAGGCGGTCAAGCTGCTGACCGGGATCGGGGACCCGCTGGTAGGCCGGCTGATGGTCTACGACGCGCTGGAGATGAGCTACCGCACGGTGTCGGTCCGCAGGGATCCCGAGTGCGCGCTGTGCGGCAGGAACCCGACGGTCACCGGGCTGGTCGACTACGACGAGTTCTGCGGCACGGTGTCGGCCGAGGCCGCCGAGGCCGCGAGCGACTCGACGATCACCGCGGCCGAGCTCAAGGCGATGTTCGACCGGGACGAGGACTTCCTGCTCGTCGACGTCCGGGAGCCTGCCGAGTACGAGATCGTCCGGATCCCGGGGTCGGTGCTGATCCCGAAGGGCGAGCTGGCGGGCCGGTTGGCGGAGCTGCCCCAGGACAAGCCGATCGTCCTGCACTGCAAGACCGGGGGCCGGTCCGCGGAGGCCCTCGCCGTGCTCAAGGGCGCCGGGTTCGCCTCGGCGAGCCACGTCCAGGGCGGGGTCACGGCCTGGGCCGCCCAGGTCGACCGGTCGCTACCGACGTACTGAGCGGTGACGCCGTACGCCGAGCGGGTGCGGGCGGTGGTGGCCGCCATCCCCTCCGGTCGGGTGTCGACCTACGACGACATCGCGCGCCGGATGGGTGAGGGGGGTGCCCGCAGCGTCGGCGGCGTGCTGTCGCGGTACGGCGAGGGGCTGCCCTGCCACCGGGTGGTGCGCTCGGACGGCTCGGTCAAGCGGGTCGACCCGGAGCGCAACGCGGCCCTGCTGCGGGCCGAGGGGGTGCTGTTCGCGGGGCCGGACCGGGTGGACCTCGACGCGGCCCGCTGGCTGCCGGCGTACGCCGACCGGGTGCTGGCGGTGGTGGACCGCATCCCGGTCGGGCGGGTGATGACCTTCGGCGACGTGGCGGAGTATCTGGGCGAGTCCTCGGGGCGTGCTGTCGGCCGGGTCATGGCGCACTCCGGTGGCGTGGTGCCCTGGCACCGGGTGGTGCTGTCTACCGGCGCTCCGGCGCCCGGCCACCAGGCGCGGGCGCTGGAGCTGCTCCGCGCGGACGGCACGCCGCTGTCGTCCGACGGCACCCGGGTGGACCTGCGCCGAGCCCGCTGGGACGGCAGCTAGCGGCCGCTCCGCCGCCACTGCGGCCGGGCGTGGACCGGTTCCGGTGCCGGCGGAGAACTGTCGGAGGCGCGTGGTCGAATGCCGGCATGTCAGCCCCCGCCCCGGCGTACCGCCTGGTACGGACGCCGCCGCCACCGGTCCTGGTGCCGCGGCTGGACCCGTCGCAGCAGGCGGTGGTCGACCATCGGGGCGGGCCGCTGCGGGTGCTCGCCGGCCCGGGCACCGGCAAGACGACCACGCTGGTCGAGGCAGTGGTCGATCGGGTGGCTGGCGGCCTGCGGCCGGAGCAGGTGCTGGTGCTCACCTTCAGCCGGCGGGCAGCCACCGAGCTGCGCGAGCGCATCACGACCCGGCTGGGCACCACGGTCGCGACGCCTTCCGCGTGGACCTTCCACGCCTTCTGCTACGCGCTGCTGCGCTCCCGGAGGGTCGACGGCGCCGATGTCCGGCCACTTCGGCTGCTCAGCGGTCCGGAGCAGGACGTGGTCATCCGCGACATGCTGGCTGGCTCCTCGGAGCTGCGGCGTACGCCGTGGCCGGTTGCCCTGCAGGTTGCCCTGCGCACCCGCGGGTTCGCCGAGGAGGTGCGCTCGGTGCTCTCGCGCGCCCGTGAGGTCGGGCTCGACCCGGCCGGGCTGGCAGCGCTGGCGGCGGATCGGGAGCGTCCGGACTGGGCGGCCGTTGCCGGCTTCTACGGCGACTACCTCGACATCCTCGACTCGTTGGGCGCCGTTGACTACCCGGAGCTGGTCCGCCGCGCGGCCGCTATCGCCGGCGGTCCGGCCGGTGCGCAGCTGCGGGCGGCGTACCGCGTGGTGTTCGTCGACGAGTACCAGGACACCGACCCCGCGCAGGAGCTGCTGCTGCAGGGGCTGGCCGGCGGCGGCGGCGAGCTCATGGTGGTCGGCGACCCGGACCAGTCCATCTACGCCTTCCGCGGCGCGGAGGTGCGCGGGCTGCTGGACTTCCCCGACCGGTTCCCCACCCGGGACGGCTCGCCGGCGCCGACGCTGACCCTGGGCACGTCGCGCCGAGCCGGTCCGGCCCTGCTGGCCGTCTCCCGACGGGTCGCGGATGGGATGCCGCTGACCGGCGTGGGCGGGGCGACGCTGCGGGCGCACCGAGCGCTCAGCTCCGCGGCCGGACTGCCCCCCGGGGAGGTGTCTGCCGCGACCTACCCGTCGGTGGGTGCGGAGGCCGCCGCCATCGCCAACCTGCTCCGGCGTGCCCACCTGGAGTCCGGACTGCCCTGGAGCGCGATGGCTGTCCTGGTGCGATCCGGCGTCCGCTCCATCCCGTTGCTCCGCCGCATGCTCGGTGCTGCCGGCGTACCGGTCGAGGTGGCCGGCGACGAGCTGCCGCTGGCGCGGGAGCCGGCGGTGGCGCCGTTGTTGCTGGCCCTGCGCTGCGCTGAGGACCTGGATGAGCTGACCGCCGAGCGGGCCAGGGTGCTGCTGCTGTCGCCGCTGGTCGGCACCGACCCCGCCGCCCTGCGCCGGTTGGGCCGCGAGCTCCGGGCAGCGGAGCGGGTGGTCAACCTGCGGTCGGACCGCGCTGCGGCACTTCCCAGGCCCTCCGCTGAGCTGATCCGTGCGGCGGTGGTGGACCCGGGCCGCCTGCTCGCCTCAGTGCGTCCGGACATCGGGGCACCGGCGGCTGAGCTGGGTCGGCTCTTGCAGCGCGCCGGCATGGCACTGCGGCGATTCGAGGACGGCGGGCCGGAGCTCGCCCTGTGGCAGCTCTGGAACGGCAGCCGGTGGCCGGCGCGGCTGGCCGAAGCGTCGGCTGCCGGCGGTGCGACCGGCCTCGCCGCCGACCGCGACCTCGATGCTGTGGTCGCGCTGTTCTCGGCGGTGGCCCGGGCGCAGGAGCAGCGGGCGCGGCCCGGCGTTCGGACGCTGCTCGACGAGCTGGCGGCCCAGCAGATCCCCGGCGACACGCTCGCCGAGCGCGCCGCCGGCTCGCAGGCGGCCCGGCTGCTGACGGCGCACCGGGCCAAGGGCCTGGAGTGGGACCTGGTCGTGGTGGCGGGCGTCCAGGAGGCCGTCTGGCCCGATCTGCGCCAACGCAGCTCGTTGCTCGAGGCGGACCGGCTGGCTGTCGACGGCGTGCGGGAGCCGCTGGAGGCCGCCGCTCTGCTGGCCGAGGAGCGTCGGCTGTTCTACGTCGCGGTGACGCGGGCCCGGCAGCGACTCGTCGTGACCGCGGTGTCGAGCGCCGAGGAGGACGGCGAACGCCCTTCTCGGTTCCTGGCCGAGCTGGGCGTGCCGATCGAGGCGGTCGGCGAGCAGCGGAGCCGGCCGCTGTCTCTGCCGGCGCTGGTGGCCGAGCTGCGGGCGCTCGCCGTCGATCCGGACCGGTCGCCATCGCAGCGCCGGGCGGCGGCGCAGCGACTTGCCCGGCTTGCGGCAGAGCGGCGTTCCGACGGCGCACCCCGGGTGCCGCAGGCCGATCCGGCGACCTGGTGGGGGATGCGCCCGCTCAGTGACCCGGACCGGCCGCTGTACGAGCCGGGCGAGGCGGTGCCGCTGTCCGGCACGTCGCTGACCGGGCTGGACCGGTGCCCCTTGCGCTGGTTCCTGGAGCATGAGGCGCAGGCGAAGTCGGCGCCGAGCACGGCGATGGGCTTCGGTGGCGTGGTGCACGCGCTGGCCGACGAGGTCGGGCGCAGGCGTACGCCGGCAGACGTGGACGCCCTGATGGTTCGGCTGGACCGGGTGTGGGACCAGCTGGCCTACGAGGCCGGCTGGCTCGCCGACCAGCAGTACGAACAGGCCCGGGCGGCGCTGCGCCGTTTCGTGCACTGGCACGTCTCCGCCCGGGACCGCACCCTGGCCGCCACCGAGGAGCCGTTCGACGTCGTCTGCGAGCTGCCGTCCGGTCGGGTGCGGCTGCGGGGCAAGGTCGACCGGCTGGAGATCGACCGGGACGGTTCGGTGCGGATCATCGACCTCAAGACCGGCCGAGCCGCCGTGCCGAAGAACAAGGTCCCCGAGCACCCCCAGCTGGGGGTCTACCAGCTGGCGGCCCAGCGCGGTGCGTTCGACCAGGTGCCGGCGCTGGACCAGCCGGCCCGCCGGGTCGGTGGCGCGGAACTGGTGCACCTTCGGGTGGATGACCACGCAGGACCAAAGGTCCAGGCTCAGCCGGCCCTCGAGCCGGCGGACGGCTCGGCGGACGGCTCCACCTGGATCGAGGGGCTTCTGGATGCGGCCCTGTCCCGCGTGCTGGCAGAACAGTTCCACCCGACACCGGGCGATCACTGCGGCAGCTGCTCGTTCCGTACCTCGTGTCCGGCGCAGCCCGAGGGTCGGCAGGTGGTGCAGTGACCGCCGCCGTACCCGGGCAGCTGAGCCCGGAGGATCTTTGCCGGCTGCTCGAGGTCGACTTCACCGGCGAGCAGCTCGCCGCGGCCAGCGCACCGCTCGAGCCCTGCGTCGTCGTCGCCGGCGCCGGCTCCGGAAAGACCTCGGTGATGGCGGCCCGAGTCGTCTGGCTGGTGGCCACCGGGCAGGTGCGCCCGGACCAGGTTCTGGGCCTGACCTTCACCAACAAGGCCGCCGGTGAGCTGGCGGGGCGGATCAACGATGCCCTTCGCCGGGCCGGGCTGACGCCGGAACCGGTGGCGGACTCGGGCGGCGAAGGGCCGCCGGCCGCCGGCATGTACCTCGAGCCCAGCGTGTCGACGTACCACGCCTACGCGCAGCGGCTGGTCGTCGAGCATGGCCTTCGCATCGGCGTCGAGCCGCGCTCGCGGCTGCTCGTCGACGCCACCCGATTCCAGCTGGCGGCCAGGGTGCTCCGAGACGCCAAGGGGCCGATCCGGCATGTGACCCGACCGATGCGGATGCTGATCGGTGACCTTGTCACGCTGGAGAGCGAGCTCGCGGAGCACCTGGTCAGCACCGAGGCCGTCCGCGACCACGACCGCAAGCTGATCGAGATCATCGACGCGGACGACGAAGCCAAGCCGGAGGTCCGCAAGATCGCCACGGTCGCCCGGCAGCGGCTGGAGATGCTGGACCTGGTCGACGGCTTCCGAGCGCGCAAGCGGAGCCTCGACCTGATCGACTTCGCGGACCAAGTGGCGCTGGGGGCTCGGCTGGCGTCGGAATGCCCGGCCGTCGGGGCGATCGAGCGCGACCGCTACCGCGTCGTACTGCTCGACGAGTACCAGGACACATCGGTCGGCCAGCGCTGCCTGCTCTCCGGGCTGTTCGGTGGCGGCCATCCGGTGACGGCGGTCGGTGACCCGTGTCAGGCGATCTACGGCTGGCGCGGCGCGTCGGTAGGCAACCTCGACCGCTTCCCGTCCGACTTCCCTACCTCGGACGGGCGACCGGCGGCCGTCCGGCTGCTGTCGGTGAACCAGCGCAGCGGTGGCCTGCTCCTGCGGCTGGCCAACGCGGTGGCGGCGACGCTGCGCAAGGTCCACCGCATCGCCGAGCTGCAGCCGCGCGCCGACCGGGCGGAGGCCGGGGACACGATCGTCGCTCTGCACCACACGTACGCCGACGAGATGGCGTGGATGGCCGGCCGCGTGCGGGCAGCCGTCGACGCCGGTACGCCGCCCGGCGAGGTCGCCGTCCTGGTGCGGGTCCGCTCGGACTACCCCGCCGTCTACGCGGCCCTGCTGGCCGAAGGCCTGCCGGTGGAGGTCGTGGGGCTGGGCGGTCTGCTCTCGCTGCCCGAGGTCGCGGACCTGGTGGCGGTGCTGTCGGTCCTCGACGACCCGACCAGCAACGCCGAGCTGGTCCGGCTGCTCACCGGCCCCCGCTGGCGGATCGGACCACGCGACCTGGTCACGCTGGGCCGGCGTGCGCAGGAGCTCGTTCGGGAGACCACCGGGAGCTCGCCGGCGGGCGGCACCGGCCCCGTGGTCGAGCCCTCGATGCTCGACGAGGACGACAGCGCCCTGGAGGACGCCGTGGCCGGCATCGACCCGTGCGACGTCGTCGCGTTGGCTGACGCCCTGGACCGGCCCGGCCGAGGTCCGTGGTCCGCCGAGGCACTCGAACGGCTCACCGCAATGGGACGCGAGCTGCGCGAGCTGCGCGGCCACCTCGGCCAGCCGCTTCTCGACGTCCTGCACCGGGTGATCACCGCAACCGACCTCGACGTCGAGCTCGCGGCCAGCTCCGGCGCCGTCCAGGCTCGACGACGGGAGTCCCTCGCCGCCTTCCTCGACGTAGCGGCGGACTTCGTCGACCTCGACGGCGAGGCTTCGCTCACCAGCTTTCTGGCCTACCTGCGGGCTGCGGCCCTCTACGAGCGAGGTCTGGACACCATCAGCCCGTCGGGTGCCGACGCCGTCCAGGTGCTGACGGCGCACAAGGCCAAGGGGCTCGAGTGGGACGTGGTCGTCGTGCCAGACCTGGTCAAGTCGGTCTTCCCCGGTGACCGGCTCCGAGATCAGTGGACCACCTCGGCCTGGGTGCTGCCCTACCGGCTGCGAGGTGACGCGGCGGACATGCCGGCCTGTGCCGACTGGACCAAGGACGGGCTGGTCGCCTTCGAGAAGGACTGCCGTGAGCACCTCGAGCGGGAGGAGCGCCGACTCGGCTACGTGGCGTTCACCCGAGCCCGCCACACCATGATCGGAAGCGGGCACTGGTGGGGCCCCACTCAGAAGAAGCCGCGCGGCCCGTCGCCGTTCCTGGAAGAGCTGCGGCAGCACTGCGTCGCCGGCCACGGCGTCGTGGCCGGCTGGTCGGACCAGCCGGCCGAGGGTGGCGGCAACCCGGCGCTCCAGCAGGCGGTGCGCCTCGACTGGCCGCTGGCACTCGAGCCGACCGCGCTGCGACTCCGCGAGGAGGCTGCCGCCGCGGTTCGGGCCGACCTCGCCGCGCTGGCGGCCGGCGTACCGCTGCCCGACGTGGCGGACCTGTCCCACGGCGAATGCCGCCTCCTCGCAGATCTCGATGCCGACGCAGAGCTGTTGCTCCAGGAAGATCGTGCGGCCGACGTCCCGGTGGTGCGGGAGGTGACCTTGCCGGCCACTCTGTCGGCGTCCCAGCTGGTGCGGCTGCACGAGGATCCTGCGGCACTGGCGCGCGACCTGGCCCGGCCGTTGCCATACCGACCGGTACCCCAGGCCCGGCGGGGGACCCGGTTCCACGCCTGGGTGGAGGCCGAGTTCGGCCAGCGGCCGCTGCTGGACCTCGACGAGCTTCCCGGGGCGGAAGACGACGGGCTCGGGACCGATGCGGAGCTGGTGGCGCTCCAGCGGGCGTTCGAGGGAAGTGCGTACGCCGCCCGCCAGCCGTTCCAGCTGGAGGCACCTTTCGAGCTGTCGCTCGCGGGACGGTTGGTTCGGGGCCGGATCGACGCCGTCTACGACCTGGGCGACGGCCGCTGGGAGGTGGTCGACTGGAAGACCGGCAAGGAACCGGCCCACCCGCTGCAGCTGGCGATCTACCGGCTGGCCTGGGCCGGGCTGCGGGCCTGCGATCTCACTGACGTGGTTGCGACGTTCTTCTACGTGCGCACCGGCGAGATCAGCCGACCGGCCGACCTGCCCGACGCCGACGCGCTTGGGCGGCTGCTCACCGGCGACGGCGGCTAACCACCGGCCGGCTTCGACGCGAGTCCCGTGCAGTGGCGCAGGGCCTCCCACCGGCGTACCGCGCTCGTTCCGGTGGCCCCCGTCAGCGGCCGGGGTGCGCCCCCTTCGATGGTGCCGGGGTCCCAGCGAGAGCTCGTGACCGCCCGGCCTCGAACGGTCAGGGTAAGGACGCCGGTCGCCCGGGTCGGCCCCTGCCGCTCGACGTAGAAGACGAAGTTGCCGAGGCCGTAGTCGACGTAGGCGTCCCCGAAGTAGCCGGCGCCGAGCAGGACGTGGGCGTGGGTGCCGACGATGATGTCCGCACCCGCGCCGACCAGCTCCCGGACGAGCGTGCGTTGTGCGTCGGTGGGGCAGGCGTGCAGCTCTGCCCCGTAGTGCAGGTAGACGATCACCGTGTCCGAGCTGGAACGCGCGGCCCGCACGGCCGCCACCAGGCGGGGCACGTCCTTGGCCGAGGCCAACCCCGGTTTGTCGGGTCCGGCGGTCCATGACCCGATCAGGTTCGCGTCGAGCACGTCGGTCGCGCCGAGGACGGCGACGCGCGAGCCCCGGATGGTGACCCGGTACGGGGCGTAGGCGGTGGCGTCGTCCAGCCCGATACCGACGACCGGGAATCGCGCAGCCCGGGCCGCATCCAACGAGTCATGCAGGCCGACCAGGCCGAAGTCCATGCCGTGGTTGTTGGCCTGGCTCACGACGTCGATCCCGGCTGCCCGCAGGGCGGTGAACGCCGACGGCGGGGCCCGGAACCGGTAGGTCTTCACCTGCGGCGTACCGCGAGTGGTGATCGCCGTCTCGAGGTTCACGATCGCGAGATCGGCCGCACGCAGAACCGAGGCCATCGGCCCGACGGCGGTGTTCGGGTCGGCCGCCAGCCGGACTCCGGATGCGCCCATGAAGTGCACGTCGCCGCCGAAGGCGATGGTCACCGGCCCGCCGGCCGGCGCGCGCGACTGGGCCGCCGCGGTGGCGCCGGGTGCCGGCGTCCGGCTGGCCTTGGGCGCTGGGGAGGCACGCTGCGGCCCGCGGGCCGTGGAGCCGGCCGAGCAGGCCACGGCGAGAGCGACCGGGACGAGCAGCAGGGCTGATCGGCGAGCGCGGACACGGATGGGCAGCGGGGCCTCCAAGACTTTGGGCAACAGCGTGGCACGCGCTGGCGGCCGCGTCCCGCAGGCGCGGCTCGAGCCACCGGTCAGGTGGCCAGCTCGACGACAAGCGGCCGGTGATCGGAGATCGCCAGCTGCGGCGCCTCGGCCGATCGCACCGGGGGCACCGGTCCTGAGCACAGAACATGGTCGATCTGCACCCGAGGCTGCGGGGAGGGGTACGTCGGGAGCCGGGCCAGCGGGGACCAGCCCGTCAGCCGCCCCGGGATCGTGCCGGGGATGTTGAGGTCACCCAGCAGGACTACCGGCGCCGGCAACCGGCGCAGGGCCCTGGCCAACCCCGCGAGCTGCGCGAGGTTCCAGCCGGGCACGAAGGACAGATGCGTCGCGGCTACGGTGAACGCTCCGGCTGGTGTGAGCACGCGCGCGGCGAGCGCCACCCGGGGCTCGTCGCGCAGCAGCTGGATCCGACCGGACCCCGGCAGGAGCACCGGCGATCGAATCGGCGCCGGCGGAAGCCGGAACTCATACCAGCCGGAGACCGGGTAGCGGCTCAGCAGGACGACCCCGTACGCCGCTCCGTCGCGCTCGGCGTCACGCGGGACGGCAGCACGCCAGCCACCGTTCGACGTGGCGACGGCCGCGGCCGTGAAGCGCCATGCCAGGGCACCCGCCGCCGCCGCGGCGATCTCCGGCAGGTCGAGGTGCCCCGAGCGTGCCTGGTTCCGGTCGACCTCCTGCAGCGCCAGCACGTCGGCGTCCAGGTCAGCGATCGCGGCCGCGAACCGGTCGGCGTCCACCCGCCCGTCCTCGATCGAACGGCCGTGCAGGACGTTGAACGTGGCCAACCGCATGCCCGGACCGTACGGTGATCGGCGCGGTTGGACGCGGCTCGCTAGGCGGGCGGGGCCACCTGCCGGGGGGCCGGAATCCCGGTCGGGGGCGCCTGAGGAAGTGACCAGATCGGCTGGCCGAAGGCCAAGATCGCGCCGGTGGAGCCGTCCACCACCTGGGTCCGGAAGAAGGACGGTTCCGAGGTATCCACCGCCACCAGCGCCGAGCCGCCGGCAACGTCGCTGGCACTCAGCGTTGCCACCACCGAGGTGTTCGGAGTGGCGTCAGCAGTGCCGGCGTTGTCCACGACACCCCGTAGGACCTGGGCAATGGCGCCCGTCGGCAGGCCGGTGAGATCCACCCGGTAAGTCCGGCCCGTCAACGCGCTGACATCGACCTTTCCCATCGGAACAGCATCGAGGTAGCAGTCGAGCGCACCGGCGAAGCCGCCGAGATAGCCGACGTAGGTGCGTCCCGAGGCCAGCGCGCTCAGCAGCGACGGCTCGTCCAGGGTCGCCGCCCACGGCGTCGTGTAGTAGCGGTTGACCTGCGAAGCCCAGTTCTGCCCGGAGTGGTCGTCGGACACCCCGTTGCCGGTCACGAAGACGTTGTTGCGACTGAGCGCGTCCCACACGTCGATGTGGTGCTGCACCGTGACGCCGTCCCGCAGCCGGTAGCCGACTTCCAGGAGTTCTGCGCCATAGGCGCGCCCTGCGATCAGGTCCGCCGCCACGGCGGCGGGGGTTGGCGGCGTCGCCGTGGAGTCGCTCGACTTGAAGGGATGGTTGATGGACGCGATGCCGCCCAGCCCATGGATGAAGTCGACGATTCGCTGGTTCGTGCCGCTGGGCTGCTTGGCGGACAGCGATGTCACCGTGCCGTAGTCGTACGGCGCCGCCGAACCGCCATAGCGGTTGAGATGCGGCCAGAACGAGAACTCGGTGCCGGTTGCGATGAACAACCCCGGGAAGTACGACGCGTACGACCGGGCCACCGCCGCCTCCGCGGCGTACCCGTCGACGCTCGGATCCTCGGTGAAACGCAGGTAGGCGAAGTACCCCTCGGTCCGGAAGCCGCTAGAGCTGGTCGCCTGCAGCTCGATGTCAGGCGGTGTCCCGTTGTCGGCCGGGTTCGGCATGGCCGGCCACAGCCGGGCGATGTCGGCCACCCGGTCGATCGTCACGGTCTGGTACCTGCCGAGGATTACCGGAACGTCAACCGTCCCCTTCGTGCCCGTGGTCCGGTAGACGCGCTGTGAAATGTCGGTCCGGAAGCGGTAGAGCAGGCTGTACGCGCCGGCGGCCAGGCCGTTGATGGACGGCCACACGGAGAGCGGGACGTAGAGCTGTAGCCACCCGCCCGGTCCGGCCGACACCGGACAGACGTCGATCGAGATCGTTAGGCCCGAGATGCTGCCGGAGTAGTTCATCCGGGACTTGCTCTTCGCGTCGATGCGGTACTTCAAGGTTCCGCTCTGCGACGCCGTGCTCTCGGCGTACAGACGGAAGGCTCCCTTTTCGGTAGCCGGATCGCTGGGGCTCGTGGGACCGGCCACGACGCCGCCGGTGCTGGCGGATGTGAGGCTGCCCTGACCAGCGGTTACCCGGGTGAAGTTCCACGGCTTTCCGTAGTGCAGCTCACCGGCGGCGAAGTGGTAGTCGGTCACGTAGCAGAGCCGCTGGACGCGCCAGTCATGGTTCGACGTCCAGAGTCCGGCCAGGTTGTTGGCTGCGGCCTGAGCGATCTGTGCGGCCTTGCTGGCCTTGCCCTCCGAGAAGGAGTCGTGCAGATGCATGGCGAGCGGGTAGGCCGTGAGGCCGTCGGCATTGGTGGCTCGAAAGGCATCCGGAGAGGCTGCCGCGCGAGCGCCTCCCAGAGCCGCCAGGGCGCGGCCCCTGCCGAGAGCTACGCCCAGCAGCCCTGCCCCGCCGAGCAGAATGCTGCGCCGCGACAGATGTCCCGCGGCCCGGAATCCATGCTGGTCGCTCAAGGTGACCTCCTGCCATGGATCGTGCTGGCGGGCTGAACCGCGGCTGGGACCATGGGCCGAC
>JBPCOB010000256.1:0-16283 GCA_051000715.1 Mycobacteriales bacterium
AGCCGAAGGGGTCAGCGTGCGGCGAGCCGCTGAGCTGTGCGAGCTGCCCGTCAGCGAAGTACGGCAGCTGTGCCGGCGACCGGACCATGCGACCAGCAGCGGCAACACGCAGCAGGTGCAGGCAGCAGCGGGTCAGGCCACCGGGCAGTGAGCGTGGTCCCCAGGCAAGTCAGCCAGGAGGCGCTGGCCTGGGTGCTGACCGACGCTGAGACGGTCGCCCGCTACCGGGGGGAAGGTCCGTGCGGTACCCGGATGGGACTGCGCGTTCTGCTGCTCGGCCACGCGTCGTGGTCGACGACTATGGACCTGTACACGCACCGCGTGGAACGACTCCAACGAGACGCGTCCGAGCGCATCGAGGCCGCGCTCTTCGCTGCTAGTCCTCGCGCCGGCTTGGCTGGCCATGCCGTCCAGTGAGAAGAGGCGGTTCTCGCGTGTTTGTCGGGAGCCTCTTGGTTTGCTTCGGCGGGCCCGTCCCACCACCCCTTCGGTCGCCGCCACCGGCAGCGAAACCTGGGGCACGCGGACGCGCCACAGATCGCACAATCCGTACCGGCACGGTAGTGCGCGTGGGCCTCTAGGGGATGTCCGCATCGGCACAGCGTCAGCGGCTCGGGCCCGGCCCTCGCTTGCCGATACTGGCTCACCATGCGTCTACCTGCCGATCGGGAACCGGGTGACGCGGTGGAGAATGGTTTTAGGGTCGGCGCTTGTGGTCGCGAACCGCAGCCCCGATCAGCGTACGGCGTACCACGCGGCTACGGACCAGACGCCAGATTCCCAGCCACTGGCCGTACGCGAACGGAATGTGTACGGCCGAGTCCTCGCGGTCTGCCGACTGACGGCCGATCGATCCTAACCAGCGTCGAGCCAGCCACCGACTCCTGCGCAGGCAGGCCAGGACGGTCGCGGGCAGCCAGCGTTGCCTCGGTCCCGGCCAGTTCACCGCGTCGACGAGGACCGCGGAGGTCCCCAGGCCGCGGCTGAGCCGCCGGACATAGTCCCGTGAGGTGCGGGTTGCCGGGATCCGGTGTCGCAGCACGCACGCCGGTACGTACCACAGCGGGTAACCGGCAGCGCGGATCCGCGTGGTGATCTCCACATCTCCGCCCGAGATCAGACGGGTGCCGACGCGATCCTCGAGCAGTGGCTGGTCGAACCACCCGCTGGACACGACCGCCGCTCGACTGAGCACCATGCCTGCTCCCACGAGCCATGTGACCTCGCGTTGTGGCCCGCCGAGGTCTTGCTCGGCGAAGAGCCAGCCGTTGCGCCGGACGTGGCCTGGCGGCGGCGCTTGCCAATCCACCATGACCCGTCCTCCGAAGGCGCCGCAATCGGGATGGTCGGCGGCGAAGCGGCCCGCTTGGAGCACCCAGTCGTCGGCGAGGCTGCAGTCGTCGTCTACGAAAGCGATCCACGACCCCGCGGTCTCGGTGACGCCGCGGTGCCGGGCCGGGGTGAGTCCTTGGATCGTCTCCCGGACGACGCGCAGGTGGGGCAGAGCCCCTGTGCGGACGTGCCGGTCGAGAACCTGGGCCGTGGCGTCGGTGCAGTTGTTGTCGACGACGCAGACTCGCCAGCTGACCAGTGGCAGGGACTGCTGGGCCGCCAGCGTGGCCAGGGTCAGGGTCAGACCGGCGGCGTTGTTGTAGGTGCAGATGACGACGTCGATCGTCACCGGTGCGGCGGCCAAGCTCATGCACCGAGCCTGCGTCGCGACGTCGGCCGGGCCGCCGACGGCGACGGGGTGGGGGAGGGACCGGGCGCCGAGCGCAGCGGGGCGATCCAGGACTCCGCCTCCTGCCGCCACGCCGGGGTCAGCCGCAGGACCTGCAGTCTGTCCCGGAGCGGCTGCAGGCCGGGCGCGGCACCGCCGAGGACGGCCGCGGCCAGGGCCTGCCACCTGCCCTCGTCGCCGTGCAGGGCCAGTCGCAGATGCGTGCGTACCGCCGGTCCCCGCTGACCCAGCCGGAGGTACATCGAGCCGAAGTACCAGAGGAACGCATCGGGTGATATCTCGATCCCGTGCTCCTGCCGTAGCTGCCGGTACTTGGCCTCGATGCGCGCCAGCTCCAGTTCGGAGCGGCAGACGTCATGCGCCATTCCGCTCCGGTGGACGCGGTAGCCGACCAGCGGTCGGTCCACGATCCCAACCGGCGAGGCCAGTCCTAGGCGGATCCACAGGTCGTAGTCGGCGAGATTGGACAGCCCTTCGTCGAAGGCACCGACCTCGCGCACCAGGTGGGTGCGGGCGAGCACGCCGGAGGCACCACCGGGGATGACGTTGCTCGAGAACAAGCTGGCCAGGACGTCGGATGAGCGCGGTGGCCGTTCCGGCCCGCCGAGGCGAAGCTGCGCATCGAGGCGCACTGCGCCCGAGCACACCCACTGCGCGTCCTGCTGGGTCTGCGCGGCGTCCAGTTGGGCCCGGAGTTTGGCCGGCGCCCAGAGGTCGTCATCATCGACGAAGGCGACCCAGTCCGCCGAGGCGGCGGCGATGCCGGCATTGCGGGCCGCGGCCACGCCGCGGGGCTGCTCGTGCCGGATCACGCTGATGGAGTTGTTCCGGAGCCGGGCCAGGGCCTCGACGGTGCCGTCGGTGGAGCCTTCGTCCACGACGACGACGTCGATCTGCACACCGACCTGGGACAGCACCGTGGCCAGGGTGCGCAGCAACAGCTCGCGTCGGTTGCGGGTGGGAATGACCACTGTGACAGGACCGGCCACGTTCTGGCTCACCTCCCGCTCGCTACGCCGTCGGTGCGGTGCCAGCGGACCGCGCGGGGCCGCCGCGTCCGTGGCGGCGTGAGCGCCGCCCGCAGCTGCTCGCCCACGGCCTGCGGCGAAAAGGCGGCCTCGACGCGGGCCCGGGCGAGGATCCCCAACCGCCGGCAGCCGGAGAGGTCGTCGAGCATCCGGTTGATGCCGGCAGCCAGGGCCAGAGGATCCTCGCGGGGCACGATCACGCCACCGTCGGCGGCACCGGCGGCGAGGATGTCGCGGACCCCCGGCGCGTCGGCGGCCAGCACCGGCAGACCGCAGGCCATCGCCTCGACGACCGCGACTGGGAAACCCTCATGCCGCGAGGAGAAGACGTACAGGTCGGCGGCGTCCAGATAGGGCCGGATCTTACTGCGGTCGATGACGTAGCCTTCACGCCAGAACAGCCCGGTGGCCTGCCGCTCGGCGAGGAGTGCGCGGAACCGCGCATCGTCGGCACCGCCCCCAACGACGAGCAGCCTTAAGTCGTCGTCGGGACGCGCCCGGCAGGCGAGTTCCCAGGCGTCCACGAGGACATCGAGTCCCTTGGGTCGGATGTCAACCCGTCCGTGCCAGACCGCCACCTTGGCCTCCTGGGGTATGCCCAGCTCAGCCCGGGCCGCGGCCCGGTCGGCGGACGGCCACTGCGCGAGATCCAGGGGATTGAAGACGGCCGTCATCCTCGCCGCCGACAGGCCGTAGCGATCGGTGAGCCGCTCCCGCTCGGACCGGGAGGCGACGATGAGTCCGGCCGCGGCATGCAGCGTGTGTGGACGGATGAGCGGCTCCAACGCCGATCGGTGCCGGTCGCCACCCTGGAAGGTCGCGTACACGGGGAGGCGCAACCATCGGCCCAGCAGCACGCAGACGTCGAAGCGCGCCTCTTCGTACTCCTGGATCAGGATCGCGCGACAACCCTCCTGGCGCAGGATCCGGCCCAGCGTAAGTGCCGGCGTGGACAGGTAGGGGGCGACGTGGCGGGCGAGCATCGCCCGTCCAGCGCGCAGGCCGCGCAGCCCTTCCCGGGCCGACCTGCGATCGCAGGCGTAGGGCGCGGGCAGCCAGCGGCGGACCCGCCGGTAGGCCGCTGACGCGGGTAGGAACCACATGGTCGCGCCGGTCGGACGGTGCACGCGGCGTACCGGCCGGGACACCCGTGCCGTGACGCAGATGACCACGGTGCTCACGTCGACCCGGGCCAGAGCCTCGACGTAGCCGAACAGCCAGCCGCCGGTCATCTCCTCGACGAAGGTGTGCATCGACACGTCAATCGGGTCGAGGAAGTCCTCGACGAGGTCACCCCACATCACTAGAGCGATCATCGACTCGCCGGGCTCTCGGCCACGGAGGTCCGCCAGGCCGCGGCGGTCTCCGTGCCACGCCAGTGCGGCCGGTGCACGGCGTATCCGAGCCAGGCGGCGGGCGCAAAGGCGGTGAGCACGAGCCGCCTAACCCGGCCCGGCAGTCGCGAAAAGGCGATGTCGTGGTTTGCTGCGGTCAACGGGTTGATGAAGCTGGCCTCCCGCAGCGCCTCCCGCCCGAACAGCGCCTCGAGTTCGCTACGCCGGTAACCACGGCGGACATGCCCCCACTCGGTCATCAGGTCCACGTCCTGCGGGCACAGCGGTCCGAACAGGGCGTGGAACGGGTAGCGCCAGCGGTCGTTGGGACTGGTCACCAGGATCGGCCCCCCAGGGACAACGACCCGCTGCGCCTCGCGGGCGGCGCCCGCGTCGTCCTCGATGTGCTCGAGCACGTCGAAGAAGGTCACCGCGTCGAAGGCATGAGCCGGGAACGGCAGGGCCGTGGCGTCTGCCCGGACGAAGCCGCGGCCGGACCCGACGGCGCGGTCGATGTCCACCGAGACCACCTCGGCGCCCGGGTACAGCAGGGCGGTCAGCGCGCTGCCGCCGCCGCCCACCTCCAGGATGCGCCGGACCGGTCCCGGCGGGGCGACCCGAAGGATGGCACGCATCTTGTCCCGGAAGTAGAAGCCCTCGGTGTAGGGGTGCGGGAAGGGATTGGCCGCCAGGAAGCCAAACCGCCCGGCGCGGCCGCCGGGTGGCTTCCCGCCGGAGCGAAGCATCGCCACGCCACGGGCCAGCCCCCGCAGGTACCCGGCCACCTCGGCGCGGACGGTGGGATCGGCCGTGAACAGCGATCCGGCCAATCGGCGGGCGTACCAGCGCGGCAGGGCCAGCAAGGCGCGGTGCAGGTTCCCAGCGTGGTGATAGCTGGCGAACTGGACGAAGAGGGCGGCGACGTGCCCCCTCAGGTACTGCTGCGCCTGATGCCGTACGTCGGCCAGCTCGCTGCGGTGATGATGCAGCACCACCGCGGACGGCTCGTAGCGGCAGATCCATCCCTCGGCCAGCAGCCGGTGCCACAGTTCGGAGTCCTCGCTGCAGCCGGCCGCGCCGGCGCCGAGGCGTTCGTCGAAGCCGCCGACCCGGCTGAAGACGCAGCGCCGGACCGCCATGTTGGCCCCGGCGCCGATCCGCCACACGGGCACACCCCGGCCGCGCATCCCACGGAAGAACGCCAGGTCGAAGTCCTGGCGCCGGTAGCCGCGCCCGAATCCACCGACGTACGTCTCGAACGCCACGTGGCCCGCCGTCTCCAACGCGGCCGGCAACACCAGACCGGTCACGGCCATGACCTCGGCGCGGTCAAAGGCGTGGCGCAGCTGAGCCACCCAACCCGGGGTCACCTCGACGTCGTCATCGGTGAAGGCGACCAGGTCTCCCGTCGTGTGACGTACACCGGTGTTGCGGGCCGCGCTCAGGCCCGGACGATGCTCGGCGATGTAGCGGACGCCGGCGAAGCAGCAGACCACCGCTTCGGTCGCATCCGACTGGGGAGCGTTGTCCACGACGAGGACTTCGTCGGGCGCCGGGTCCAGGCGCTGTATCGAGACCAGGGCCCGGCGCAGCTGCGCCGGTCGATCCCGGGTACAGACGATGAGCGAGACGCGACGGTGGTCGGCGGGCGGGAGCGGCCCTAACGCCGCCCGCTCGGCGAGCAGCCGCAACGGATCGCCCGCGCCGATCAAGGCCTCCGTGGCCGGTGGCGGCGTTGCCGGTCGCGAGGGCCGGCGCTCGGGCAGGCCGGCGTCGAAGAACGGCCCGAACAGCCGCTGCCCCACCGCCGCGGCGGTAGCGGTCGCCACCAGCTGGCGCAAGCGACCCACCGACACCGGCCACTGTCTCCAGCCGATCTCCACGTCGCCCAACGGCACCGGCCCGTGCCACAGCACCAGGAGCACGCCCTGGCCGGCGCGCACCTCGGCCAGCATTGTGGCGTGGATGTCATCGCAGGACTCGGTGGCCAGATCTCGGTGCAGGACGGCCGCGGGCGCGTTCAGCACGGCGCTGGCTCGCGCTCGCGCTGCCGGATTCGCGCGGTGCGCCGCCGCGAACGCCCGTACGTACCGGCCAGACCGACCAGCCCTCCGACCAGGTGCGCCAGGGCCAGATCCGGGGTAAGCGGTCCCCGACGGCGCAGGCACTGGGCAAGTTCCCGCAGCTGATGCGCCCACCACCAGAGCAGGAGCCGCACGATCTGCACCCGCCCGGAGGGGTCGGCGCGGAATGTCTTGACGGCGTAGGCCATGAAACCGGTGCCCCAGGTCCACAGCTGCCGTCGGAGCATTCGGTGCTCCCGCCGATGCTTGTGGAACACGGCATAGCGAGGCTCGTAGACCAAGGGGCGGCCGGCCCGCAGCACGCGGTGGAACATGTCCAGGTCCCCGCCGCCGGGCAGGGGCTGCCCGGTGTCCAGGGCCTCATCGAAGCCGCCCAGCCGCAGCAGCAGCGCCCGGTCGAAGGACATGTTGCAACCGGCGCCGAACATGCCGGCCCCGAAGGGGAACAGCGGATTGCCCGGCAGCGTCGAGCCCGAATAGCGGATGGTGTCGAAGCCCCGGCGAAACCCGCCGTAGGACTCGAACGTGACCTGTGCCGGCGTCGCCAGCTCGAAGGGCAGGACCAGGCCAGTCACGCATCCGGCGTCCTGGTGCTCGCCCCAGGCCATCAACAGGCCCGTCAGCCACCCACGGTCGACCTCGACGTCGTCGTCCAGAAAGGCGATGAGCGCACCGGTGGCCTCGGCAATCGCCCGGTTGCGGGCGAAGTCCAGCCCGGGCTTGTCCTCCCGGACATAGCGCACATCCGGGCGGGCGGCGACGAGGTTCCGCGTGGCGTCATCGACGCTGGCGTTGTCCACGACCAGCACCTCGAAGCGGGCCTGGTCGTCGGTCGGGGGCAACCGCTGCAGGGCGTCCAAGCAGCGCGCCAACCCCTCGACCCGGTCCTTGGTGCAGATGGCCACGGTCAGCGTCCGCTCGGACAGGGGACCGCGCCCACCGAAGGAGTCCACGAGTGCCTCGGCCACCAGCTTCTCGGCGCAGGCGGAGGCGACGAGCCGATCAAGTTCGGCCGCGCTGAGCGTGCTTCCCGCCGGCATCGGTTGCAGCAAAAAGCCGATAGGCACATCCCGCCGACGCAGCACCACCCCGATCCCGGTCTGCTCGGCGTCCAACGACAGTGTGGGCAGCGGTTCGAGCAGCTCGAGGTCGGCCGAGAGATAGGCCACGGCGCCTCCATCCTCCGCTGGGATGCCGTCACTCGGAGTGTAGGGTTAGCGCGTGATGGGGACGTCCAAACGGGGAACTATCACCCTGCATGATGACTGGATCGACAATCCGTCGCCCCGCCGCCGCTTCATGGACCTGGGTGAGCTGCACGCCTACCGGGAGCTGATCGCCTTTTTGGCCCTGCGCGATCTCACGGTGCGCTACAAGCAGGCTGCCTTCGGGGTCGCCTGGGCGGTCGTGCAGCCGCTGGTCGGTGCGCTCATCCTCACGATCGTGTTCCGTCTCGTCGTCCGGGTCGACAGTGGGGGCATCCCGTACCTGCTCTTCGCCTTTCTCAGCTATGCGGTGTGGACGTACTTCGCCAACGGTCTGAGCGCCGCCACGGAAAGCCTGGTCGGTAACGCCGGCCTGGTGACGAAGGTCTACTTCCCCCGGCTGGCGGCCCCGTTGGCCGCGGTGCTGCCCGGGCTGCTCGACATGATGGTCGCCCTCGTGGCCACCGCCGGGCTGATGGCGGCGCTGCGGGTCGGCCCGACGGTTGCCCTGGTCAGCCTGCCCCTGTGGATCATGGCGGTGTGCCTGGTCGCCCTCGGCCTCGGGCTCATCTTCGCCACCCTGAACGTCCGGTACCGGGATGCGCATCACGGCTATGGCCTGCTCGTCCAGGTGCTGTTCTTCGCCAGCCCGGTCGCCTATCCCAGCTCCCTGATCGACCCCGGCTGGCGGCTCCTGTACTACCTAAACCCGATGGCGGGGGTACTGGACGGGTTTCGCTGGTCGGTGCTGGGCGCACCCGCCCCGCCACTGGCGGCGCTGATCTCGCTGCTGACCGGCGTGGTCGTGCTGCTCGTCGGCTTGCGGTACTTCGCCTCCGCCGAGCGTCGCTTCGCCGACGTCATCTGATTCTCGTGCGTGCGTCAGCGGTCGAGCTGCACCAGGTCAGCAAGCGTTACCTGTTGGGTGAGGATCATGCCCCCGGCGCCACCTTGCGTGACGCGATCACCGGTGTGTTCCGCCACCGCGGATGGCGGCACCGCGGCGAGCGCACGGAGATCTGGTCCCTGCGCGACGTGGATCTCACCGTGGCGGCCGGAGACTCGCTGGGGATCGTCGGACGCAACGGGGCGGGCAAGAGCACGCTGCTGAAAGTCTTGACCCGGATCACCGAGCCGACCAGTGGGGTTTCCCGTACCCGCGGCCGGGTCGGGGCCCTGCTCGAGGTGGGTACCGGATTCCATCCGGAGTTGACCGGCCGGGAGAACGTTTTCTTGAACGGGGCCATTCTCGGCATGTCCCGGCAGCAGATAAAGCGCGAATACGACGCGATCGTCGACTTCTCCGGCATCGAGCGCTTTCTCAACACCCCGGTGAAGCGCTACTCCTCGGGCATGTACCTGCGGCTGGCCTTTGCCGTCGCCGCACACCTACAAGCCGACATCCTCGTGGTTGACGAGATTCTGGCCGTGGGTGACGCCGACTTCCAGCGCAAGTGTCTGGGCAAGATGGCCGAGGTCGAGCGCAGCGGACGAACCGTCCTGTTCGCCAGCCACAATCTGGACGCCATAGTCCGGCTCTGTCCGGAGTCCATCTGGCTGGATCGTGGGCGCCTGCTGGCCCGCGGGCCGAGCGAGCAGATCGTGGACGCCTACCTCGCCTCGGGCGTCAGCCGCGTGGAGGCCAGCGAGTACGACGAACCGGCTGAGCCGGTGGCGCTGCGCTCGGTCCGCGTCCTGGACTCCTCCGGCCGCCAGTCAGCGGTGCTGCGGCGGGCCGAGCCGTTCACAATCGAGGTCTGCTTCGAGGTGGGCCGCTCGACACCGGGTCTGGACCTGTCGGTCGTGCTGTCCACGCTGCGTGATGTGCGGGTCTTGGACGAGGCATGGTCGGACACCACGGCGACGGGACGCGGTGGGCCTGGCCGGTACCGGGCTCGGCTGCTCGTCCCGCCGGCGCTGGCCGTGGGCGAATACACGGTGGGCGTCTGGCTCGGCACGGCGTTCGAGGCGGTGCTGTGGCAGGAGGGTGCGCTGCAGTTCCGGCTGGAAGGAGACACCCACGGCCGGGCCGAGCGGCTGGTGCAGCTCGGTCTGGGCTGGCAGGTCGAACGTGCCCCGGAGACGGAGGTCGAAGCACCTCGCGAGTACGGGTCGAAGTCCGTCCGATCGGGTCGGTTGGTCCAGAATGCCGAGCACGAGATCGGCTGATGCTCACGGGGGGTGAGCACCCGCGGCGCCATGTTACAGTGAGTGGCGGAGGCATCACTAAGAGTGAGCAAGCCGCGTTCTGGATCGCGCGCCGCCAGCGCGAGTCCGCGTGGCCTGCTCTAGGCTGCCTCTGCTCCGATCGCCGAGCCCGGTCGACCGGGCTCGGCAGCTCGCCGGTCCCCGACCCCGAGACCACAAGGACTGCCTTACATGCGACTTTCTCGTTGGCCCCTGCTCGCCACCACCGCTGCTTTCGTCGCCGGGCTGACCGGTATGCCCGGTGCCTCGGTAGCACAAGTCCCGGCGTCGTACTTTGTCGGTTGCGAGGCTGCTGCCGACAGCAACTCCGGCCGTTCACCGGATGCGGCGTGGCGCACGCTGGAGCGGGCGAGCAGTGCCGCGTTGCGCCCGGGCGACAGCCTGCTCGTGCAGCGCGGATGCGTGTGGGACGGCGAGCGGCTGGATCTGGGCTGGGACGGCACGGCCAGCGCGCCGATCGTCGTGGCGACCTACGGCGATCCGCAGGCCCCGCGGCCGGTCATCCAGAACGGTGGTTGGACGAATGTGCGGATCGACGGTTCCTATCTTGAGGTGTCCTCGCTGAGCGTGCGCCACGACCCGCCGGGCACGATCCAGGCGTGCGGGCAGCCGATCGGGAACTATTACGGCTTCGTCCTGGCCGACGGCGCACATCACAACGTGCTGCGCCGTAGCCGAGCGACCCGGGAGATGGCCGGCCTCCTGCTGTCGCAAGGCTCGTCGTACAACACGGTCACCCATAACGAGTTCGTCGGCAACAATGTCATGCAGACCTTCGGCACCGACAAGGATCTGGGGGCGTGGGGCATGACGTTGAACGGGAATCACCAGGAGGTGTCGGACAACGTCTTCAAGGACAATAAGGCCGAATGCCCCAATCCCGCGGGGATCATCTACAGCAAGTCGGTCAACCTGTACGCTGCGCAACACAACACAATCCACCACAACTTCTCCAGCGACCGAGTGTTCAGTGAACTCGGAAGTTCGGACACCGGCGTGTCCGAGGACAACCTGTACGCCTACAACGTCTTCACTCCGACCCTGCCTTCGGCCCGGTTCATAGTCACCCGAGGCGCCGGGGATACCGCCTACGGCCCCGTACTCTCGACCCGCGTGCTGAACAATTCGGTGTACGCGGTGGCTGAGGACGGACAGGGCACGGTGTGTGTCAAGGGTTGCGGTTCCGACGTCCTGACGGTGCGCAGCAACGTGCTGTACACCTCCGCCACTGTCATGTTCGCCGACCGCACGTTCGCCGAGGGCAACAACATCTTGTGGACGACGTCGGGTCGCCCGAACCTGCCCTTCGAGCCGAGCGCCAGCGACGTGCTGGCCGATCCGTGGCTGGTTGACCCGGCCGGGGGCGATCTGTCCCTCACCGCCGCCAGCCCGGCTGTGGACGCCTCGACCAGTTCGCCGCCGTATCCCTACGATTTCGACCACAAGGGAGTTCCCCAGGGTAACGCTCCGGATATCGGCGGTTACGAACTGCAACAAGCTGACGGCGACCCCGTCCGGGTGCGCGCACCGTCCTTGGGGGTGCCGAGCCCCGCGTAGTATCTGGGTCGGCGTGACCGGCACGGGGAGTCCGCCTCAATTCGGGACCGACCGGCAGATGGAGGGGGCTCGCAGATGCCTCGCGGGCACCCCGTCAAGGTCGTCTACATCGGCGGTTACAGCCGCAGCGGTAGCACATTGCTCCTGCAGTTGCTCAGCGGGATGCCCACGGTCACCGCCATCGGCGAGCTGCACGACGTGTGGCGGCGCAGTCTGCGGGAGAACCAGCTGTGCGGATGCGGGCTTCCCTTCCACGACTGTCCGTTCTGGTCCGCGGTGATCCAGGACGTGTTCGGTACCGGCCCGTCCGGCGTCAGGTATGCCGGCCTCGAGCGACGCCGGATGAGCATCCAGGGCACGGGAACCCCGCGGGGCTGGCCGGGTTTGACGCGGTCGATCTCGTCCGCTCTGCAGACGCCGAACTACCTGGCCGGGCGACGGTCCTACGTCGAGCTGCTCGGTCGCCTCTACACGGCCGTCGCGCGAGCGGCGGATACGACGACGATCATCGATTCCTCCAAGGTCCCGCAGTACGCCTGGCTGCTGCGGTCCTCGGAGGATCTCAAGGTGCACATGGTGCACCTGGTTCGCGACAGCCGCGCGTCGGCGCACTCCTGGCGGCGGGTCAAGGTCCGCCCCGAGGTCCACTGGCGCACCGAATACATGGCGCGGCACTCGCTCCTGCGCTCCGCCGTCGAATGGGCCGCGTTCAACCGGCTGCTCGCCCGAAGGCGGGAGCTGTATGCCAGCTACACCCTGCTGCGCTACGAGGATCTGGTAGACGATCCTGCCGGTGCGCTCCGCGAGATCGGACGCGCGGTCGGCGAGGAATGGCCTGTGGACAGTGCGCTGGGGCGCCTCACGGCCGGGAGTTCCTGCGCGCCGCACACCGCCTCGGGTAACCCGGTGCGCTTCCAGACCGGTCCGCTGCACCTGCGCCGGGACGACGCCTGGCAGTGGGACATGCCGGTGCACCAACAGGCACTGGTGTCCGCGGTGACAGCGACCGGGTTGCGCCGATACGGTTATCCCCTTCGAACCACGACTGGTGGTGCGTCCTCCTCGGTCAGGTCGTCGTATCCAGGGGAACTGAAGAGTCCTGACGTGGCCAACGGGGATGCCGCCCGTGCCGGCGAATTGTGTCAGCCAAAGCGGCTACTGATGGTTAGCGCCCGCTACCCTCCGTTCATCGGCGGCACCGAACTGCACGTCGCCGAGGTCGCCCGGCGGCTGGCGGCGCGGGGACACGACGTCAGCGTTCTGACCACCGAGCTGTCCGGTGGGCAACGGCGCAGCGAGATGCGCGACGGGGTGCGGGTGATCACCGTGCCCGCGTGGCCGGCCGGGCGGGACTGGTACTTCGCCCCGGCGGTCGTGACCGAGGTGCGCCGCGCCCGCTGGGACGTGGTGCATTGCCAGGGCTACCACACGTTCGTCGCGCCGTTGGGCATGCTGGCCGCCCTGACGTCCCGGCAGCCCTACGTCGTCACCTTCCACAGCGGAGGTCACGACTCGCGGCTGCGCCGCCTGGCGCGACCCGTGCAGCGCCGGCTGTTGCGCGGCCTGCTCCTGCGGGCCGATCACCTCGTCGCGGTCAGCGACTACGAGGCGGACTTCTTCACCCGCAAGCTCCGGCTACCCGAGGATCGCCTCAGTGTCATCTCCAACGGTGTCTCCGCCGACTTCCAGCCGCGCTCCGGGCCCCCCGGACCCGAGCACCGGTTGATCTGCTCGCTCGGCCGGCTCGAGCGCTACAAGGGGCATCACCGCCTGATCGCCGCCCTGCCGGAACTGCACCGGCGAGACCCGTCCATCCGTCTGGTCCTGGTGGGTGCCGGCGACTACGGGGCGTCCCTCGAACGCCAGGTCGACCGGCTCGGGTTGCGCCATCTGGTCGAATTCCGGTCCTCGGCGATCGATCGGCGCGAGGAAATATCGACGTTGCTGGGGCGGGCCAGCCTCGTGGTCAGTCTGAGCGAATACGAATCCCAGGGTGTCGCCGTGCTCGAGGCCTTGGCCGTGGGCAGCCCGGTGCTCGTCAACGACGCGACGGCGTTCCGCCAACTGGGTGCGGCCGGCCTGGTCAACGTCGTGCCGCCCAACTGCTCCTCGCACACATTGGCCGAGATCGTCCTGCACTGCCTGCAGCAGGACTCGGTCGTACCACCCCAGGTGCCGCCCACCTGGGAGGCCACCACGGACGCCTTGGAAGCGCTGTACGAGTTCGTCTTGCAGCGCGCGCGCGGCCGCAATCGCGAGCAGCGCCGGGGACGGGGACGGTCCGCGCTCGCGTCGGCAGTCCGGCACGCCCCCCTGGCGGCGCGCGAATGAGAGTCGGCATCCTGGCGCACGGACCGGCAACGCACCCGACGGGGGTGCCGCGCGCATCAATGGAGTTGATGCACGCCCTGCTCCAGCTGCCCGACGCCCCCGAGATCGTGGTGCTGGGCGATGAGGACCTCGGAGCCGTGGACGCGCGACATCTCGACCTCGTCCGGGTCCGGCTACCCGCTCGGTTGTCCCCTGTGGCTCGTGGCGTGCGTCGCAGTCTCGGCCTGCGGATCAGCCACTTGACGTGCGTGGCGGGTTGGCTGCCCACAGTCGCCCGGCAGCACCGCCTCGACGTCATCCATGACTTCACCGGGCTGGCCCCCTTCCCGCGGCGGTTGCCCTCGACGCTGGCGGTGGCCACCCTGCACGACCTGGTCTCACATCGGCGGAAATCCACCAACGACGTCCTGGACGACCTCATCCAGCGCCGTTGGCTGCGGTGGGCCCTGCGCCACGTGGACGCCGTCGTCACGGTCAGTGACACGGTGAGCGCCGACGTCCGGCGCATCTTCGGCCTGCCGGGAACCCCGGTCGTGGCGGTGCCCCATGGCGTGGACCACCAGCTGCGGCTCGCAGACGGCCCCGCGCCGGAGTGCGAGCTCGCCCGGCCGTACCTGCTGGCGGTGGGGGTGACCAGCGAGCGGAAGAACATGCAGGCGCTCGTGCGCGCAGCGAGTCCACACTGGCGGGCCGGCCGGCTGCCGCCGTTGGTGATGGTCGGGCCCGAGGGTCCGGTCCTGCGCCGGGTGCTCGACGCGGCGCGCCAGCTCGGCGTACAGGACTTCGTGTCCAGCGCGGGCTATGTCCCCGACCGGGCCCTGGGCGCTTACTACGAAGCCGCCGTGGCGTTGGTGTACCCGTCGGTCGACGAGGGCTTCGGCCTGCCGGTGCTGGAGGCCATGGCCCACGGCACACCGGTACTGACCGCGGCAGGCGGCGCGACGGCCGAGGTCGCCGGTGACGCCGCGCTACTCGTCGATCCGCACAGCGAGGAGTCACTCGCGGAGGGACTGTTGCAGATCGCGCACGATTCCCGGCTGCGCGCTGAGTTGGTGCGGCGCGGAGCCCTGCGGGCCGCGGAGTTCAGCTGGCGACGCAGTGCCCGCACCCTCATCGGCCTCTACACGGAGCTGCTGGAAGCCCCATGCGGCTGAGCGTCGTGATCACCAATCACAACTACGCACGGTTCCTCCCGGCCGCGGTCGCCAGCGCCGCCGCCCAGACCTACGGCGACACCGAGATCATTGTCGTGGACGATGGCTCGACCGACGACTCCGAGCGCGTCCTGTTGGCCCTCCCGCCGGGCATCACCGTGCTGCGGCAGCGCCACGCCGGCCAGGGCGCCGCGTTCAACGCGGGGCTGCGCCAGGCGACCGGAGACGTAGTGATGTTCCTCGACGCCGACGACCGGCTCCAGCCTGACGTCGGCCAGCGGGTCATGGCCTTGATGCGGGCCGACCAGGAGGTCGTGCGCGTGCAGTTCCTCCTGCGGCTGATCGACGCGGACGGTCGCTGGCTCGGGTCGACGTTGCCGGCCCGGGCGGCCGAGCTGTCCTGCGGTGACCTCCGGGCCCGGCTGGAGGGCCACCCCGACGACGTGCCCTGGCAGCCGACCAGTGGCAACGCGTTCCGGCGCACCGCGTTGGACCAGATCTTCCCGATGCCCGACGAGCCGTATCGGATCTGCGCCGACTACTACCTGTCCAACCTCGTCCCGTGGCTCGGCCGGGTCGGCGTCCTGGCCCGGCCGGGTGGGGACTACCGGCTGCACCCGGACAACGGCGAGTACTCCGAGGCGCTGGTCCTGGACCGGTTGCGGGCCAACCTGCTGCGCACCGTGCAGACACATCGTACTGCGCGGGCCGTGGCCGCACGCGTCCGGCCGACGTCGCTGCCGGAGGACCCGTGGGAGGTGCGCTCGGTCACGTTCATGGCCAACCGCTTGATCTCGCTGCGACTGGACCGACGGACCCACCCGAGGCCGGGTGACACCCGCTGGGGCCTGCTCCGACGTGGAGTGCTGTCCTCGTGCGGCCGCTTCGACCTGTCGTGGCCGGCTCGGCTGGCGCGCAGCGCCTGGTTCGTCGTCCTCGCCCTCTGCCCGGCCCGTGCGGTCGGAGCTGTCATCCACCCGTACGTTCGCCGCGCAAGCCTCGGTCGGGCAACCTGATGGACATCGTCATCGTCAACCACCGCACACCGCGGCTACTCCGGCGCTGTTTGGCCTCGCTGCCCTCCCCGCGGCCCGGCCGGGTCATCGTGCTGGACAACGACTCCGGCGACGAGAGCCCGGCTCTGGTCGAGCGCGAGTTCGCTGACGTCGCGCTCGTCACCACCGCCGAGAACACCGGGTTCGGCGGCGGAGTGGAGCAGGCGCTGCGGCACAGCACCAACAGCACAGTCCTCGTCCTGAACGCCGACACCGAGCTGCACGGCGATACGGTGGCGTCCCTCGAGTGCTACCTGCACGAGCATCCGCGCTGCGGGCTCGTCGGGCCGCGGATCGTCGATGCCGATGGCTCGGCGCAGCCTTCCGCGTTCCCCTGGCCGACACCACTGGACTATCTGCTCAGCGAGACCCGGGTGTACGCCTTGTTGCGCCGCTTGGGGATCCGCTCCGGCCGGGTCCTTCGGCTGTGGGATCACGACGTCGCCCGGTCGGTGCCCTGGGTCCTCGGCTGCGCTTTCGCGCTGCGCCGCGAGGCCTACGACGAGGTGGGGGGCATCGACCCCGGCTTCCCGATGTACTTCGAGGAAGCCGACCTGTGCGCCCGACTGGCGGCGGCACACTGGCT
>JBPCOB010000257.1:0-2887 GCA_051000715.1 Mycobacteriales bacterium
GTCCACCGCGGCGAGCAGTTCACCGACCTCGGCCAAGCTCAGGCCGAGCCGCTGGGCATGCCGGATGAACCGCACCCGGGCGATCTGCTCAGGATCGTAGAGTCGGTAGCCGACCGCCGTCCGCCCAGCGGGCATGACCAGGCCCTCGGCTTCATAGAAGCGCAGCGCCGACGTGGCCACGTCCGCGGCCCGGGCCACCTCGCCGATGGTCAGGAGGTCGCTCACCGGCGTGGCCAGATCAGGTGGCGGCTCGGCAGGTGCAGCCCCGCTTGCCGGCGGCTCCGCCGCCACATCCGCACGAGACGCACGGCTGCCGCGCCCGGTGGTTGTCGTGTCGTCGTTGCGGGGGCCGCAGCTCCCGCAGTCGCACACTGGTGCTGCTCGGTGGCCGGACGGGTCATCGCGATCCTTCCTTCCAGCCGGCCTCCGGGTCATTGCCGGCACCGCCGGCTCCCCCTGGGTGGCCGGCGACGAGGCGCGCCAACATGCGGGGATCCAGCTCAACGAGTTCCACGTGGTAGTGATCGGCCAGCGCGAACACGTCGACGAGCACCCCGCACAGCGCCTCGGCGACCTCCTCGGCCGGTGCTGCGGTGACCTTGTGCCCTTCGGCGACGAGCACCGCCCGGGGCGAGCTCACCTACTTCCTCGGCCAGGTCGAGGCAGCGCACCTTCACCGGCCAGGGCCGGTGGACCGCCGCGAGCGCGCAGGCAGTAGCTCGCACATGGCGTTCCACCACACCCTCCCCAGTCAGCCGCAGCCGCAGCCGCAGCCCGCACGGGCGGCCTGGTCGTTGCCTGTCTGCTCAGCGCTGGCCTCAGCCGGAACGGTGCCGGCGTTAGCCGGGGCGCAGCACGCGCAGCCGCAGTCGCAGCCTCCGGCGCCTGCGGCCGGGGCCTGCTCGGTACTCGCCGCGGTCGCTAGGACTTCATGCTCAGGTCGGCGGGTCTGTTCGGTGCTTGGCGTGGCGGTCATGAGATCTCCTCCGGTCAGTCGACAACAACACCACCACCATGGACCTTCAACAAGGGTTGAAGGTCAAACGGAGCGCGCGTGAGGGCGGTCTGATCATGGGGGGCGCTGGTTGAGCTTGAAAAGGGCCCGAAGCTGCGGCGCTCGGGAGTGCGTCAAGGAACGCTCCCGTCTCACCATGGTCCACCGGGACGTTAGGAGGGTCGTCGGGCGGCGGCGGCGATGGCGGCGCTCTGTTGGTGGAAGACAGTCCAGGGTCGGCCGGTGGACAGGCCGCCGTCTCCCTCCGGACGACCCTGGCCACGGAGATCGGCGCGGCTTGGCCCACCACGCCAGCGTCCGCCCTGCTGAGCCGGTCCGAGCGGCGCTTCACCTTCGACCCCGGCGGCTGACAACGGACCTGAGCGGGCTGACTTCACCACCTCGCCTGCGGATTCGGCTGTGGGACGGCAGCCGTGGGCGCACTGCCCGGACCGGCAGCCGAAGCCGCGCCGACAGCGCAGCGGCAGTCGGCGCGGTCTCCGCATAGCTGCCACCCAACGCCCCCGAGCGGCTGACCACCGCGGCGTCTCGCGCCTTCGTCGAGGAGCAGCGCCACGCCATAGTCGTCGGCCCCGCGGTCGCCGTGGCCGGCGCGGTGACCGCCCGCTTCCTGCTGCCGTGAATTATGCAGCCCAACGTCGACGACACCCCGTCCCCAACGGCACAGCCGGCGCTCAACGCCCCTGACCAAGCTTCCCCGTGTCCGGGTCGCCATGGACCCGCGGTTGGCTCCTCGCGCGAACGCATCCCGAGTCCCGCTCACCGATCGGCCTGCGGGGCGCCTCACGGATCAAGCGACGGCGAAAGCGCTCGCGATCGACTCGATGTCCTCGGGTCTGTCCTCTGGTGCAGTGACGCGCAGCACAGCTTGCCCGCCGTCGAGCAGGACGGTCCAGGCCACGAACGCGCAGCAGTGCGCCTCGGCGGCAGCGAGCGCCTCAAGTTCCTCCTGAACGCCCGGCCCGGGCTGAAACCGAACCTCGAGCTCGCGACCGCTTCGGCGCCCAGTGGGCGTGGCACGTTGCCGAGCTGTTTCCAGCGACGCATGCGTTCGGCTCCGTCTTCCAACCCGAGCGTGCATGCGACGGGGAGATCAACACGGTCAGCCGGGCCGTTGGCGTCCACATCTTCACCTCAACGCGAGTCACGCCGCGAGGGCCAGCTTCGGCCGTCGATCCTCGCCGGTGGACGAACCGCTTGCGGGCGCTTGGCACCTTTGACGAGCGACCAACGGACCGTCTCGGGCACCGCGGCCCGATGTTCCGTTCGCACCGGCCGTGCGACCCTGATGCACATGACGAGCGTGTACGAGGCGGCAGGTCAGATGCCCGGGCTGACGCAACTGGCCCACGCGTGGCACGAGAAGGTGATAGCCGACGAGGTGGTTAGCCATGCGTTCAGTCACGGCTACCGGCCGGACCACACGCAACGGCTCGCGGCGTACTGGGCTGAGGCACTCGGCGGCCCCGCGGCTTACACGCGCAAGTACGGCGACGAGACGGCGGTCGTGCGGACGCACAGCGGCAACGGCGAGCACGAGGAGATGGACCGGCGGGCGATCGCATGTTTCGACGACGCCCCTCGTCGACAGCGGGCTGGCCGGCGACGATCGACTACGGCAGGTGCTGCACGACTACTTCGTCTGGGCGACGACCACGACGATGTCGCGCTATCACCGGTCGGAGGACGACGTCCCCACCGGGCTGCCGCTGCCCCACTGGTCCTGGGACGGGCTCGTCGACCCGGCCGCCGTGTCGCGATGACCTCCGACGCCGTGACCTCCGGCGCCATGGGCACGCTGGGCTACGGCTACCCGGCGACGGCGGGTTGGTGACCGCCTCGTGGCCGCTGCGCCGGCGACGGCGAGCCGGT
>JBPCOB010000258.1:0-2805 GCA_051000715.1 Mycobacteriales bacterium
CGTCGATGATGCATATGTGTGTCGACGGTGCCTAGCACCGAGTGGTCAGAGGGGTCGGCTGCTGGCTTGGCTGGCTGGGGCTTGAAAGCCGCGGAGCGGCTTGTCGGTGTCGTCGCCGGTGAGGCGACGAAGGGCGTGGGGTGGAGGGGGGCTGGGGGTGGCGAGTCGGCGGGCCCAGGTTCGGGTTGCTGCTGCGCAGATTCGGGAGCGGCTGGCGCAGCGACGCCAACTGGAGGAGGACGTGTTGACCAGGGCGGGGGCGGCGATGGTTTTGGCCGAGGAACTGCATGCTCAGGCGTCGGCGGCGGATGCCGAGCGGGATCGGCTTTTTGCGGTCGCGGGTTGGGTGTTGCGTCCGGAGGACGCCGCGGCGGTGCTCGGGCTGAGCGTTCAGCGGGTCCGCGCCTCCCGCAAGATTTTCCGCAGCGAACGGGAGGCACTCGCCGCCGTCGCCTTCGTCGGGACTGCCGCCGCGGAGCACGTTTCTGACGGTGGGGGCAGCGTTCTCCTGGGGGTAGCCGGGCCAGCTCGTAGCGGGCCGGCGGTCGCGGTTGAGGTGACCTGATCGTGGTCCCGTCTCCGACCGTCGTGCCGCGGCCCGGCACGTTCGGCGCGGCGCTGGCCGCGGCGGCTGATCTGGCCGGCCGGATGGCTGTCCTGGGCTGGGGGAGCCTCCTCGCTGGCAGCATGCAGATGGTGCACGCTGAGCTCGCCGAGCTGCTGCTTACGCTGCCGGCGGGAGCCCGGGACGCCGCGGTGGGCCGGGATGCCGGCACCGCCACCGCCGTCGCTGGCCTGCCCGGGGACCGGCCCATCCATGACAGCCTCCCCGCCCTGTCAGCGGCACTGGCCGCCGCGCTGGACGATGTCACCGCGGGTCGGGTGCCGTTGCAGTCGCCCGAGCCGGTGGCGGCCGGCTTGTGGTCGGCGTTGACTTACGTCGGCCATCAGGAGCAGATGTGGCTGCAGGTCTAGGCGGCGTCGCCGGACGGGTGCGCCGGCAGGCGCGAAACGTCGTCGCCTCGACCATGACGACGTTGCGGCACGGACTGTGTCTCGAGGTCAGGGTATCGGGCCGGCGGGCGATCGGTCTGCGCTGTATTCGCCGTGCCGCCATGACCGTGCACTACGGCGCTGGTTTGAGCTCCCGGCGGCTCCGGGGGCAGGGCGGCGGGCGTCGGCGGGCGTCTGCACGGTGAAGGTTTCCCGGTCCGGGTGGGTGCCCGGGGGTCGGCGCGATGACGTTGAAGGAGGAGTGGGATGAGTGAGCCGCAGGTCGGGTCGGCGCTGTTGGACCGGCAGATCGAAGCTGACCGGGAGCTGTTGCGGGCGGTGCTGCGCCGTCACGCCGATACGCTGCCGACGCTGGTGCTGGGCGACTTGGGCGCGGCGGTCGATGAGCTGGTCGACCCGCTGGTCTTGCCGACGTTGATGCATGTCGACCAGGCCGACACCGCCGACCTGCTTGGGGTCGTCCACGCGGTTCGGGTCCGGCTGCAGCACCACGCCCAGGCCGGTGTGGGGATGGCGCAGGCGCTGGCCTGTGCCCGGGCGGCCAGGCAGCTGGTCGAGGTGGAACGCGCACTAACGGCGCTGGCCGGCCGATGAGCGGCTATCACGAGTCACTGACCGGTTTGGCCCGGCCGATGGCCGCGTTACTCGCGGCGGGGCCGCCGGCACCGGGGGAGCTGCTGCCGGTCGGGGAGGTGCCTGACGTGCTCGCCGCCCGCGACGTGGTGACCGCCGAGGTCGCCGCGCTGGTCCGCCGGCTGATCGACGCCGGGCCGGCCTCGGCTGCTGACCTGCGTCCGGGGGATGTGGTGAGCGATCCCGTCCATGTGTTGCACGCCGCCTTATACGACCTGCCGTCGTGCTCGGCTGGTTTCGCCGGCGGACGCGGGTGGCTTTCCGGGGGCGGCGGGTGGGCGACGGCGGCGCGGGCCGCGGCCGGTCTCGAGCAGGACCACGAGCGGGTCGCCGCCTTGCCCGGTGAGGTGGCGTGGCGGGTGGTCCGAGACGCCGCCGACCTCGCCGCCGCGCTGCCTTTCCTCGACGCCGACCTCGCCGCCCGACTGCCGGCCGGGTATGACATTGCCCGGGCGGTGCTGGCTGGTCCCGGCCCGCAGGACCTGGTCCGCCTCGCCGCCGCCCAGCTGCGCGGACAGCTCGCCGATCTCGGCGAGGGGCGGCCCGCCGAGCTGCTTGACCCGACCCCGGCAGCAGTGATGGTGTTGCGCTCTCCGGCGGATGTGTCGGAGGGGATGCGGCGCCTCGCCGCGGTCCTGGCCGACCACGCCGGCGGTGTGGCCGCGGTCGACGTGCGTGCGGTGAGCAAGGTCCTGGCCGCCGGCGTCGAGATCATCCGCGCCGACCCGGGCACGCCAAACCGGGCCGGCGACGCGCTGGGTGAGGTGCTGGCCGGTCTGCGGATCGTGCAGACCGCGGCCTGGGACACGGTGACCCGGCCCGACTGGCGGTTGCGGACCCTGACCACCGAGATCTACCGGACGCTGCGCGACCCGGCCGGCGCGGCCGCCGCCCGGCTGCCCTGGGCAGCCGACGTGCCTCCGGTGGTGACGGCGCTGGCCGGCGCGGTGCAGCGCAGTAGCGCCGCTGGTGCGGTGGCGGTCCCCCGCGACCACGTCGGCACGGGCCGGCAGCGGGCCTTGCTGTGGGTGCCGCTGCCGGCATCTGCCACCGCGCACCCGTTGCTGGCCGGCGTCGGTCAGGCGGGCGCGGGGGGGGGGAGGGGGAAAGGGAAGAGCGGCAGCCCCCCCAACAACGGGGGGGGGTTTTCTCTCCAGC
>JBPCOB010000259.1:0-9056 GCA_051000715.1 Mycobacteriales bacterium
GGGTGGGCCGCCCGGGGATCGAACCCGGAACCCGCGGATTAAAAGTCCGCTGCTCTGCCAGTTGAGCTAACGGCCCGTCGAGGCAGGTGGCCCCGCACGAGGGTAGCCCGCGGCCGCCGGCGAGATCACCCGGAAGCCGAGACCGCCCGGAAGCGCAGCGTCGTCCCGGGACGGGCTTGTGCCGCCAGCGGCAGATCGGCTGTCACCACGACGGCGATCACCGGGTAACCCCCGATCGTCGGATGGTTGGCAAGAAAGACGATCGGCTGGCCGTCAGGGGGCACCTGGATCGCACCGGTCACCACGCCTTCCGAGCGCAGCTCGCGCTGCTCGCTCCACCGCAGCGGCGGCCCCTCCAGCCAGACGCCGGCGCGGTCGCCCCGAGCGGTGACCGCCCAGGCCGAGTGGCAGAGCCTCTCCACCGCGCCCGGCTCGAAATGGTCGTCGCGCGGGCCCGGGGTCACCAGAAGCACCGGCTCGACCTCGATGGCCGGGGTCGGGACGACCTCCTCCCACGGCTCCCCGGCGACCATCGAACCAACGGGCAGCGACTGCCCGTCGGCAAGCTTGGGCGGACCCAGGCCGGACAGCGTGTCGGTCGAGCGACTGCCCAGCACCGGCGGGACGTCGATGCCGCCCCGTACGCCGAGGTAGGTGCGGACGCCGGTCGTCACCGGGCCGATCACAAGCGCACCGACCGAGGGGATGCACTGGGCCACGTGCATCGGTACCGGTCGACCGTCGACCATCGCCTCGACGGAGCCTCCGGTGAGCGCAACGAACGTTGGCGAGTCGAGGACAAGCTCCGGGCCGGCCAGCGTGATCTCCAGACCGGCGGCGCGCTCGTCGTTTCCGACCAGCCGGTTGGCAAGCCGCAGGCTCGGCGCGTCGACCGCGCCCGCATGCGGTACGCCGAGGTGCGCGTGCCCTGCCCGGCCGAGGTCCTGGACGGTCGTGAGAAGGCCGGCGCGGCGTACGCGGATCACGAAGAGCCCAAGGTGATCAGGTCAGCTCGTCGAGGTACTGCGGCAGCATCCGCCGCCACGTCCGCCACTCGTGCTCCCACTCGGGACCCCAGTTGTCCACCCGGTTGGGGACTCCCTTCGCGCCCAGGACCGACGCGATGTGCCAGGACTCGCCGACGTCCTCCCAGGCCCCTTCCCCGCACGCGAGTACGGCGTACCGCGACCGGAGCAGGTCGAGCTGCGGCCCGTCCAGGTTCGGCAGGAACTGCAGGGGGGCCGAGAAGTAGAGGCTCTCGCTCGAGGGCGGGTCGTAGAAGCGCTCGATCCGGTAGCTCCCGCTCATCCCGATGGCCGCCGAGAAGGCCTCGGGATAGCGGCACAGGACAGCCACGGCGTTGAAGGCGCCAATCGAGGCGCCGGCGGCGATCACGTCCAGCTCTTGGCCGCCCACATCCGCGTGGATGGCCGGCACCACCTCGCGGCGTACGCACTCGTGGAACTGGTTGAGCAGCCAGGTGCGGTACTCCGGCGAGCCCGCTTTGGTCATCATCGCCCGGCCGGCGACGCTGTCGACCGAGTACAGCTTGACCCGGCCCGCCGCCAACAGCTGCCCACAGGCGTCGACAAGACCGTGTCGCTCGATCTCCTCGGCGTCACCCCCTGCGCTCGCGAACACCAGCACCGGCCGGCCGAAGGTTCCCCACCGGACGAGCGTGATCTCGTCCTGAAGTCGGTCGGAGAACCAGCGCTCAGCAGTCTTCACGGCTCACTCGTAGTAGAACTTCTGCGGCCCAGGGAAGATCCACGACAGCCCCTCCCGCAGCCGATCACGCCAGTTCTCCCAGCTGTGCCCGTCGCGGGCCTCGACGTAGCGCACGGCCATGCCGGCAGCCTCGAACGTCGGCACCATAGACCGGTTGCGAATGATCAGCGGCTCGTAGATCCCGCAGCTGACGAAGACCCGGTCGGCGACCCGGCGCGGTGCCGCCCGGTATCGGTTCACGAACCGCACCACCGGCTCGAACACCGGCCCGCCGCCGTGCTCGTTGCCGATGTCGGTGAAGACGAACGAGCCCGACTGCAGCAGGAGCGAGCCGTACGTGTCCGGGTGGCGATAGGCGGTCGACAGCGCCGCGACCGCGCCGAAGCTCGCGCCCAGCAAGGCTCGGCCGGATGGCGTACCGACAAGCGGGAACTCCGTCTCCAGGCGAGGCACCAGCTCCGCTGTCACAAAGCGGGCGTGGGCCGCCGAGTTGGCGTACTCGACTAGCCGGTCGCCGGGTGAGACGAATGCCACGACGACCTCGGCCACGTCGAGCCGGTGGATGAGGTTGTCGAGCACGGTCTTGGCCGCCGCGTACTGGAGATAGTCGCCGCCGTCGTGGACGACGAGCAGCGGGTACCGGGCCGTACGCCGGAAGCGGGCCGGGAGGTAGAGCCGCACGAGGCAGTCGCGGCGCAGCGCCCTGCTCGGCACGACGAGGTCGACCAGCGACCCGGGGCGGGACTCGGGATCGGCTCGGGTCCAATCGGGGACCTCGTACCCGCGGGTGTAACAGACCGACGAGCTGCCGACCGGGCTGTGGGCGAGCCGGGGGTTGAGCGGGTCGTTGATGCGCCCGCGCTGACCTCCATGCGCTACTTCCAGCTGGTACTCGAATCGGGAGCCGTCGGGGAGCTCCACCACGGCGTACCAGAGGTCGCTGCCGCGCAGCCGGCGAAGTGCGATGTGCTCGGGCAACCCGACCACCCGGTGGACGAGCCGGACGTCGTCGGCCTCGCCCCGGTAGAGGAATGTGCACCGGCCACCCTCCACGATGGGCACCTCATACCGTCCCAAGAACCGGTCGACGGTTTCGGAGTCGAGGGGCCGGCGTTCTCGAAGTCGGTTGATCGCGAGCTTGCGGCGGACCGCGGGCCCGCTCACCGTGGTCAGGCCGCCTCCAGGGCGGTCACCCGGCCGTCCTCGGCAAGCACCCGGGTACCGGGTGGACACCTGCCGTCGCTATCGGTCTCCACGCGCGTACCGCTCTCGAGCAGCACACATCGGCTGGGAGCGAACCTCCGGGCGAAGACCGCCATCCGCGACGCGTCGTCGAGCAGCAGCCGTCTCCGGGCGTGCGGCAGCGGTACGACGCCGTGGACCAGTCCGAGACCGCTGGCATAGATTTCGGGGTGACCAGGCCCCTGCATTGAGCGGTCGTTGAAGAGGACGACCCGGTCGGTCAGCGCCATCGCGCCGGCGGACCAGGCGATCACGGGTGAATGCACGGCCGCGGCCACGTTGAACAGGTGCAGGGTGTCCACGAGTACGCCGACGTGCCCGCCGGTCACGACCAGCCCAGCGGCGCGGCCGAGCAGCCGGGCCACCGCGGCGCGGTGCTCGGCGATCACCGGCCGGTCGTGCGGCGGCCAGGCCAGGTAGAACTCGGTGTGGACGTCGCGAACCCGGTCGAGGTGGCGCGCGTCGAGCGCGCGGACGTCGGCGACGGCCTCGGCCAGGGCCTCCGTGCGGAGCTGGTCGTTGCCGCTGCGGCGCGCGACGGCATAGACCGCTCCCAGCGCATGGTGAAGACGCAGCAGATAGATCTCCTGGAGCTCGTCGAGAACCTGCCGTAACCGGCGGTCGGCCGCGGCGAAGCCGGCATCACGCTCCTGCACGTCGAGCCAACGCCCGTACAGCGAGAGGTTGGCGCTGCGCCCGTCCAGCTGCGAGTCCAGCTCGCCGTCGTCCGGCTCGCGCTCCTGCCAACCGGCGGTGACCGTGGCTATCGGCCCCTCGACGTCCAGGGATCGCACGACCGAGCCCAGCGTCGGGGTGCGCTGCGGCCCCAGCAGCGCGACCCTCACGCGGCGTAGACGTGCAGCGTGCGGCCTACGTCGTCGAGCATGGCCCGCAGCGTGTCGTAGTCGGGATGGCGCATCCGGACATACGCATTCGCCATGTACCCGGCCGCCACCGGCGAGGTGGCCGTGCCCGGTGACGGCAGGTGTGCGTCGATGACCCACTCGCCGTACCGCTTCGACAACTCCTCGACCCCGGTGTAACCGGTGACGTGGCCGTCCTTGTCGGGGCGTAGGGCCACGATGCCGCTGGCGTGGCGACGCGACGGTACGGCGCCGGTATGCCCGTGCACGATCGCCATAGCCCACTCACGGTAGACGTCGAGATCGTTGCCGGCGGAGTAGAGGTCCCAGGCCCCCACGCCGGGGGGCCGGCAGCCGATCTCAGAGAACCGGAGCCCCTTCGGACCGAAGAACCACTCCATGTGCGTCGCCGACGTCCCGATGCCGAGGGCGGCGTTCACCCGGCGGCCCATGTCGCGCAGCTCGGCGTACTCGGGGGTGGTGTCCAGCCGGTTGGTGGCGACGAACTGCGGCGAGATCCACCGGGACCGCATCGCGTCGAGGACGTTCGGGTAGTAGTGCGACACGAAATCCATGGCGACCCGGCCGTCGATCGTGAGGGTGTCGTAGAAGCCTTCATGGCCCTCGACGAACTCCTCCACCGCGATCGACTCGACGCCCTGGCCGCCGAAGACCCCGAGCGCCTGCTGGAGCTCGGTGGCATTGTTGACGCGCATCGTGTCCAGCGCGCCGGCGCCGCTGCGCGGCTTGAGGATCAGCGGGAAGCCGACCCGCTCGGCGAAGGCGAACGCCTCGCGCGCGTTATCGGCCGCGGTGGAGGCCGCGGTGGGTACGCCGGCTTCCCGCAGCGCCTCTTTCATCGACGGCTTGTCGCGACACAGCCACGCCGTCCGCACCGACGTACCAGGAATCGTGCACGCCTCCCGGACCATCGCGGCAGCCAGGGTGTGCGCCTCGATCGTCGCCTCGATCCGGTCGATCCACACCCTGCCCTGCGCCTCGCGGACTGCCCTCGTCATTCCATCGTTGTCGGTCACCGACGGCACCTGCTCGTAGTGGTCCAGCCAGTCCTTCAGCTGACCGTCGAGAGCGTCGCCGGGGAACTCACCCAGCCCGATCACCGTCGCTCCGACCTCCGCCAGCGCCCGCACGAAGTGGCGCTGGTTGGACGGGAAGAACGGCTCGACGAACACGACGTTCACGCCCGGATGCTAGCCGGGCGTGAACGTTCATCCCGCCTTCGTCGACGGGAACTGTCGGCCCACTTGCCGGAGTAGGTTCGCCACGCATGGTGGTCGTTGCCTTCGTCGCTCCTTATCTGCTCGAAACCACGGCACGGTTCGTGACAGCAGCGGCGAAGGTGCCCGGGGTCGAACTCGCCCTGGTCACGAGTGAGCCCGAGCACCGGGTGCCCGCCGACTTGCGTGGCGCCCTGGCCGGGCACTGGCGGATTGACGACCCGCTCGACCCCGGGCAGATCGCCGGGGCGGTGCAGGGCCTACGCGGCCGGGTCGGACCGGTGCAACGGCTGCTCGCCGTGCTCGAGCAGCTGCAGGTGCCCGTGGCGCAGGTCCGAGAGCAGCTGGGCATCACTGGAATGGACGCGGCGACCGCGCACAACTTCCGCGACAAGGCGGCGATGAAGTCGGTGCTCCGGGCCGCCGGCGTACCGTGCGCGCGACACCGGCTGGCCGACTCCGCGGCCGCTGCGGTGGGCTTCGCCGAGGAGGTCGGCTTCCCGGTGGTGGTCAAGCCCCCCGCCGGAGCCGGCGCCAAGAGCACCTTCCGGCTCGACCACGCCGATGACCTGCAAGGGTGGCTCGACGCCGCCCCTCCTACGCCCGACCGGCTAGCGCTCCTCGAGGAGTTCCTCAGCGGACAGGAGGGGTCATACGACAGCGTGACGGTGGACGGAAAGGTCGTGTGGCACTCGATATCGAGCTACGTCCCTACGCCGCTGGAAGTGCTGCGCAACCCCTGGATCCAATGGATCGTGCTCCTCCCCCGCGACATCGACGGACCCGAGTACGCCGGGATTCGGGCGACCGGGCCGGCGGCGCTGCGCGCGCTCGGCCTCCATACCGGCCTCACCCACCTCGAGTGGTTCCGCCGCCCGGATGGCACGGTCGCCGTCTCCGAGGTCGCCGTACGGCCACCCGGCGCCCAGATCACCTCGATGCTCTGCTACGCCCACGACATGGACCTGTACGCAGCCTGGGCCCGGCTCATGGTGTTCGGAGACTTCGAGCCGCCGGAGCGCAAGTGGGCCGTCGGGACGGCGTACCTGCGCGGGCAGGGAACCGGGCGGGTCCGCGAGGTGCAGGCGGTAGACGGGCTGTGGGACTCGGTCCGCTCCGCGGTCGTGGAGTCACGGCTGCCGGAGCGGGGGCAGGTCACGTCGGGGAGCTACGAGGGAGACGGGTACGTGATCGTTCGCCATCCCGAGACTGCGGTCGTCACCGACGCGCTGCGGCGCCTTGTCACCGGCGTACGCATCGAGCTGGTCGGGCCGGGATGAACGTCCTCATGATCTCCCCCGGCTACCCAGCGGAGATGGCCTACTTCACCCGCGGCCTGGCGGCAGTTGGAGCCTCCGTTCTCGGCCTGGGCGACCAGCCGGCCCCCGCGCTGCCTGCCGCGGCCAGGGAAGCACTGGGGCAATACGTGTCTGTCGGCTCACTGGCCGACGAGGCGGCCGTCGTGGCAACCGTCCGCCAGCTGGCCCGGCACGTCAGTATCGACCGGGTGGAGTGCCTCTGGGAGCCCTATGTGATCCTGGCCGGGCGGCTGCGTGAGGAGCTCGACCTACCAGGGCTCACCGTGGAGCAGAGCGTGCCCTTTCGCGACAAGGAGCGGATGAAACTGCTCCTCGACGCCGCGGGGGTGCGTACGCCGAGGCACGAGAGCACCGCCACAGTGGCCGGCGCGTGGGCCGCAGCGGAACGTATCGGCTTCCCGCTCATCGTCAAACCGATCGACGGGGCCGGCTCGGCCGACACCTACCGGGCCGACTCGCTGGCCGAGCTCGACGAGATCCTGCCGATGCTCCGGCACGTGCCGCAGGTCAGCGTCGAGGAGTTCGTCGACGCCGAGGAGTTCACCTACGACACGATCTGCGCGGACGGACGGGTGCTCTACGAGAACATCTCCTGGTACCGGCCGCGCCCGCTGCTGGCCAAGACCCACGAGTGGATCAGCCCGGTCACCCTCGCGCTGCGCGATCTGGACCGCCCCGACCTGCGGGGCGGCCGCGCGCTGGGCGCCGCCGTCTTGAAGGTGCTTGAGTTCCGCGACGGGTTCACCCACATGGAGTGGTACCGAAAGCCCGACGGCGAGGTGGTGTTCGGCGAGATCGGCGCCCGGCCCCCGGGCGCGCGCACGGTCGACGTCATGAACTACGCCGCCGATGCCGACCTGTTCTCAGCCTGGGCCGACGCCATCGTCCACGGGCGGCTCTCGCAGCCGGTCGAGCGCCGCTACAACGCGGCGAGCATCTTCAAGCGGGCCAGGGGCGCCGGCCGTATCTCGCATTGCGAGGGGCTCGACCGGCTGATGGCCGAATACGGCGAGCACGTGGTCGCGCTCGACCTGCTCCCGGTCGGCGAGCCGAGGCGGGACTGGCGGGCCACGCTGATCTCCGACGGCATGGTGATCGTCCGCCACCCGGAGCTGGCCCAGACCGTCGAGATGTCGGACCGCTTCGCCGCCGAGCTGCAGCTCTACGCCGCCTGAACCGACTTCGGAGCGCCCGGTACCGTCCCAGTCCTGCCGCCATGGCCGAGAAATCCGGGCCCAGACGGGACAACTGTCCCTGGCTGCCGGGACGCGCCAGCGTCGACGATGTCGATCTTCCGCGGGTGGCGTCGGCATTCAGCACGGCGCGACCGATTCACAGCGATAGGGGGATCTCGTGAACGCACACTCGCACCGGGGCCGGAGAGCGGCTCTCGCCACGGTCACCGCCGGCCTATTGGGCGCGGCATCACTCGTGGCAGCCGGCTCGGCCGGTGCCAGCTCGAACGCCGGCTCGCGCATCGCCGCGATGCCGATCCGGCCTACCCAGGCCGCGGGTGGCGGGCTGTCGGCCGCCGCGAACGCCGTACTGCACGGCCCGCGCGGTTACCTCGTACCCGACGCGCGGGCACTCCAGCTCGCCAAGGCTGCCGCAGCTAGCTCGGCTCCCTCAACCGCCACATCCGGCCCGGCGAGTGGATCGCTCGCGCCCACGACCGTACGCAGCTGGCAGGGGTGGACGATCCATCGGCAGCTCCATCGGACTCGACCAGCGCCATCGGTCCCACGCGTTTCATCGAGCTCACCAATACCAAGTACGGGATCTACAACCGCACCAGCAACACGCCGCTGAGCAGCGGCTCCCTGGCCGCGTTCACCGGCGTCGCCTACACGGGGGACAACATTTTCGACCCGCAGGTTCTGTGGGACCCCGGGACTAACCGCTTCTACTACGCGGCCGACGATGTGGCCAGTGGCACCCAGCACTTTCTGGCCTTCGGGTTCAGCAAGACTTCGGGCCCCAACACGGCGGCTGACTGGTGCAAGTACAACTTCGCGTACGGAGCCGAGTTCCCGGACTACCCGAAGCTCGGGGACACGAAGGACTTCATGCTGATCGGTGTCAACGTGTTTTCGACGTCGAACAGCTACCTACGGTCAGACGTGGCCTGGATCACCAAGCCGGCCGCGGGAAGTGGCTGCCCAGACCCGTCAACCTTCGGTGCTGGCACGAAGGCCGTTGCAGCCTTCACCCCCGTTCCGGCGAACCAGACCGACACGAGTAGCACCGGATGGGTGGTGGGCCGCAAGCTGGCGCTGCCGGCGACCAGCCTGCCGCTGTTCAAGGTCACTAAGACGTCAACCGGTACGGCGGCGATTGCATCAGCCGGTGCGGTCACGGTTCCCAGCTACACGGTCCCGGCGGACGCCACCCAACCGGGGACTTCCAGCAAGCTCGACACCTCGGATACCCGGCCGACCCAAGCGGTCTCCGCCATCGATCCGGTGCGGGGCACGGTGGCCCTGTGGACCCAGCACACGGCCAAGGGCGGCGCCGGCGCCGAGGTGCGGTGGTACGAGATCAACCCCGCGACGCACACCCTGTTCCAGTCCGGAAGCGTCACCAGCAGCACGCTGTTCTCGTTCAATGGAGCGATCTCACCCGACCGGAAGGTCGCCGGAACCACCCAGCTGTTCGGCAGCAACATG
>JBPCOB010000260.1:0-11090 GCA_051000715.1 Mycobacteriales bacterium
GTGGAGGCGGCCGCCGGCGGGTGCGGCGCCGGCGTCTTCGACCTGTGCTTCGACTGGTCCGTCGGCGACTGGACCGTCGTACGGGTGCTGGACTGATGACGGCTGCGGTGTCAACCAACGGTCCGGCGGCGCTACGCCGGGGGCGTCCTGGTCAAGAGGCGGTCTCGTTGCTCGAGACTGCCCGCCGCGGCCTAGCCGAAGCGGCGACGTTAGACCTGCCACCCCAGCGCTATGCCACCGCGCATCTGTCCGCGCTGCGGGCGGCGGCGGCGGTGCTCGCAGCCCGGGCCCGGCCGGAGAACACCAACCACCGTCGGCGGCCGACGAGCGCCTGGGTGCTGCTCACCACGGTCGCACCGGAGCTGGGGGAGTGGGCGGCGTTCTTCGCCGCCGGCGCGACCAAGCGGGCCGCGGCCGAGGCGGGCCTGCCCCGGGCGGTCACTGCGCGGGAGGCCGACGACCTGGTCCGCGACGCCGACACCTTCCTCGCCGTCGTGGAGACCACCCTCGGCATGCCGTCCCAGTCGGCGCTGCCGGTGGGCTCGCGAGCCGGGTGAGGCGGGCGTGTCCGACCCTTTCGTGCATCTACACGTCGCGTCCGGTTACTCGATGCGCTACGGCGCATCGTCTCCGGCCGTGCTCGTCGAGCGGGCGGCCGAGCACGGCATGGACGCTCTCGCGCTCACCGACCGGGACGGCGCCTACGGCGCGGTCAAGTTCGTGCAGGCCTGCGTGGCCGCGGGGATCCGGCCGATCCTAGGAGTCGATCTCGCCCTCGCGCCGGCTGAATCGGAAGGCCGGCGGCCGGGCCCCGGGGCGGGGTCTGGCGCCGGGCCGAAGCGGCGTACCCCGGCCCGGGGCGGTGCCTTCCTCCTCGACGACGGGCACCCCCGGATCACCGTGCTGGCCCGCGACCCCCGCGGCTGGGCGTCGATGTGCCGGCTGGTCAGCGCGACCTCCCTGACCGGCGAGCGCAGCCGGCCGGTGAGCTCGCCGGCCCTGGTCGCCGAGCACCTGGGCCGGCCGGACGCGGGCGTCTTCGTGCTGCTCGGCCCGGACTCCGAGGTCGGCCGGGCGGTCGCCGTCCGCCGTCCGGACCTGGCTGCCGCCGCCCTCGACCGGTGGCGGGCGATGCTCGACCCGGCGGACCTGCTGATCGAGGTGGTGCACCACCGAGGGGCGGGCGATGTCACCCGGGCGGCCCGGCTGCTGGGCTTCGCCGCCCAGGCCGGGGTGCCGGCGGTGCTTACCAACGCCGTCCGCTACGCCGACCGCGGCGACGCCCCGACGGCCGACGTCCTCGACGCGGCCCGGCGGCTGGTGGTGCTCGACCCTCGGCACGTTGACCGGGTCAACGCCGAGGGGGCGCTGAAGTCCGGCAAGGAGATGGCCGAACTGGCCGACGAGATCGCCGTCCTGGCCGGCCGGGGTCCGGGCGGCGGCCGGGAGCTGCTGCTGCGCACCCGGTCGGTCGCCGAGCGGTGTGTCGTGCCCGCCGGCGCGGGTGGGCTGGGCATCGGCGAGGTGCACTTCCCCGAGCTCGAGGTGTCCGGTGGAGGCGGCCGGGCCGGGCCGGTGCCGGCAGACGCCGTCCTGCGGGAGCGGTGCGAGGCCGGCTTCGGCCGGCGTGGCGCGCCGCGGTCGCCGGCGGCGCTGCGCCGGCTGGACGACGAGCTGGCGGTGATCCACGGGCTGGGCTACCCGTCGTACTTCCTCACCGTCGGCGACGTGGTCGAGGTGATCAAGTCGCTCGGGGTGCGCTGCGCGGCCCGGGGCTCGGGTGCTGGCAGCCTGGTCAACTATCTGCTCGGCATCTCCGACGTCGACCCGATCGAGCACAACCTGGTGATGGAGCGGTTTCTCTCACCGCTCCGGCATTCGCTGCCTGACATCGACGTCGACGTTGAGTCCGCCCGCCGGACCGAGGTCTACGAGGCGATCCTCGACCGGTACGGCGGGGAGCGGTGCACCTGCGTGTCGATGATGGACACCTACCGCGCCCGGCATGCGATCCGCGACGTCGGGGGCGCGCTCGGCCTGCCGCCGGGCGAGATCGACACGCTGGCCAAGGCGTTCCCGCACATCCGGGCTCGCCAGGTCCGGGCCGCGCTGCGCGACCTCCCGGAGCTGCGGGCCAGCGGCCTGGACACCGGGCGCCTCGACCTGCTGTTCCGGCTGGTCGAGCGGCTCGACGGGCTGCCCCGCCACATCGCGCTGCACCCCTGCGGCGTACTGCTGTCCGACCTCACCCTGCTCGACCGCACGCCGGTCGAGGCCAGCTGGCTCGGCTTCCCGATGAGCCAGTTCGACAAGGACGACGTCGAGGCGCTCGGGCTGCTCAAGCTCGACGTGCTCGGCGTACGCATGCAGTCCGCGATCGCCCACGCGGTCGCCGAGGTCGCCCGGGTCGACGACGTCGAGGTCGACATCGACGCCGTACCCCGCGATGACCCGGCCACCTACCGGCTGATCCAGTCCACCCGCACCCTGGGCTGCTTCCAGATCGAGTCGCCGGGCCAGCGGGAGCTGGTGGGCAAGTTCGGGCCGGAGACGTTCGGCGACCTCATCATCGACATCTCGCTGTTCCGGCCGGGACCGGTCAAGAGCGACATGGTCACTCCCTTCCTGCAGGCCCGGCAGGGCTGGCGGGCGCCGGAGTACCTCCATCCCGACCTCGAGCCGGTGCTGGCCGAGACCTGCGGGGTGGTGGTGTTCCACGAGCAGGTGCTGAAGATGGTCTCGGTGCTGACCGACTGCTCGCTCGCCGAGGCCGACGAGGTACGCCGCGCGCTCGGCGACCCGCTCGGCCAGCCGGAGGTCCGCACCTGGTTCGTGCCGGCCGCACTGCGCCGCGGCTACGACCTCGACGTGGTCGAGCGGGTGTGGAAGGTGCTCCAGGCGTTCGCGTCGTTCGGCTTCTGCAAGGCGCACGCGGCCGCCTTCGCGGTGCCGACCTACCAGTCGGCCTGGCTCAAGGCGCATCATCCGGCGGCGTTCCTCGCCGGGGTGCTCACCCACGACCCCGGCATGTACCCCAAGCGGCTGATCCTCGACGACGCCCGCCAGTTCGGGATCGCGGTGCTCTCCCTCGACGTCAACCGCTCCGACGCCGACTACCGGGTGGAGCGGGTCGGCGTCCTCGACGAGCCGCCGCCGGGCATCCTCGACATGCCGCCGCGAGCCGAGCCGCCAGGTGGGATCCCGGACGCGCGGGCCTACGGCATCCGGCTCGGGCTGGCCGACATCAAGGGGATCAGCGACGCGGAGGTGGCCCGGATCGTGGCCGGCCGACCGTACGCCTCGCTGTCGGACTTCTGGCACCGGGCCGCGGTCTCCCGGCCAATCGCGGAGCGGCTGGTGGTGGCCGGCGGGTTCGACGACATCTACGGGCTGGGCTCACCGCTGCCGGTACGCCGGCGCGGCACGGTCACCCGACGCGACCTGCTGCTGCAGGTCGCCGAGCTCGACACGTGGTCGCGGTCGGTACGGCGTGGGGGAGCCCCGGCCGGCAGCCGCGGGGGCGGCCCGGCCGGCAGCCGGCCGACCGCCGGTCACGCCGGTGTGCGTGAGCTGGCGGCCCGGCAGTCGCAGGCGGCCGCGCCGGTGCGGCCCGCCGCCGAGCTACCCGTGCAGCTCACCCTGAATCTCGGTGACGAGCCGACCGAGGCGCGCCCCACCGGCCTGCCGGAGATGACCGATGCGGAGCGGGTGCGAGCCGAGCTCGAAGTGCTCGGCCTCGACGTGAGTCGGCACGTGCTCGACTTCTACGCGCAGTTCCTGGCCGCGCTCGGGATCACTCGGGCTCGCGACCTGGTGCGCTGCCGGAGTCGGGCAGAAGTGCTGGTCGCCGGGGTCAAGGTGGCCACCCAGACGCCGCCGATCCGGTCCGGCCGGCGGGTGATCTTCGTGACCCTCGACGACGCCACCGGTCCGCTCGACGCGACGTTCTTCGAAGACGCCCAAGCCGGGTACGCCGCCACGCTGTTCCACTCCTGGTTGTTGGTGATCCGCGGCAGCGTGCGGCGTACCGGTCCGCGGGGGGTCTCCATGCAGGCGACCGGGTGCTGGGAGCTCCCCCGGCTGCGGAACGAGTGGGAGATCGGCGGGCTCCCGGCGGTGGCGGCGGCGATGGAGCGGCCGCCGGTCCTCAGCGAGTCGGCCGTGCACGGCGCGGCGGAAAGCCGGTCCACCCGGCCGGTGATGGTGGCGCCGCCGCTGGTCCATGCCACCGGCTTCGCGCAGTCGCCGTACGCCGACGTGGCTCCCGCCGGCTCGGGTAACGGCGCCCCCCGACGGCTGTGGCACTCGAGCCCGGGTAGCGCGGGTGGGTGAGGTGAACGAGTTCCCCGGCCACCGGGGGGGCGGCACCATGGGGGGCGTGCCCGAGCCAACTCACCGCCACCGGGTGATCGCGCCATGAGCCGCGGCTCCGTACCGGCCACCGGTCCTCCTCCCGGCCCGCCCGGGAACGACACGGGCTGCACCGTGCTGCACGTCGACATGGACGCCTTCTACGCCAGCGTGGAGCTGCGGTCCCGGCCCGACCTGCGGGGCCGGCCGGTCATCGTCGGCGGCGGGAGCACCCGGGGCGTGGTGCTCTCGGCTACGTACGAAGCGCGCGCCTTCGGCGTCCACAGCGCGATGCCGATGATGCGTGCCCGCCGGCTGTGCCCGCAGGCCGTGGTGCTGCCGCCGAACCCGGCGGCCTACCGGGACGCCTCTGCCGGGATCATGGAGCTGTTCCGCTCGGTGACCCCGCTGGTCGAGCCGATCGCGCTGGACGAGGCATTTCTCGACGTCTCCAGCGCGCTCCGCCGGCTCGGCCGACCGGTACAGATCGGTGAGTGGTTGCGTGCACGGGTGGCCGACGAGCAGCAGATCACCTGCTCGGTGGGCGTGGCCAGCACGAAGTTCGTCGCCAAGCTGGCCTCGGCCCGCTGCAAGCCGGACGGGCTCCAGGTCGTCCCGCCCGGGGAGGTGGTGGCGTTCCTGCACCCGCTGCCGGTCGGTGCCCTGTGGGGGGTGGGGGAACGCACCGGGGAGACCCTGGTCCGGCTCGGCCTACGCACCGTTGGCGACCTGGCCCATACCCCGGTGGGCACCCTGCAGCGTGCTCTCGGGTCGGCCGTCGGCTCACACCTGGCAGCACTCGCCTGGGGCCGCGACGAGCGCCGGGTGGTCGCCCATGAGCCTGACAAGAGCGTCGGAGCCGAGGAGACCTTCGGCCGCGACGTCGACGATCCGGCCGTGATCCACCGGGAGCTGCTCCGGCTGTCCGACCGGACCGCCGAACGGCTGCGAGCCACCGGGCAGCGGGGGCGCACGATCAGTATCAAGGTCCGGTTTGCCGACTTCGCCACGATCACCCGGTCGCGCACTCTGGCCGACCCCACCGACGTCGGTCGGGAGATCTTCGACACCGCACGGTCGCTGTTCGACGCGCTCGGCCTGCAGCGTGCCCGGCTGCGGCTGGTCGGCGTGCGGGTGGAGGGGATACGCGCGGCGGATGGGGCGCACCGGCAGCTGCTGCTGGGGGAGCGGGACGCCGGCTGGCGAGAGGCCGAGCTGGCCGTCGACCGGGCGACCCGCCGCTTCGGCGTCGGCGTCGTACGGCCCGCGGTGCTGGTGGCACCGGAGGACGACACCGCGCCGCCGATGCCGCCGGGCGGCAATCGGCCGCGCTGAGCCGGCGGACCGCCGCCGCCCTGCCGGAGGGTGAACCGGCCGAAGCTGAACCCGCTCGGGGGCCAAGCGCACGTAGTCACCACGTCGCCGAGCCGACCGGCTTTCGCGGCCGCCGCACCCCTCGTATCCTGAGGTCAGCTCGCCCGGTGTAGAAGGGCGGCTGGTCACAGCCCACGCACCGGGGCGTCCATCGGGAGGAGGCGTCATGCCTCTCTCTGAACACGAGCAGCGGCTGCTCGACCAGATCGAGCGCGCCCTCTACGCCGAGGATCCCAAGTTCGCCACCTCCGTCCGGGCCCGCGACCTGCGCAGCCACTACCGGCTGCGAATGGCCCGCTCGGCCGTCGCCTTCATTGCCGGCCTCGTGTTGCTCTTCGCCGGCCTGATCGCGAAGGTGGTGCCGATCGGCGTACTGGGCTTCGTCGTGATGCTGGCCGCGCTGCTATTCGGACTGACCAGCTGGCAGCGGCTGACCGGCCACCGCGAGGTGCGCCCGAGTCGCCGTCGCCCGGAGCCGTCGCCGGGGCGGCCCTCGCGGTCGTCGGTGATGAACCGGCTCGAGGAGCGCTGGCGGCGTCGCTGGGAGGAACGCGGCCGCTAGCTCCGACCCGCCAGCTTCGGCAGAAAAGGCAGCAGGCGACCAGAGCGCTCAGGCGGTCGAGCGACGCGGCAGAAGCCGGGCGCGCAGTCGGGCGGCGGCGAGGTCGGCGGCGTCCAGCACGCCACCGGCGGCGCCGACTGCCGAGCCGGCCAGCCGCAGGCTCGACAGTGGGAGCAGGCGCGCCTGCCAGCGCCGGGTGCGGGTCGCCCGGTCGCTGAGCGCCGCCCGCACCTGCAGCATGGCGGTGCGCAGGTCACCGACATCGGCGGGGTCCCGGGCGTAGCGGGCTCGCTCTTCGGCCCGTACGACGAGCCGGACCGCTTCGGCGGCGGCACCGCCCAGCCCGGCCGCGTGTACGAGCCGGCTCCCCGCGGCCCGCGGCGAGTCGCTCGGTGACCACGGGTGCCCGAAGTCGCCGACGTCGTCGCGCAGCTCGGCCCAGGCTGCATGGGCGCGCTCCACCGTCGTACCGGCGCGAGCCCAACGGCGTCGCCGGACAACCGCGCGGGTCAGCGGCGGGTAGACCGCCAGCAGCACGATCAGCAGCCCGAGCAGGGGCAGCCGCAACGGCGGGCCGGTAGAACGGGGCCGGTCAGCGGTCGGTGGCGTCGGTGCGGTCGCGGCTTCGGCGTCGGTCAGGCGATCCCGCTTTCGTTCGACGCCGTTCGTGCCGGAAAGGGCGCCGGACGCGCCCGGGCCGGTGCTTGGCCCGGCTCCGCCCTGGGGTGTCTGAGCGCCGGCGGTTCCGGTGTAGCTGGGCACGTCCGCCCTGCCTTCGCCCAGCGGCGTCGGCTCGAACCGCAGCCAGCCGGCGCCTTCGAAGTAGAGCTCCGGCCATGAGTGGGCGTCGGCCTCGGTGATCTTCCAGCTGCCGTCGGCCTGCCGCTGGCCGTGGGTGAACCCGATCGCCACCCGGGCGGGGATCTGGGCGACCCGGGCGAAGATCGCCATGGCGGCCGCGAACTGCTCGCAGTACCCCCGCCGGCCCTCGAGGAAGTTGACCAGGTCGTTGTCGCTGTTGCCGGCCGGAACCGACAGGTCGTACCGGAAGTCGCGGAAGTAGTCCTGGATCGCCACCGCCTTGGAGTACGCGTCGGGCTGACCCGCGGTGATCGAAGCCACGGTGGCGCCGATCTGCCCTGGCAGGTCGGGGAGCGTGAGGAACGGGTCGAGCCTCGAGTCCGGCGCCGGCGCGCTCTTGAGCTGCTCGGGGGTGGGGCTGACGCGGCGGCTGACGACGTCGTAGTTCATCCGTCGGGTGCTGGACCGGATCGAGAAGATCGTGTCGGTGGACCGGTCGTAGTTCCAGCTCTTGACCTTGACGTTCGTGGCCGGGAAGGGCACCGGCAGCCAGTGCACGTCGAGGGAGCTGCCGACCTTGACCGTGCTGTCCACCTTGCTGCTGGCCGCGGTGGTCAGCCCGTCCGGTGCCGGTAGCCGGCCCTTGGGGATCTTGGTGTCCTTCGACACCGACAGCGAGGACTCCGACCAGGTGGAGCCGTCGAAGAGGTCGAGCGCAGCCATCCGCAGGTAGCCGGGGTTCTGATCGGAGGTGGTGAGCCGCATCAGCTCCCTGGGGTTCGGCGCCTGCAGGTAGCCCTTGAGTCTCACGATCGGGTTGTACGTGGCGACCGTGTTGGAGCCGTTGGCCACCGGCAGCCCATTGCCCCCACCGCCGAGCAGGCCCGGGTGCAGCCCGGGAACCAGGGCCGGTACGACGAGGGCCACGCCCAGGGCGGCCACCCCGATCCGGCGGCCGATCACGGTCAGCGGGGAGGAATCGCCGTACTCGAAGGCGTACGCCGTGGGTGCGTTTGCGGCTTGTCGGCCGCCGAGCGAGCGGCCCCAGCGGGCCAGCCGGTCGCGGCTGTCGGCCAGCAGCAGCGCGAGGTAGCCGATGCCGCCCAGCAGGAACGGCAGCACACCGACGCCTTCGGGCACCACGGCCGCGGGTACGGCGAAGAGCGCGAGCAGCGGCAGGCCCGCCAGGGAGGCGCGCCGCAGGGTGACGGCCAGCAGGTCCACGACCATGGCTACCGCCGCGACACCGACGACCGTGATGAGAAGCAGTCCCGCGTGCGAAGGCACCGGAGGGGCGAGCAACCTCATGTCGGAGAAGCCCGAGGTCACCTGCTCGCGCAAGCTGGCGATCGCGGCCGGGCCGGGGATGGCCCGCCCGATCGCCGGCTCGCCGGCGAAGACCACGGTGACATATCCCAGTACGCCGACCGCGGCGAGCACCGGAGTGAGGAAGACCGGCAGGCCGGACCGGCGACTCAGCTCGCCGATGCCGGCCACGACGGCAATGACACCGAACACCGGCCACAGCCAGGCGAGGCTGTCGAACACCGCCCCGAGCGCGGCCGAGGCCAGCAGGGTGGCCACCGCGGAGAAGACCGCCAGACGGGTCCGATTATTCATCGGGGTTCTCCTCCGGAAGCCACGACGGGGTCGCTTCCCTCAAACGTACGGCGAGCGGCACTGGTTCCAGCCTGCGGCCACACCGCCCCTAACGAGGTGCCGTGCCGCACCGGCAGCACCCGCCAGCCGGCGGCCCGCAGCAACCGCGCCCTCGCGGTGAAGGCGGTGGCCGCCTCGGCGCGCGCCCGGGCACCGAGCGTCGCCCAGGTCGAGGTGTCGAGCAGGATCGCGACACCAGCGGTCGCGGTGCGACGCAGCCGGCTGAGCAGCTCGGCCTCGTCGGGGTCGAGCCGGCCGAGCACGACCACGAGCAGCCCGTCGCCGCTGGCCCGGCGGGCGCCGGTCAACGCGGTGCCGAGGGAGGGCCGCCCCGTCGGGGCAACGACCGCGAGGGCGTCGAGGAGCAGGCTCTCCGCCGTACCGCTGCCGAGGCCCGGTGCATCGCCGGTGACGTCACCGTCACCGGTCACCAGCCGGATCAGATAGCCACTGCGGGACAGGTGGACGCCGACCGAGGCGGCGGCGCTGACGGACCACTCAAAGGACGAGCCGGGACCGTCGCCGCGGTGCGCGTCCTCCCGGGTGTCCAGCAGCACGGCCGCCCGGCTCTGCCACGGCTGCTCCTCACGGCGCACCATCAGCTCGCCGTAGCGCGCGGTCGAGCGCCAGTGCACCCGGCGCAGGTCGTCTCCCTGGCGGTACTCCCGGGTGGCTACGTCGTCCTCGCCGGCGCTCGACACCGATCGAGCCCGGCTCTCGCCCGCGCCGGCCCACTCGCCGCGCAGTCGCACGGGGGGCAACGAGGTGATCTGCGGCGTCACCACCAGCGAGTCGACGGCCGCGAAGGAGCGGTTGAGCTCGCACAGCCCGAACGGATCGGCCAGCCGGACCGACAGCGGCCCGATGCGGTAACGGCCACGTAGGTCGGATCGCACCGGGTAGGAGACCTCGCGGACGCCCTGCGACTCCACCCGGTCCAGGACGAACCGCGGCCGGCCACCGAGCACGTAGGGCAGCGTGTCCTCGACCAGCAGTACGCCGGTGGGCAACCGCGAGACGTTCTCCAGCCGGAGCACCACCGAGGCGGCCTGGCCGGCCGGCACCCGCGGCGGGTTCAGCCGGCGGGTGCAGGACAGCCGGTAGCGGGTCCGGTAAACAACCGCCAACGCCACGGCAGGGAGCGCGAGCAGAAAGACGCCGACCCGCAGCAGGTCGCGCTCGCCGAGCCCGAGCGCGCACATCGTCGAAGCGACGCCGGCGGCGACGAAGCTGCGGCCCCGGGTGGTGAGCCCGGCGAGGGCGCGGCGCATCTACCGGTCCGGACCCCGCCCAGCGCGCCGGCTCTCCGGCGCCGGCACCGGAACCCGGGCCACGATGTCGGCGACCACGGCGGTCGGCGTACGGCGGGCTATCTGAGCCTCGGCGGTCGGTAGCAGCCGGTGAGCCAGCACGGATGCGGCCAGCCCCTGGATGTCGTCGGGCAGCACGTAGTCGCGGTCATCGAGCGCCGCCGCGGCGCGAGCCATCCGGAGTAGGTGCAGGGTGCCCCGGGGAGATGCGCCGAGGCGCAGGTCCGGCGCGGTCCGGGTGGCGGTGACCAGGTCGATCGTGTAGCGGCGCAGCGGCTCGGCGACGTAGACCGTGCGGACCATCTCGATCAGCTTCGCCACCTGGCCGGCGTCGGTGACGGGCTCGAGGTCGTCGAGTGGCGAGCCGGCCCCGTGGCTGTCGAGCATCGCGAGCTCCGAACGCGGCGCCGGGTAGCCCATCGAGATGCGCGCGGAGAACCGGTCGCGCTGAGCCTCGGGCAGCGGGTAGGTGCCCTCCATCTCGATCGGGTTCTGCGTGGCGATGACCATGAACGGTGTCTCGAGGACGTAGGTGGCGCCGTCGACCGAGACCTGCCGCTCCTCCATCGCCTCGAGCAGCGCCGACTGCGTCTTGGGGCTCGCCCGGTTGATCTCGTCGCCGACGACGAGGTTGGCGAAGACCGCGCCGGGCTTGAACTCGAACTCCCGGGCCTCCTGGTTGCAGATCGACACGCCGGTGACGTCGCTCGGCAGCAGGTCGGGGGTGAACTGGATGCGCCGCACCGAGCAGTCGATCGAGCGGGCCAGCGCCTTGGCCAGCATCGTCTTGCCGACGCCGGGGACGTCCTCGATGAGCAGGTGGCCCTCGGCCAGCAGCACCACGATCGCCAGGTCGACGACCTCGGTCTTGCCCTCGATGACCCGCTCGATGTTGTCCCGGATCCGGGACGTGGACTCCTGCAGGACGTCCAGCCCCGCGGCGTCCGTGCTCTTGCGACGTGCCACGTGGGAGTCCTCCTGAGCGAGCCCGGTCAGGAGGAGAGTCTGCCACCGCGCGTCCCGGCGGGCACCAC
>JBPCOB010000261.1:0-12921 GCA_051000715.1 Mycobacteriales bacterium
GCGCCGCCCACCGGCGAACCGTTCCGGACCACGCTGCCCTGGATGATTGCGCCGCTGTCCCGGTGAACCGGTGCCAGGTCCTGGGCGGGCGCACCGCAGCCGGTCACGCCTCACGCTCGATCGGCACGCCGACCAGCGAGCCATACTCGGTCCACGATCCGTCATAGTTCTTGACCCGCGGGTGACCGAGCAGCTCGTGCAGGACGAACCACGTGTGGGCCGAGCGCTCACCGATGCGGCAGTACGCGATGGTGTCGCGACCGGCGTCCACGCCGGCGCCGGCATAGAGCGCTCGCAGCTCGTCGTCTGAGCGGAAGGTGCCGTCCTCATTGGCGGCCTTCGACCACGGCACGTTGACCGCGGTCGGTATGTGGCCGGGGCGCTGCGACTGCTCCTGCGGCAGGTGCGCCGGGGCGAGCAGCCGACCGGCGAACTCGTCCGGGGACCGGACGTCGATCAGGTTGATAGTGCCGATGGCGGCGAGCACCTCGTCGCGGAAGGCACGGATCGAGGTGTCCGGCTCCTGCGCGGTGTAGGTCGTCGGCGGCCGCTGCGGGGCCTCGTCGGTGAGCTGCCGGGAGTCGAGCTCCCACTTCTTGCGGCCGCCGTCGAGCAGCCGGACGTCGGCGTGGCCGTAGAGCTTGAAGTACCAGAAGGCGTACGCCGCGAACCAGTTGTTGTTGCCGCCGTAGAGCACGACGGTGTCGTCGTTGTCGATCCCCTTGGCGCCCAGCAGCGCCTCGAAGCCGGCCCGGTCGACGAAGTCGCGGCGGATCTGGTCCTGCAGCTCGGTCTTCCAGTCCAGCCGGACGGCGCCGGCAATGTGGCCCTTGTCATAGGAGGTGGTGTCCTCGTCCACCTCGACGAAGATCACCTGGGGGTCGTCGAGATGAGTCTGCGCCCAGTCGGCGTCGACAAGCACGTCGTTTCGGCTCATGCGTGTACTCCTGTGAAGTGTCGGGAAAAACGGCGACGGGTCTTCAGGAAGTGCGACACAAGCAACTGCGCTGCCGGCAGAAGTCCACCGTGCGGCGCTTGACCAGCTCCGTCGAGGAGTACACGACCGCCACCCTACGACCTCCCGACCCGCGCGTTCTACCCGGTACCAAGACGGGTCCGGGCGCGTCTGTTCCCGGTCGGCGTGGCTGGATCGACACCAGACGGGCTGGTCGCGAGGGCACGGTCAGACCGGCAGGTCCACCAGCTCCTGACCGGCGGAGGTGACCACCTGGAGCGAGCGCAGGTCTTTCGGGTGGATGGCGGTGGCACCGGTGATGTTGGTCTCCCCGGAATAACTCGCTTCCCAGCTGCCCGCGACCTCGGTCCGACCGTCGCGGGCGACAGCGACCAGCCGGCAGTGCTCTCCGCGAGGTACGCCGTGCAGCCGCAGCGTCAGCTCGGTGCCCCACGGCTTCCCCAGCACGCCGACCGAGGCGCGCACTACCGTCCCCGAGACTGCTTGCCCCTCGGCGCGCACCACGCGCGGGTGCGGGGCCTGGCTGTGCAGTATCGCAGCGGTACCACCAACGCTCAGCAGCGCGACCACAGCCGCCGCCGCCGCGACCAGGAGCCGACGCCGGGTCCGACGCCGGTGGCGCGCCACCCCCGCGAGCAACCGCTCGAGCAGGGCCGGTTCCGGCCGTACAGGACCGGCCAGCACCTCGTCCGCGGTCAGCCGACCGAGCAGGCCCGGGAGGCCCGCGAGCTCGGCCAGCTCGTCCCGGCAGGCAGGACAGAGCGGCAGGTGCTCGTCGACGTCGGACCGATCGGTCGGTTCCAGGGCGCCCAGCACGTAAGCACCGAGCGCCGTCCGGACCGCGGGGCAATTCACGGTGTCACTCCTCTTTCCTCGAGCGCCAACCGCAATGCGCGCAGGGCGTAGTACGTACGGGACTTCACGGTGCCGGCGGGTACGCCGAGCGCGGCCGCCGCTTCGGTCACCGACTTGCCGCGGTAATAGGTCTCGAGCAGTACGGCCCGGTGCTCGTCGCGCAGCGTGGCGACGGCGGCGGCCACCTGCCAGGCCTGCAATGCCCGGTCCAGCTCGTCCGCGGCCGGCAGCTCGACCAGGCTCTCCGCGCTGACCTCGGGCGGCCGCGCCCGGCGGGCTCGGTGCTGGTCGACCACCAGGTTGCGGGCAACGGTGAACAGCCACGGCCGCAGCGAGCCGCGGCCGCTCTCCATGGCCTCCGGGTGCCGCCAGGCCCGCAACAGGGTCTCCTGCACCACGTCCTCTGCTTGGGAGCGGTCGCCGGTCAGCCGCAGGGCGTAGGACAGCAGCGGCCCGGCGTGCTCGGCGTACAGGGCGCGCACCAGCGCCTCGTCCGCGGTACGCGCGCCAACGCTGTCCACAACTCCCCTACGGCCGGCGGGAATCTCCGGTTCAGTAGCCGCTCGGCACCCACCGGTGCTGGCTGGTGGTGTCGCCGGCCATGCACCGCGCCCGGTCACGGAGATCAGTCGCTGCCACCGGCGAATGGCGGCAGCACCTCGACCGTTCCCCCATCGCTCAGGATCACCGTGGAGTGGGATCGGCCGCCGACCGGTGCGCCGTCCACAACGTACGAACAGCGGTCGAGAACGGCGCCGAGCCGATCACCATGCCCGGCTCGGACACCCGACAACGCCTCGGCCAGGCTGTCCGCGGCGTAGGGCTCCTCGGCCACCCCGGCCGCTGCCTTGGCAGCCGCCCAGTAGCGAATGGTGCCGCGTGCGGTCATCTCCCCATTGTCGCGCCGGCGCCCTCTAGGGTCGGTCGGTGGCCGCGCTGGACATCGAGCGACGTTCGCGGCTCGACGCCGATGAGATCGATCGGGTCAGCCGGCTGGTCGAGCAGGTGACCGAGGCGGACGGCGTACGACCGCTGTCCGAGCACGTGCTGCTGCACCTGCGCTACGGCGGGGACGCACCGGCGCGCAACCTGCTCGGCTGGCGCGACACGCCGGCCGGCCGGGAGCTGGTCGGCTACGCCCACCTCGACGTCACCGACCCGGTGGAGGGGGCCAGCGCCGAGCTGGCCGTGGCGCCCGAGGCCCGCCGGTCCGGCTTCGGCCAGGCGCTGGTCGAGGCGTTGCTGGCGGACACCGCGGACGGCCGGCTCCGGCTGTGGGCACACGGTGAGCACCCGGCGGCCGCGGCCCTCGCCAGCAGCCTGGGCTTCCACCGCGAGCGGATCCTCTGGCAGCTCCGGCGCTCGCTGCACGCGCCGCTGCCGCCGCCGGACCTGCCGGCCGGCGTGACGGTCCGCCCCTTCCTGGTCGGCCAGGACGAGCAGGGCTGGACCGCGGTCAACAACCGGGCCTTTGCCGGACACCCCGACCAGGGCCACTGGAGCATCGAGGACATCCGGATGCGGGAGCGGGAACCATGGTTCGACCCCGCCGGGTTCTTCCTGGCCGAGCGGGGTGCGGAACTGGTGGGCTTCCACTGGACCAAGGTGCACGGCGCCGACGAGGGCCACGGCCACCAGCCGATCGGCGAGGTGTACGTCGTGGGGGTCGACCCGGCAGCGCAGGGTCAGGGGCTGGGCCGGGCTCTGACCCTGGTCGGACTGCGCTACCTGCGCTCCCGCGGGCTGTCGTCGGTGCTGCTCTACGTCGACGACACCAACACCGGAGCGATCAAGGTGTACGAGCGGCTCGGCTTCACCCGCTGGGACGTCGACGTCTCCTACCGGCGTACCTGACCGCCCTTACCGGCGTACCTCGGGCCCGCAACGTCGGGCAGAGTTCCCTCTCGAGGCGGGCTAGACGATCGGTATCACCCCGCAGGCGCGCCGTCGCCCGCATCCGCCTAGCCGACTCGGGATCGGACAGGACGCGATCCAGCGCCCGCGCGCGAGCGATGCCGGATCGCGGGGTGGCACCAGCAACCCGGTCTCCCCGTCGGCGACAAGGTCAGGAATTCCGCCGGTCCTCGACGCGACAACCGGCAGTTCGGCTCGTATCGCCTCGATCAGGACGGACCCGAGCTCTTCGTAACGGCTGGGAAGCGCCAGCACCTCACCGGCGGCCAGGACTGCCGGCACCCGCCAGTGGGGGACGGCGCCCAGCAGCGTGACGACGTCTTGGCGGCCGAGGTCGCGAACGGTGCGTTCGAGCATGGGACGGTCGGGCCCGTCCCCGATGTTGACCACTGTCGCATGCGGCGTCCGGAGCAGGGCGGCCGCGCGGACCAGGGTGAGGACGTCCTTCTGCGGATGCAACCGGCCGACGTAGAGCACCCGGCGCCCGAGCAACGCGGCCACCTGGGGGTCCGGTGCGGCGGCCTCGAACAACGCCGGCTCGTAGCCCGACGGGATGACCCAGACCCGGTGGACCGGCAGCCTGTCCCTGACCAGAAGGGCCGCGGTTCTTGCAGTCAGCGTGCTCGAAGACCGAGCACAGCCGCAAGACCCTCACCGGACGGTCGGTTTCATCGGCCTTGAGGACAGCGCCGAGCGCATCGCCGCCGGGTCATCGGTGATCAAACAGGTGACCCCCGCGATCGAGAGAAGACGAGCATCCACCTCCCGATTGACCGTCCAGCAGCGGAGGCGGCAGCCGTGCTGCCAGGCCCGCTCGGCGATCTCGTGGTCGGCCAGCACGGTCCGGAGGTGGGCGTGCAGTTCGGAGTGGCCAGCCGCAACCGCACGGTGAAGGCCCACTGCCGCCGGCACGTCCGGACCGGTCACCAGTGCGCGGCGCAGTCGCGGGTCGAGCCGGCGAGCGTGGTCCAGCAGCCGAGAAGAGAACGAGGAGAACACGACACCCTCGTCCAGCCTGGCCTTCCGTAGCACGGAAATCACCGCTGCGGCGATCGGCCGCCGATCGGCCGGGTCGTGCTTCACCTCGACGACGATCAGCCCACGGCCACGCACCACCTCGGTGACATCCTCGAGGCGCGGCACGACATCGCCGTTCGGCAGCGGGACCCCGCGCAGCTGCTCGTACGTCATCTGCCGGACGAGGTTCGGGAACCCAGCGACCCGGACCAGGTCTGGGTCGTGCAGGCATACAGCGACTCCGTCCGCGGTGAGCCGGACATCCACCTCGACGCCCTCGGCGCCGGCAGCGAGCACGGTCTCCACGGATGAGACGGTGTTCTCGGGTGGGCCGCCATGGATCCGCTGACCTCGGTGACCGATCAGCTCCACGGCGTCAGGCTTGCAGCGGGGATCGACTTCGCGACGACATCGGCGTGACGGCTCGATGTCCGATGCCCGACGAAACGATTCCGGCCAGAACCGACCGGTTCTCTCACAGGAGTGCGTTCAGATTTCGAACTTGTAGCCCAGCCCGCGCACCGTGACCAGATGTCTCGGTGCAGAAGGGTCGGTCTCCACCTTCGCGCGCAGCCGTTTGACGTGGACGTCGAGGGTCTTGGTGTCGCCGACGTAGTCGGAGCCCCAGACGCGGTCGATCAGCTGCCCGCGGGTCAGGACCCGGCTGGAGTTGCGCAGCAGCAGCTCGAGGAGCTCGAACTCCTTCAGCGGGAGGCTGACGGTCTGGCCGCGAACCGTGACCACGTGCCGGTCGACGTCGAGGCGGACCGGACCGGCCTCGATCACCGCGGGCACGAGCTCGCCGGCGTCGTTGCGCCGGCGCAGCACCGCACGGATCCGGGCCACCAGCTCGCGGGAGGAGAAGGGCTTGGTGACGTAGTCGTCGGCGCCGAGCTCCAAGCCCACAACCTTGTCGACCTCGCTGTCCCTGGCGGTAAGCATGATCACCGGTACGTCGCTGCGCTGGCGCAGGCTGCGGCAGACCTCGGTGCCGGACAGGCCGGGGAGCATCAGATCGAGCAGGACGAGGTCGGCACCGCCGCGTTCGAACTCGGCCAGGCCCGCTGGCCCGGTGCCGGCCACGGCCACCTCGAAGCCCTCGCGGGTAAGCATGTACTGCAACGTCTCGGAGAACGACTCCTCGTCCTCGATCACCAGCAGGCGGGTCATCCCGGCGTTCCCGCCAGCGTGGCCCGCGTCGGCGGCGACTCGGCGGTCGCCGCCACCGGGGGCGTCGGCAGGTGCAGCGTGAACGTGGAACCGACGCCTTCCGAGCTCCACACCGAGACCCGGCCGCCATGGTTGCCGGCGATGTGCTTCACGATCGCCAGCCCCAGGCCGGTTCCTCCGGTGGCCCGCGACCGCGCCGGGTCGGACCGGTAGAACCGCTCGAAGACCCGCTCCAGGTCGCCGGTCGGGATCCCAATCCCCTGGTCACTGACGGCGATCTCGACCTCGTCGCCGGCCAGGGTCTCCCGGAGCCGCGCGCCGACGCCCACCCTGGTGGCGGGTGAGGAGTACGAGATGGCGTTCTCCAGCAGGTTCGTCAGTGCGGTGACCAGCGACCGCTCGTCCCCCCAGACCGCGAGGTCGCCGGCGTCCGCGGCCACCACCTCGATGCCGACCGCGGCGGCGGCAAGGCGCACCCGGTCGACGGCGTCGGCGACCAGCCGGCCCACCGGAACCGCGCTCGGGTCAGGCAACGGATCGCCCCCTTGCACGCGCGAGAGCTCGAGAAGCTCCTGCACGAGCCGGGCCAGCCGGCCGGCCTCGTGCATCATCCGGTCGGCGAACCGCCGGGCCGCCACCGGATCGTCTACACCGTCGCGGAACGCCTCCGCCAGCAGCAGCAGGGCGCCGACCGGGGTCTTGAGCTCATGCGAGACGTTGGCCACGAAGTCCCGGCGTACGGCGTCCACCCGGCGCGCCTCGGCCAGGTCATGCAGCAGCAGCACCACTTGATCACTGCCTGGCACCGGCGCGGCGGTGGCGCGGACCGCCCGGGTGGCGGCGCCATAGGGCAGTTCGACGTCCTCGGTATGACGTACGCCGTCGCGGCGGGCCATCCGGACCAGGCGAGCCAGCGGGGGAGCGGCGAGGCTGGTACCCCGCACGACGCGCATGCCAAGAGCCGCATCGTTGGCGAGCACCACCTCGTGGTTGTCGAGCAGGACCGCACCGGTGTCGAGCGCCGCGGCCACGGTCGCCAGGACGGCGGTCGCCTCCCCACTCTGAGGATTCGGGGGCGCCGGTGTGCTGCCGCCGCGGCGCCGGTTCCAGAACGGGGCCATGATGTTCATGGTAGGTGGGTGACGCCGGCTCCAGGGATGGCGCGGGCGGCGGTATGGCCGAGGTTCGGAAATGTTCACCTGGCGGCCTTCCCCCCGTTGCCAACGACCGCCCCTGGCGGGCGCTGCGGGGTTATCGTCGGGGCCAGCGGCCGGCCGCACCGGGCCGAGCAGAGCACGGAGGAGCCAGTGCGCGACGCCTACCACGACGACCTCGACGAGATCACCAACCAGCTCGTCGAGATGACCCGACTCGTCGGCAGCGCAGTCGGGCGGGCGACCACGGCTCTGCTCGACGCCGACCTGGCGATGGCCGAGTCAGTGATCGAAGGCGACCAAGTCATCGACGACCTCTACCACGAGGTCGAGGAGAACGCCTTCGACCTGCTGGCCCGCCAGCAGCCGGTCGCGAGCGACCTGCGGATCCTGGTCACCAGCCTGCGGATGGTTGCCGATCTCGAGCGCAGCGGTGACCTCGCGTTGCACCTGGCCAAGCTGGCTCGCCGGCGTTACCCCGACAGCGCCGTGCCACCAGAGCTGCGCTCGACCATTCTGGAGATGGGGCAGGTGGCGGAGCGGATCGTCGCGAAGGCCGGCAGCGTCATCTCTGCGCGCGACGTCGTCACCGCCGTCGAGCTGGAGAAGGACGACGACGTCATGGACGACCTGCACCGGCGGCTGTTCACCGTCATGCTCGACGAGGACTGGCCGCATGGCGTCGACACCGCCATCGACATCGCGCTGGCCGGCCGCTACTACGAACGGTTCGCCGACCACGCCGTCTCGGTGGCCCGCCGGGTTGTCTACCTCGTCACCGGGGAGCGTGTTTTCGCTCCCGGCTGACCGACCTGCCGGGGGCTACCCTCGACCTTGCGAACATGGGCGCCGAGGCAGACGGGGGACCACGTGGCACTTGCTTCCCAGCCGGCGCCACGGACCCCAGTTGCAGATCTGCCGCCCCGGCGATTCCTGGACCGCGAGGCCAGCTGGCTGGCCTTCAACCGGCGGGTGCTGGAGCTGGCCTTGGACCCGACGGTCCCGCTGCTCGAACGGACGAAGTTCCTGGCCATCTTCTCCACCAACCTGGACGAGTTCTTCATGGTCCGGGCGGCCGGCCTCAAGCGGCGCATCGCCACCGGCCTCGCGGTCACGGCACCCAGCGGCCTGACGGCGCGCGAGCAGCTCGAGCACATCTCCGAACGTGCCCACGAGCTCGTCCTGGCGCAGGCGCGGTGCTTCATCGACGACGTGCTGCCCGCGCTCGACAAGGAGGGCATCGACGTCCTGCGCTGGGGCGAGCTCGACGGCGCCGAACAGGACCAGCTGCACTCCCTGTTCCGCGAGCGGGTCTATCCGGTGCTGACCCCTCTCGCGGTCGACCCGGCGCACCCGTTTCCCTACATCTCCGGGCTGAGCCTCAACCTCGCGGTCGTAGTGAAGAACCCCGAGACCGGCGTGGAGCACTTCGCCCGCGTCAAGGTGCCGCCGTTGCTGCCACGGCTCGTGCTGGCGGCGCCGCAGCGGTTCGTGCCCCTCGAGGACGTCATCGGGGCCCATCTCCAGCAGTTGTTCCCGGGCATGGAGGTGCTGCAGTGGCACACCTTCCGGGTCACCCGCAACGCCGACCTGGAGGTCGACGAGGACGAGGTGGAGAACCTGCTCCAGGCGCTGGAGCGGGAGCTGCTCCGCCGGCGCTTCGGGCCACCGGTCCGGCTCGAGGTCGAGGAGTCGATGGACCCCCACGTCCTCGACCTCCTGGTGCGCGAGCTGGGGGTCGGTGACGCCGAGGTCTACCGGGTGCCCGGGCCCGTGGACCTGTCGGCGTTGTGGGCGGTGGCCGAGCTCGACCGGCCCGACCTGAAGTACCAGCCGTTCGTGCCGGTGACCCATCCCCGGCTGCTCGACGCCGAGAAGAGCGGAGCAGAGAAGGGCGGCCCCGGCGACTTCTTCGCCACCCTCCGGCAGGGCGACGTCCTCGTCCATCACCCGTACGACTCCTTCGCGACCAGCGTCCAGGCCTTCATCGAGCGGGCCGCGACCGACCCCGACGTACTGGCGATCAAGCAGACGCTGTACCGGACAAGCGGCGACTCCCCGATCGTCGACGCGCTGATCGATGCGGCCGAGATGGGCAAGCAGGTGCTCGTCCTGGTGGAGCTCAAGGCGCGATTCGACGAGCAGGCCAACATCCGCTGGGCGCGTGCCCTGGAACGGGCCGGTTGCCACGTCGTCTACGGCCTGGTGGGCCTGAAGACCCACTGCAAGCTGTGCCTGGTGGTCCGGCAGGAACCGGACGGGCTGCGCCGCTACGCCCACATCGGGACCGGCAACTACAACCCGAAGACGGCGCGGCTCTACGAGGACCTCGGCCTGCTGACCGCCGACCCGGAGGTGGGCAGCGACCTCACCGACTTCTTCAATCATCTCTCCGGCTACTCCCGGCGGACCGGCTACAACCGGCTGCTGGTCGCGCCGAACACGCTGCGCGACGGCCTGGTGGACCGGATCGACCGGGAGGCCCGGGCCGCTCGGGCCGGCCGACCGGCAGCGATCCGGATGAAAGTGAACAGCATCGTGGACGAGGTGATCATCGACGCCCTCTACCACGCGTCGCAGGCCGGCGTACCGGTCGACCTCGTGGTCCGCGGCATGTCGGCGTTGCGGCCCGGCGTCCCCGGACTGTCGGAGACCATCCGGGTACGCAGCGTCCTCGGCCGGTTCCTCGAGCATTCACGGATCTTCAGCTTCGCCGCGGATGGAGAACACGAGGTCTACATCGCCAGCGCCGACCTCATGCACCGCAACCTCGACCGGCGGGTCGAGGCCGCCGTGCGGGTTACCGACCCAGCCGCCAAGGCGGAGATCACCGAGATGCTCGACCTGGCGATGGCCGACCGGCCGTGGACGTGGTCCCTCGACCCGGATGGCGAGTGGAACCGGTCGGCACCCGGCGAGACCGACCGGCCGGTCCTGGGGTACCAGGAGGAGCTGCTCCGACGGAAACGGCAGCGGACGCCGGTCGATGCGTGAGGTCGAGGCCAAGTTCCGCGTCCACGGGCCGTTCACGCTGCCCGACCTCACCGGGGACGACACCGGGGTGGCCGAGGTGTCGGCCGGCGAGAAGTCCAGCCTGCGCGCGACCTACTACGACACGGCCGACCTGCGGCTCGCCCGTGAGGGCATCACGTTGCGCCAGCGCGCCGGCGGTTCGGACGCCGGTTGGCACCTCAAGCTGCCCACCGGCAGCGACCGCGCCCGCGAGGAGATCCAGCTGCCGCCCGACGGCTCCGGCGTGCCGGCAGCGCTGCGCGAGCTCGTGACGGCGTACGTCCGCTCGGCCTCGCTGGCTCCGGTCGCGACGCTGCGCACCGCCCGCACCACCCGGGTCCTGTACGACGGGAGCGGCAACCGGCTGGGGGAGCTGGTCGACGACGTGGTCTCCGTGCTCGACGGCCCGCGGGTAGCGGCTCGCTTCCGGGAGATCGAGGTCGAGGCGGCGCCCGACGCCGAGGACCAGGAGAGTCTGCTCGACCGGGTCGGAGCCACGCTGGCCGCCGCCGGGGCGCAGCCCGGCGAGGTGCTGCCCAAGGCGGTCCGCGCGCTCGGGGCCCGGGCCAGCGCGCCACCCGATCCGGCGCCACCCGCAAAGGTCACGCCGGCGGACTCGGCGCGGGCAGCCCTGGTAGCGCACCTGACCACCAACGTGCGCGCCTTCCTGGCCCAGGACTCGCGGGTCCGCCGGGACGAGCCGGACTCGGTGCACCAGATGCGGGTGGCCGCCCGGCGGCTGCGCAGCGCCCTGCGGACCTTCGGCCCGTTGGTCGAGACGGCTTGGGCCGACGCGCTCCGAGAGGAGCTGGCCTGGGTGGCAGATGTGCTCGGTGGCGCCCGCGACGGCGAGGTGCTGCTCGCCCGGCTGCTCGGTGATCTGGCCACCTTGCCGGCGGAGGTTGTCCTCGGCCCGGTAGCCGACCGACTCGAGTCGCGCCTGTCCGGCGGGTTGGCCGAGGCCCGGGAGCAGGTGCTCGAGGTGCTGCGCGGCGAGCGCTACCTGGCGCTGCTGGAGCAGCTGGTCGCCGCGGCAACGAACCCGCCGACCACCTCGGCGGCCGCCGCGCCGGCGGGCGTCGTACTGCCGAAGCTGGTCGGGGCCGCCTTCGACGAGCTGGCTCGGCGCGCCCGCAGGCTGGACCGTCCAGGAACGCCCGACGAGGCGTTCCACCGGGCCCGCATCACCGCAAAACGTGCGCGGTACGCCGCCGAAGCCTGCGTCCCGGTCTTCGGCTGCGCGGCCAAGGCGCTGGCCGTCGAGATCGCCCGGGTCCAGGAGGTCCTCGGCGAGCATCAGGACGCCGTGGTCGCGGCGGACTTCCTTCGCGATCTGGCCGCAGAGCCGCGGCGGGGCGACCGGACCGGCTTCACGCTCGGTGTCCTCTTCGCCGACCAGCGTGCCGCCGCTCATACGGCGCGGGCGGCTTTCGCCGATATCTGGCCGGACGTACGCCGCCCGCGCCACCGCCGTTGGCTCGCAGGTGCCAAGCGATGACGGCCTCGGCGGAGATCCTCGCCGCCGGCGGCGTGCTGTGGCGGACCGACGCCGAGGGCGCCGGACTCGAGGTGGCGCTCGTGCACCGCCCGCGCTACGACGACTGGTCGCTTCCCAAAGGCAAGCTGGACCCGGGGGAACATTTCCTCCTCGGCGCCGTACGGGAGGTCGAGGAGGAGACCGGGCACCGCTGCGTGGTCGGCCGCCCGCTCGGCCGGCAGCGTTACGTCCGCAACCTCGAGTCCGGACCGGTCCCCAAGACTGTGCGGTTCTGGGCCATGCGGGCCGACCCGGGGCAGTTCCAGGCGGGTTCGGAGGTCGACGAGCTGACTTGGCTGACCCCGGAGTCCGCCGCGACGACGGTGACGATGGACCGCGACCGCGACACCTTGGCCGAGTTCGTCGCGGCCCCGGTCGACACGGTGGCCTTCGGACTCATCCGCCACGCCAGCGCCGGCAGCCGGACCAAGTGGACGGGAGACGACGCGCAGCGACCACTCGACGAGACGGGCCGGGCGCAGGCGGCCGCGCTTCGCCCGCTCCTGGAGTGCTACGGGTTCACGCGGGTGCTCTCCGCCGACGTACTCCGCTGCCTGGAGACTGTTGAGCTGTACGCCGGTGAACGGCGGATCACGGTCGAGACCGAGCCCCTCATCTCCGAGCTCGGCTACCCGGTGAACCCGGAGACCGCTCTGGCGCGCTGCCTCGAGATCCTCAAGTCTCCTGAGCCGCTGGTCATGTGCAGCCAGGGGCGCGTCATGCCCGACCTCCTCTCGGGGATCTGCCGGCACTTCGGCTATGAGGCCCCCGCCGACACGACGGTCCCCAAGGGCTCCTTCTGGGTGCTGCACTTGGCCGGGGACCGACTCGTGGCCGTAGAGCGGCACACGCCGCCCGGCTAGGAGTCGGACGGACCGCCTACGTTCACCTTTCGTTCACCGTCGGCCGCACGGTCAGACACCTGACGTCCTTAGCCTTCGCCATGTCGGCAATCACTGCCGGCAACCCGGCCTACAGGAGGACGTAGACGTGAAAGTGACGCGGACCGGCTCGCTCACGGCGCTTGGACTCGCCGGTGCCATGCTGCTCAGCGCCTGCGGTAGCGACAACGGTGCGAAGGCAACCAACGGCCAGAAGAACGTCGCGAAGGGCGACTGCGCCGGCGGCTCGCTCAGCGGGGCCGGCTCGACGTTCCAGGCGAACATGGAGTCGCAGTGGGCGAAGGACTTCGCGGCTAAGTGCTCCGGTGCACAGGTCAACTACCAGAGCGTCGGGTCGGGCGCCGGCATCGAGCAGTTCGGGGCCGGCACGGTGGACTTCGGTGG
>JBPCOB010000262.1:0-2788 GCA_051000715.1 Mycobacteriales bacterium
TGTGCAGACCGTAGGGTGCGGCTCCATGGACACCGGTGTTGCCTTCTTCGCCACCCACGACGCCATGGACCCGGGCTCGCTGGCGCGCCTGGTCGAGGAGCGCGGCCACGAGTCGCTGTTCTTCGCCGAGCACACCCACATCCCGGCCAGCCGCGAGACGCCGTACGCCGGCGGCGGTGAGCTGCCTCGCAAGTACGCGCACACCTACGACCTGTTCGTGACACTGACCGCCGCCGCGGTCGCCACGACGAAGCTGCGAATCGGCAGCGGCATCTGCCTGGTCATCGAGCGTGACCCGATCACCACGGCCAAGGAAGTGGCCAGCGTCGACCAGCTCTCCGGTGGTCGCCTGGAGTTCGGCGTCGGCGCCGGCTGGAACCGTGAGGAGATGGCAAACCACGGCACCGACCCGCGCCGGCGGATGGCCATCCTGCGTGAGCGGGTCGAGGCCATGAAGGCGATCTGGACGCAGGACGAGGCCAGCTACGCCGGCGAGCACGTCGCCTTCGACCGCATCTGGTCGTGGCCCAAGCCGGCGCAGCGCCCGCATCCGCCGGTGCTGGTCGGCGGCAACGGACCCACCGTGCTGGACCGCGTACTCGCTTACGGAGACGCCTGGTTCCCCAGCTACGCCCGCGGAGGCGCCCTGGACCGCGCCGGTGAGCTGCAGGCCAGGGCCGACCGGCCGATCGACCTCATGGTGATGGGCGTTCCGGCCGACCCCGCGGTGCTCGAGCGGTTCGAGCGGGCCGGCTTCCGCCGTGCGGTGCACTGGCTGCCGTCGGCCGGCCGCGGCCCGGTCGAGCGGGCGCTGGACCGCTACGAGGCGGCGGTCGCCGAGCTGCACGGCGAGTGAACGCCGCCGAGGCGCGCGCCCGGTTCGCCGCCGCACGGGTGGCCCGGCTGGCCACTGCTGACGCGTCCGGACACCCCCATCTGGTGCCGATCGTGTTTGCCGTGGCGGGCGATACGATCTACAGCGCGGTGGACGGCAAGCCCAAACGCACCACCGCGCTGCGCCGGCTGGCCAACGTGGCCGCCAACCCGGCGGTCGCCGTACTGGTCGACCACTACGACGATGCGGACTGGAACGATCTCTGGTGGGTGCGCGCCGACGGCACCGGCCGGGTGCTGGCCCCCGACCACGCCGAGGCACGCCGGGCCGTGGCGCTGCTGGCCGAGCGCTATTTGCAACACCGGGAGAGCCCGCCGACCGGGCCGGTGCTGGCCGTGGACGTGACCCGCTGGTCGGGCTGGGCGGCGCGCTAGCGTCCTGGCCGGACGGAGGGAGCCACCGTGGGAGACCTCACGCCGCCGCGCCGCGTGGGACCTCGACCGAGGACGACGCCGGACAACCCGCACACGCAGCTGGACCAGAACGCGCCGGTCGAGCTGCAGGAACGGCTGTGCGACCACGCCCTGAGCCTGCCCGGCGTACGCCGGGGGGTCAGCAACGTCTCCGTGCCGGGTGCGGTCGCGTTCTTCCTCGACGAGCCGGTCGCGCCGGCCGCGATCCCGGACCTGTTCGGCGGGGAGTGGGGCCACATCCACCCGCCGTACGACGGCAGCCTGCACCTGAACGTGCCGACCGACCTGGCCGAACGGTTGATGGAGCACGGGTGGGCGGAGTTCCATCACGTCGTGGACTGGGGGCTGGTCCCACCTGTCGTGATCATGCTCTATGGACCGCGCGACGAGGTGGAGCTGGTGGTAGCCCGAACCGTCGTGGAGGCGGCGTACGTGGCCGCCGGCGGAGTTCGCACCGTCGTGCCGCAGTGACCGGGCGTGCGTTCACGATCGTGCCGCGCGGGCCTTTCTCACTGGCGGAGTCGGCGACCTTCGGCTTCGGGCAACGTGCCGACGAAGACTTCGACGGCGTCATGCGTCTTGCGTTCTGCCTGGATGGCTACCGCGACCAGGTCGGCGTCGACGTCCGGCAGGACGCGGAGGGGGTGCACGCTGTCGTCGGGGGAGAGGGTGAGCTCGAGGCCGTGGAGCGCCAAGTGGCCAGGGTGCTCTCGCTCGACCACGACGGTGATGAGTTCCTCCGCCTGGGGGAGCGGGATCCCGTCATGGGCAGGTTGCAGGCGGCAGCCCCCGGTCTTCGACCACCGCTCTTCTACTCGCCCTACGAGGCGGCCGCCTGGTCGATTCTCAGCGCTCGACGTCCGGCTCGCCAGATGGCGGAGGTACGCCGCCGGATGAGCGAGGCCTACGGGCGCGCCTTCGAGCTCGCCGGCCAACAGCTGGCCGCCCTTCCCACACCCGACCGCATGCTCGCGATCGAGAGTTTCCCCGGGCTCACCGATGAGAAGATCGACCGGCTGCACGGCGTCGCACGAGCCGCTCTGGCCGGTCAGCTCGACGTGGATCGGATCTCGGCGATGGATCCGGACGAGGCGATGGCCGATCTGCAGACTATTCGGGGGATCGGGCCGTTCTACAGCGCCCTCATCGTCATTCGAGCCTCAGGTCTGGCGGACGTCCTCCCGACGAATGAGCCCAAGATGCTCGAGCTCACCGCGCAGCTGTACGGGTTGTCGAGGCCTCCCACGCCGGCCGAGTTCCAAGCCATGGCGGCGCCGTGGCAGCCATTTCGGACTTGGGCCGCCGTCTTCATCCGCGCGGCGGGTCCCAGAGTGTTGACGGGAGCAGTCGACACGGCGGGCTGACACGCGATCCCGCCCGCACCCAGTGCCGGGGCGCGGAAGCGGCGCACGCTCCAGGAGCTACGGTGCGAGCAGGCGCTCGAGCGAGTGTCGGGAGCGCTTCGTCGAAATGGGAGAAG
>JBPCOB010000263.1:0-10017 GCA_051000715.1 Mycobacteriales bacterium
GCTGCCGCTCCTCGTGCCACGTCCGTTCGTAGTCGTCGGCTTCCTGCGCCAGGGAGGCAAGGTAGGCCGCGACCAAGGCCGACACGGAGGTGTCGCGCTGGGCGGCCACGATCTTGGCCCGGCGCACTAGGTCACTGGGCAGCGACAACGTCAGGTTACGTAGCGGCATGTGAGGCAGTGTAGCGCTGGATCACGGGATCACAGCGACAACGACGGCGTTGGCGACTCAGCCAGGCTGCGACCGCGCAGCGGGGTGAAGCAGGCCGCTGCGGCGTTCAGCAGGGCCAGTACCGCGAGCGCCAGGAAGACCGGGCGAATCCCGCCCAGCGGTACGACCAACAGGCCGGACACGAACGAGCCGACCGGTGTGCCGCTGACCGCCACCGCGCGCGCGGTCGCATTGACCCGGCCCTGCAATCGGTCGGGGACGATCCGCTGCCGCAGCGCGAGCAGGTTCACGAACAGCACCGTGGAGGCGGCCCCCAGGACGGCCATCGCCGCGGCCGCGACCGGAAGGTTGGGAGCCAGCGCGAGCCCACCGATGCTCAGGGCGTTGATCGGCAGGACAGCCAGCACGATCGGGCCCAGCGGCCAGCGCCGGCCGATCCGGCTGGCCGTGGCCGCGCCCAGAACGGTGCCGACGCCTTCGGCGGCGAACAGGAGCGAGCCAATTTCGGCCGCCGCAGCACCTCGACGATCTCCTCGGCCAAGACGCGACGATCACCCGTCTTCTGTCCCTGACTGCGGCGAGGTCCCGGCCCGTTGGGCTGCTCGCGGGCACAAGTGAGACCTGAAACCCAGATGTTGATGTCAACGACCGTGCGCACACGCCCGCTCGGCCCGCACCTCAGCTACCGCGTCGGCGACGTCAGCGGCGACCCGCTCCGCGTCGACGTGCCCCGTCCGGGCGACCGTGGCGCGGCGCGCGATCAGCGTGTCGACCCGTTGCTGCCACTCGTCCTTGCCGAGCGCACGGGCACCTCGCCGAGCCAACCACTCGTCGACAACCCGACGCACCAGACCGGCGACCGGCTCGTCCCGTTGCGCGCCGAACCGGCGGAGCAGGTCCAGCTGTCGCTCACCGAGGTAGATGTTCGTCCTTCGCACTGATTGATACAACCATAAAATCGGTGCACTACGCGGCCGTGCGGCACCTGGCCCAGGCGATGAGGCCCTACACACCTGAGGCGAGTTGGGGATAAGACACTGCTGGCCCTGCTTGGCGGGTGCCGCGCTCACAGTGGCAGAGCCAGACTGACTCAAACCAGCCGGAGGGATGTGCCGTCGACGCGCAGCTTTCGCCTCGGCAGCGGCTTCTCGGCTGGTCCCTGGACTACCGAACCGTCCGTGCTGTCGAACTGGCTGCCGTGACAGGGGCAGTTGATCGTTGGGCCGGTGACCTCGTTGACGGTGCAGCCTCGATGCGTGCAGACGGCGGAGAACGCCTGGAAACGGCCGGCGGTCGGTTGGGTTACGACGACCTCGAGGTCGGTGAAGACGGTGCCGCCGCCGACCGGGATGTCCGCCGTTGAGCCGAGCGTTTCGCCGCCGGCGGACCCGCCGCTCGAACGATCGGCGGAGGCGCAGCCGGCGACAGTCGCCGCCGCTACGACGCACGCGCCGGTGACGATCGCGCGCCGCGTTACCGGGGCCGGGCCCGTCATGCGGTGACCAGCAGCCCGGTGAGGTACATGATCAGTACCCCGGCGGTGATTCCACCGATGGCGACCGGGTTGAGTATTTGCCCGGAGCGCGCCCGCAGCGCCGGGGCGACCTGAACGATGACTTGAGCGATCGCGCCGACGCCGACGCCGAGCAAAAAAGCGGACAACTCGCTGTTGACAACGGAGACGCCAACCACCGCACCGACGATCGCCGGCGCGCCAGCGATCAGACCAAGCGCGCCGAGCTGGCCGAGCGAGGGACGCTGCGTCGCCGAAGCCAATGGCGCCACGATGGCGATGCCCTCAGTGGTGTTGTGCAGGGCGAACCCGACTACGAGGAAAGCTCCGAGCGCCAGTGCGCCGGCGGCATAGGCGGAGCCTATCGCCAGGCCTTCCCCGAGGTTGTGCAGCCCGATGGCGACCGAGATCATGACGGCGAGTCGCAACCCGCCCGCCCCGCTCGCCTCCGCGCGGTCCAGGCGCCCTCGCAGGACTCGGTCAACCGCGGTGAGGGCGAGAAAGGCCAGCACGGCTCCCAGGACGACCAGGGCTGGACCACCGAACGCGCCACTGGATCGCCCGCCCAGCTCGATCGCCTCGATGCCGCCGTCGAGCGCCAGAAAGGCCAGCAGCCCGACGGTCAGTGCGAGCAGCACCTGCACCACGGTGGAGCCCACCCGCCGCAGCAGCGGGAGCACCATCATGCCCAGGGCAATCGGGACGATTCCGACGTAGAAGCCGAGCAGTGCCATCAACCCGAGGACCCCACCGGGTGCGGGGGTGGCCACCGCGGCCGGAATCTCGTGCTCGATGACCACGCCGGTGGAGGTGAGCAGGGAGATGAGGTAGGGCTGGCCGTCTTGCCACGGATAGTCCAGCCGTACCGTGGCGGTGTCGAGCCGTCCGATCGGGTCCGCGCCCCCGTCGATGTCGACGTAGGCGTCGTTGACGAACACCTGGGCAATCTGCACCGGGTCCGGTCCGGTGTTGCGGACGGTGAGTTCGATCGCCGCGGGCAGCAGTACGGTGCGCTCGACCGCGAGTTCCTCGACCGGCGGGCCGTTCCGCTGGGGCAGGGATTGGCCGCCGAGCAGGGCCAACCCGACAAGTACGGCGGCGATCACGGCGATGGCGGCCAGTGTCAGCGCCCACACCGGGATCCGAGCGGTTACCCGGGGCTTCTGAGACTCGCCCGCGCCTGGGTCGGTAAGGTCGGGTTCGGTGACGTTCGGGTCGGCTGTCATCAGTCGGTGACCTCGAAGAAGCCCATCCAGCCCAGATCGGCGAACTCAGTCTTGTGCGCGTGGAACATGAACTTCCCGGCGTACGGGAAGCGGACCTCGCAGATTCCCCGTTGACCCTGGCCCAGGACGACCGTGTCGGTAAAGTCCGTCGGCTCCAGCCGGGTGCCGGTCGGGTAGTAGTCGAAGAAGTTGGCGTGCAGATGGAAGCTGTTGATCGGGTCGTATTCGAGGGTATTGACCAGGTAGATCCGTACCAGTTCCCCGCGGCGGACCTGCACAGGTTCCCGCATGTAGTGAAACGGGATGCCGTTGACCGCGTAGAGCTGGTTGCCGTCGGCGTCGAAGGTGGTGTTGTAGCCGTGCATGACCATGACCATCTCGTCGGCCGGTGGGCGGTCCTGCGGCGGGTCGATGATGAACGTGCCGTACATCCCGCGGGCGATGTGTTCGGCGAGCGGCCCGACGTGGCAGTGGTACAGGTGCAGCCCGAACGGCTCGGCGTCGAAGGCGTAGGTGAAGCTCTCGCCAGGTGAGATCACTCCGCGACCGACCATGGGAACCCCGTCCATCTCGGCCGGATGGATTCCGTGAAAGTGCATCGTGTGCGGATGCGCGGAGTTGTTCACGAACCGCACCCGCAGCAGATCGCCCTGCCGGCAGCGCAGCGTCGGTCCCGGGACCCGGGAATTCATGGTCCAGGCCGGAAACACCACCCCGGGCGCGACCTCGATCTCCTTGTCGACGGCAAAGATCTCCCAGTCGCGCATCGTGCGGCCTTCGGTTGTTACCGACACCCGGCCGTAGTCGAAGTCCCGCAGCAGCTCGCTGGGGTTGAAGCCGTTGGCGGCGTGGTCGACCGTGTGGCCCGCGCGGAAGGTAGGACCGTTGATCCCGCCGCCGTGCCCGGACGCGTTGTCGGCGGCGCTCGCCCGAGGCGCATCGAGCAGGCTGCCGGTGCCCAGCGCGACTCCGGCGGTGCCGAGCAGCGCACCGCCGACGAGGAACTGCCGCCGCGACGGAACCGGCATCAGAACTCCGTCCCGAGCGGCCGAACGGCCGCCTGCAGGACGCTTGTTGCCCCGACGACGGCGCCGTGCAGGAGGTTGGTCAGTTGCGTTCCGAGCGCGTGCCCGGTGCCGTCGACGGTCACCCACAGCGGCCCGTCGAAGGGCGCCCGCTCACCGACATCGACCAGTACGCCGGGGCGCAGCCCGATGCCGGCCAGGTAGCGCAGAGCATCCGGGTCCCGGTCGCTGACCCGCTCGATCCGGAACCGGGTTCCGGTGGGAGCCGCGGTGAGAGGATCGCCCCATCGCTCGTCGTGCTGTCCTCTCCTCGGGGGAATCGGGTCGCCGTGCGGGTCGTGAGCAGGATGGCCCAGGAGCGCGTCGATGCGCTCTTCCAACCGGTCGGACAGGCCATGTTCGAGAACCTCCGCCTCGTCGTGGACCTCGTCCCAGGGGACACCGACGATCTCGGCGAGGAAGGTCTCCAGCAACCGGTGCCGGCGCACGACCCGCAGCGCCTGGACCTCGCCGCTGGCGGTCAGCGTGACCCCTCGGTCACCCTGGCGCGCGACCAGATCGCCGGACTCTAGCCGCTTCACCATCGCCGAGACCGACGGCGGCGACACACCGGCGCGTCGTGCGATCGTCGATGTGGTGACAACCCCGCCCTCGGTGACTAGGTGATAGATAGTCTTGAGGTAGTCCTCGATAGCCTCGGTAGTCTGCATAGCTGTCGATGTTAGAGCGACCTAACGCTTCATGGAAGTCATATCCAAGAACCGACGCCTAACGGGCCTCAGCAGTCGCGACTGCCGCACGCCGCGCGGCGGCATCGCCCTCGGGCGATCCCGCGGGCCGCCATCCGCCGTGTCCAGCAGGAACCGGTACCAGCGAAGGCGGTCCACGACCTGCTCCGCGAACTCGGCGAACCACCCTGGCCGCGCTGCAACCACCCGGATCGCGACACCGCGCTGGTCGACGGCATCTCGCCTTCTCCTCGCCACCGCTGTCGTATCCGCGCCGCCGATGCCCGCGCACGAGTCGTGGGTGGGCCGCCGTGAGTCCCGGACCTCGACGGCGGGCTAGGCTGGTCATCTGGTGTAGACCGATTTAGCATCACGCATCATGACGCGGACGACGATCGACCTGGACAACTCGGTACTGGCGGCGCTCAGGCAGCGGCAGCAGCGTGAGCGCAAGTCACTCGGGCAGGTGGCCTCGGAGCTGCTCGCCCGCGCGCTGGCGGACAGCGACGAACCGATGAACCCCACGCCGTTGGCGTGGACTTCCCAGCCCATGCAGGCCAGGGTCGATCTCCACGACCGCGACGCGGTCCAGCGGATCCTGGACAGCGGCGGATGAGCGTCACGGTCGACGCGAATGTCCTCCTGGACGCGTCGAACCGCGACAGCATGCGGCACGCCTCGGCCGCCGGGCTGTTGCCGCGGCTCGCGGCCGGACCGGACCTGTTCTACCTGTTCTGGCCGGTGGCGATGGCCTTCCTGCGGATCAGCACTCACCCGGGCATCTTTGCGAGCCCGCTGGAGCCGCAGGCCGCGCGAGACAACCTGAGTGACCTGCTGAACCGTCCGCACGTCCGCTCGCCGGGTGAGATCGCAGGGTTCTGGTCGGTCTACGAAGACACGGTTCGTGCGGACGTCATCCGCGGAAACCTCGTGCCGGACGCCCACCTGGTCGCGCTGATGCGCCAGCACGGTGTCGCCACGATCTGGACGGCCGATCGCGACTTCCGGCGCTTCTCCGGCGTGACTGCTCAGGACCCGCAGGCCGCGCGCTGAGCTGGACGGGCCGTTTCACCTAGCGCTCCGGCCCCGACTCGAAGCCGACGTCCACCAGTGCGGCGAAGTGGCCGCCGGCGGTCATCAGCTCGCCGAAGGTGCCCTCCTCCACCACCCGTCCGCGGTCCAGGACGACGAGCCGGTCCGCCGCGCGGATCGTCGACAGCCGGTGGGCGATGACCAGGGTGGTGCGGCCTTGGGTAGCGCGAGCGATCGCCGTACGCATCGCGGCCTCGTTGTCCGCGTCGAGACTGGACGTGGCCTCGTCGAAGACCAGCACCGGGGTGTCGCGCAGCAGCGCCCGGCCGACGGCCAGCCGCTGGCGTTGGCCGCCGGACAACCGCACGCCGCGCTCCCCGACGCGGGTCTGGAAGCCCTCGGGCAGTTGTTCGACGTAGCCGGTCATGATCGCCGCATCCGCGGCCGCCCGTACGGCAAGCTCCGAGGCGGAAGGCCGGCCGAGGACCAGGTTGTCCCGCACGGTCTTGGAGAACAGGTAGACCTCCTGCGGTACCAGTGCCACCTGCTCGCGCAGGTGGTTCTGGGGCATGTCCTGGACGTCGACCCCGCCGATGGTGACGCGGCCCGAGCCGACGTCGTACATCCGCAGCAGCAGGGCCGCACGTCGACTTGCCGGCGCCGCTGGCGCCGACGAGCGCCACTGTCTCTCCGGCCCGAATCTCGAACGAGAGCCCGTCCACCGCATCCGGCAGGTCAGGGGCGTAGCGAAACCGGACATCCTCGAAGCGCACCACCGGCTCGCCCGCGGGCGGCGCATCCTGGACCCGGTCCACGATCGGGGCCGGCCGGGTGATCAGGTCGTGCACGCGGGCCGATCCCGCCGACACCCGGCCGAGTTCGCGGGCGGCCTCGGTGAACAAGGCGACCGGTCCGAACGCACCGGCCGCCAGGACGACGCAGGTCGGCAGCAGCGCCGGATCCAGCCGACCGGCGTTGACCAGCAGCGCTGCGGTGACGACGACCGCCAGCACGCCGGTTGCCGCCAGCGCGTCCACCGCGGCCTTCTCGATCCCGGTACGGCGGGCATGCGCGACTTGCGCCTGACGGAGCAGCCCGCCGCGGCGGCGCAGCACGGCCAACTGCGCCTGCTCGGCCCCCAGGGCGGCGATCTCGCGGGCGCCCTGGACGGCATCGACGAGTTCGGCGTTGACCAACCCGATCTGGGTCCGCTCGGCGCGTCCCTCGGCCTCGGCCCGGCGCTGCAGCCAGCTCGGGACGCTGGCCACCGCGATCACGAACGGCGCCAGCACGAGCGCCGCCGGCCAGGCCAGCACGAGCAGCGCAAGCACCGTGAGGCCGGGCACCACGGTGGCCGACACCAGCGGGCCGAGGGTGTGCGAGAAGAAGAGCTCCAGCAATTCCACGTCGTCCATCGCCGTGGCCCCGACCTCGCCGCTGCGCCGCGTGTTCAGATGCCCCGGCGACAGCCGCTCGAAGGCGTCGTAGCAACGTCGGCGTACCTCGGCCAGCGCCCGGAACGCCGCGATGTGCGCGAGCAGGCTCTCGGCCCACACGGCCGTCGCCTGGGCGAGCACCGAGGCCACGAGGAGGAACACGTACGGGCGCAGCTCATGCACCTCCGCGCCGACGAACGCCCGACCCACCAGGTAGGCCGCCAGCCCGCCGTTGAGGACGAACAGCAGCTGGCTCAGTACCCCGCTGGCGATCGCGATCGCAAGCAGCCGAAGGTGCGGGCGCAGGATCGCCAGCAACGGACGCAGTGCCTTGAGCGCGCCGGCGGCGTCAACTGCCGGGGCCGTGGCGGTCACAGCGTTATCCGCTGGGCCGCGGTGAGCTCGCCGAACCGGCCGCCGGCGTGCTCCAGGTCATCGGGCGTCCCTTGCTCGACGACGTGCCCGCGTTCCAGCACGACCACCCAGTCGGCAGTGGTCACAGTGGACAGTCGATGCGCGATGACGAGTGTGGTCCGGCCTTTGCGCAACCGCTCCAGCCCGGCCTGGACCAGGGCCTCGTTGCGTACGTCGAGGCTGGACGTCGCCTCGTCCAGGATCAGCACCGGCGCGTCCTTGAGCAACGCACGGGCGATCGCGATCCGCTGCCGCTCGCCGCCGGACAGCCGGACGCCGCGTTCCCCCACCAGGGTGTCCAGCCCGTCCGGCAGGGCCGCGACGAAGTCCGCCGCGGCCGCCAGGTCCAGCGCCTCTCACAGTTCTCCGTCGCCGGCATCCGCACGGGCCAGCCGCAGGTTGTAGCCGATGCTGCCGTGCAGCAGGTGGGTGTCCTGGGAGACCAGGGCGATCTGGCGGCGCAGCTCGGTGACCGGAAGATCCCGGATGTCCCTGCCGTCCAGAGTGATCCGGCCTTCGGTGACGTCCCAGAAGCGCAGCAGCAGGGACGCCGCGGTGGATTGCCGGCCCCGGAGCTTCCGACTAGGGCGACGGCCGCTCCGGCGTGGACCCGTACGTCGAGTCCACGCAGCGCCGGCTCGACCCGGCCGGAGTAGGCGAACGTGACGTGGTCGAAGGCCAGTGATGGTGGTCGTCTCAGCGGTGACGGAGCCGGCACCGTGTCCGGCACGAACGGCGATTCGTCGAGCAGCCCGAACATCGGCTTGGCCGCGATCAGCCCGTAGTAGGCGGCGTGGAAGCCGGCCAGCAGTTGGTTCACGGGGCGGAAGCACTCGCGCACCAGCAACAGGATGACTAGCAACGCTGTACCGGACAGCGCGCCCGAGGCGACGCGCAGCGCCCCGATCCCGACGGCTAGCGCCGTCGCGGTGCCCACCGCCGCGTTGATCACGAGGCTGAACTTGATCTCCTTGTAGGACAGATCGATGGCGCGATCACGCAGGCCATCGGCTCGCGCGCCCAACTCCCGCCCGTGCCGGTGGCTGGCACCGAGCACGTTCAACGTCGGCATCCCCTGCAGCGCCTCGAGATACTCGGCGTACATCTCGCGGTAGGTGTTCCACCAGAAGTTCCCGGTGTGCCGCATCGCGTACCGGCTCGCTATGACCGCCGCCGGCATCGCGAACAGGCAGACCAGGACGACGACGCCGACGACCGGGTCGATCACCAGGACCACGAGGCAGGTGACCAGGCCGACCGAGAACGACACCGGGGTCTGGGTCAGCAGCCGGCTGTACATCCGCTCCAGGCGTTCGACGCCGTCGACGAGCATGCTCTGCACCCAGCCGCTGCGGGTGGCGGTCAGCCAGCCCGGGCCGAGGTCGAGCACCTTGGCCGTCAGCCGCTCGCGCAGCGCCGACTTCACCTCGGCCGCGGCGGCCGCCGACGCAGCGTCGGCGATGAAGATTGCGACCGCACGCAGTGCCGCGACGCCGAGCGCGGCAGCCAGCAACCAGCCGACCTCGGCGAGGCCGGCCCCGGACAGCAGCCGGCCCAGCGCGCGGGCAACCAGCAGTGCGGCGGCCAGGTAGAGCGCGCTGACGAGCAGGCCGGCGCCGGAGGCCTTCAGGAAGTCGGCGCGCTGTGGTCGGGCCAGGGCCAGCAGCCGCCGGAGGTCATGCATGGTTGGGCTCCCGTCCTCGGATCGCCGCGTTGCAGTCCGACCGCACCTCCTACCTTGTTGCCAGGGGAATGCAATTGCAAGTTACCTGCAGAATGACCGCTTGACCAAGTGGCGCCGCCCGCCGGTCCGCCTGATTCGTCCATCGGGACGCCTACGGGGCGTTGCATCCAGCCATGAGCGTGCGGGCGCTGGTCGGCGAGCCGCTCCGGTTGGCGCGGGCGCCCCGCCGGGCCCACGGTTCACGGGTCCGTCAGGCCATGGAGCGGGTCGGTCTAGACCCGACGCCGGAGCTGCTGGCCGGCAACGCGCAGCGGCTCTCCGGCGGACAACGGCAACGGGTCGCGATCGCCCGAGCCCTCGTCGGCGCCGCTGCGCTGCTCGTGGCCGACGAACCGACCTCGATGCTCGATGCCGCGCTGCGCGCCGAGATCGCCGCGGTGCTGCGCGCTCTGGCCGAGGACGGTGACTGCGGCATCCTGCTGATCACGCACGACCTCGGCGAGGCGAGCAAGCTGTGCGATCGCATCGTCGTGCTCGACCACGGCCGAGTCCGCGCCGAAGGTCCGCCCGCTCAGGTTCCTCGTTGACCGGAGTCCGGCATCCGGCCGGTCCGGGTCGGCATGCCGCGCAGGTCAGTGCGGGGTGGCGGTCTCCGCACCGGCACCGGTCAGCGACCGGACCTCGAACTCGGCGTACTTGGCCTCGTTCGGCTTCTCCTTGGACAGAATCGTGCCGAGGTAGCCGAGCAGGAACGCCGCCGGGATGGAGACCAGGCCGGGGTTGTTCAGCG
>JBPCOB010000264.1:0-5271 GCA_051000715.1 Mycobacteriales bacterium
TCGCCGACTACCGGCTCGAGGTCGGCGGCCTGGTCGAGCGTCCGGTGTCGCTGTCGTTGACCGACCTGCGCACCCTCGGGCAGTCGGAGCAGATCACCAAGCACAACTGCATCCAGGGCTGGACCGCGATCGCGCAGTGGGGCGGGGTGCCACTGGCCCGCATCCTGGAACTGGTCGGCCCTACCGCCGCTGCCAAGCACGTCGTGTTCTACGCCTTCGACGACAAGGGCGAGACCGAGGGGGAGGGCCGGTACGGCTTCTATTACGGGACCGTCCCCCTATTTCTGGCGAACAACCCGCAGACGATCCTGGCGCTGGAGATGAACGGTGCCCCGCTGCCGGTCGAGCACGGCGCCCCGGTCCGGCTGCGGATCGAGACCCAGCTCGGCTTCAAGATGGTGAAGTGGGTGCGGGCGATCGAGTTCGTCGAGAACGTCGAGGACATCGGCATGGGCCAAGGCGGCTGGCGCGAAGACCAGCAGTTCTACGCCAACGCCGCCGGTATCTAGGCACATTCAGCTACCGATCCAGGAGACCGCGAGATCACCGTGAACCCGTCCGGGGAGCAGTACGAGATCGCCGCCGGCGACCATCGGGTGACCCTCGTCGAGGCCGGCGGCGGCATCCGCGGCTACACCGTCGGCGGCCGGCCGCTGCTCGACGGCTATCGCCGCGGCGAGCGGTGCACCGGCGCCCGCGGCCTCCCGCTCATCCCCTGGCCCAACCGGCTCGCGGACGGCGCATACACCTTCGACGGCACCGACCACCAGGTCCCGCTGACCGAGCCGGACAAGCACAACGCCATCCACGGGTTCCTGCGCTGGCGGAACTGGACCGCCCGCGAGCAGGCCGCCGACCGGGTCGTCCTGGGCACGGTGCTGAACCCCACCACCAGCTGGGGCATCAGCCCCGGCTGACCCGATCAGCGGGCACGGCGGCTGGTCCCGCCGCGCAGCACGGCCACCACCGCCGCTGCGAGCACGCCGCAGCCGACTATACGTCGCGCGGTCGCCCACCGGCCGTGGATCAGCTCGCGCAGCGCGGCCACCCCCAGGGCGAGCTCCTCCCGGCTGGCGGCGATGTCCGCAGCGATCGCGGCCCGGTCGCCGCGGGCGAGAGCGGCCTGCCGAGCGACCCCCTCCAGATGCTGCGCGGCGGGGAGGCCCGCCAGCTCCGGCCGGGCCCGGGTGTGGCGCTCGATCTCACTGCTGCTCGCATCGGGTCCGCGACCACCGAGCAGCCTGGCGCGGAGCCGCGCCACACCGGCCTGCACGGCGGCGGCGTCGTCGCCATCGACGGTGGTCATCCTCAGGCCGTCCGATAGGGCTCGGCGTCGGAGCGCTTGAGGGTCAGGCCGAAGCCGGGCCGGCCCTGGTCGGGGCGCAGCACCCCGCCGGCGGGGTCGAGCACCCCGTCGAAGAGCATGCCCTCGATGCGGACGTGGTCGTGGAAGTACTCCAGGTGCCGCAGGTTGGGGACGGCGGCGGCGATGTGCGCGTGCAGGTTCGGTGCGCAGTGCCCCGAGACCTCCAGGTTGTACGCGGCGGCCACCGCGGCCGCGCGCAGCCAGTCGGTGATGCCCCCGCAGCGGGTGACGTCGATCTGCAGGCAGTCCACCGCCTGCGCGGCGACCATCCGGGCGAAGTAGACCAGGTCGTAGCCGTACTCGCCGGCGGCGGTGTCCGGGGGGGTCTGGTCGCGTACCTCGCGCAGCCCGTCGAGGTCGTCGGAGGACACCGGCTCCTCGAACCAGGTCACGTCGGAGGCGGCCATGGCGTGGGCCACCCGGATCGCCTGCTTGCGGGTGTAGCCGCCGTTGGCGTCCACGTACAGCTTGACGTCCGGGCCGATCACCGTGCGGGCGAAGGCGATCCGGGCCAGGTCGCGCCGCTCGCGGCTGCCCCACGACTCGCCGATCTTGATCTTCACTCGGGGGATGTCCCACTGCCCCACCCACCGCTCCAGCTGGGCCCGGGCGGTGGCCGCGTCGTAGGTGGTGAACCCGCCGCTGCCGTAGATCGGCACCTCGTCGTGGACCACCCCGAGCAGCCGGCACACCGGCAGCTCGAGCAGCCGGGCCTTGAGATCCCACAGTGCCGTGTCCACCGCGCTGATCGCGCACGACGCCAGCCCCGGGCGGCCCAGGTTCCGCACCGCCCGGACCATCGCCCCCCACGAACCTGGGACGTCCAGGACGGGCCGGCCGACCACCGCGCCGGCGAGGGGGCCGTCGATGACCGGCTTGGCGCCGGCACCCGCGTAGGTGTAGCCGTGTCCCGTCATCCCGCCGCCGGTCGCCTCGACCAGCACCATCGTCGTCGACGACCACGCCACGGTGCCGTCGGCCTCCGGCTGGTCGGTCGGGATCTCGTACACCGACACCGTCAGGCTGTCCACGACCGCCGCCGAGACGCTCACCGCCCACACCGCCCTCTCGCATCACGCATCGGTCCGGCGCTGTCCTCGCCGGTCATCAGACCCTGGTGGCCGCGGGCGTTCACCCGGGTCATCCGGGCGGCCGCAGCGACATGGGCAGCAGCCACCGACCCAGCCAGGCGGCGACGGTCTGGCGCCGCGCGGCCAGGCCGCCGACCTGGCCTTTGGCCGCTGACTGGGACGGCAGGGCCGAGCCGCGGCGGGTCAGCGCCGCCCCGACCACGGCGAAGCTGCCGGCGGCCGCCGCGTCCACCAGCCCGGCCCGGCGGCGCGCCCGGTCCCAGCCGGCCAGCCCAACCATCGACGCGACGTGCGCCAGGTCGGCCTCCACTCCCAACGCCAGCACCGCCCGGCCCGCCGGCCCAGCGGTCGCCACCGCCTGCGCCAGGTGCCGCGCGCCCAGCAACCGCGCCACCATCCGAGTCCGCGGATCAGCCAGGTGTCCGGTGTAGAGCCGGATCACCGGGCCGGGCGCGCCCAAAAGCAGGACGCCGTACCCGGCCCGCACGGCGGCAAAGCGGTTCATCGCCGACGCAGCCAGCCCACCAGACCCCTGCCCGGCCGCGCCCACAGCGGACGCCGACATGGCTCTGGCCGGGGGGACAACCAAAACTGCGGCGCATGCGCATGGCTCATCTCGCTGACCTCCTCCTCACCGCTGTGCCAGCGGCACACCGGCGGATGCTGTTCCACTATCTTCCTCACCTTGCGGCGGGCTCTTTTGGTGTTGGCCGGGGACGCCAAGGGCGGCGATCCCGGCGGCTCCTGACCCGGCCCACGCCAGCGACAGTCGTCCTGCGCCGCCGCGGCGGTCAGCCCGGCCCGGCCACCGAGGCCGTGTGGTCGTCGGCGTCCGCCGTCCCACCCTCGACCCGCCGGGCCCAACCGGCGATGACTGGCCGATACTCGGGCAGCGCGGCCGCGTGAAGGTCGGCGAGCATTGCGGCGAGCCGGCCGGGGACCTGCACTGCGTCCGCGCCGTACCTCCAGATCTCCCCGACCGCAAGATCGAGGAAGTCGCCGAAGCCGTACTGCGGCACGACCAGCCGCAGCCGCCCGTCCGGGCTCAAGGACCGACCGTCGGGCAGGTGCCGGGTGGCGAGCCGGCGGAGCAGGTCGTGCAGCCCATCGATGGTCTGCGAGGCCGTCGTCGGGTCATTCACCGCAGGCGACAGGGCACGCTCGGCGATATCGACGAGTTGGCGAAAGCCGAACGCCAGGTCCTGTTCCATCGTGCGTTCGCTATCCAGCGCCACCTCGCCGAGGACGCGCTGGTTCAGCCGTCCCGCGATGCGTACCTCGCCGCCTGACCCGTCGGGATGGACGGTTAACAGCGGCGCACCGGTCGGCACGAAGTCGCCGACTCGGGCCGTCAAGGTCAGCACACAGCCGGTATCGGTCGCCAGCCGCACCAGCACTCGCTCGTTGACCGACACCACCACGCCGCCGCGAGGCGCCGGGACGGTGCACGCTGCCGCCGGCAAGGGCTGCGGTGGCCTGGGCGCGGCCGTATCGACGGGGTAGCGGCCCTCGAGCACCCTGCGGGACTCATCGCCCACGTAGGTGATGATGGTGGCCACTCGGATCAGGTTCGCCATATGGCTGATGTAACGGATGAACAGGCCGAGCTGGCCAGCACGAAGCCGAACGCAACCGTGACCGCGATTCGCGGCACGAACGCGTCGTGTCCGGTCGTGCCACGGATCGCCCGATAGACCACCATGGCGTAGACAAAGGTGGCGACGAAGATCCCGAGCGCGACCTGGATCGTCCGGTCACCGAGGAACATCCGCAGCACTCGCGGGGAGAACTGGCCGCTGGACAGCTGCAGCACCACAATGGTGATCGATAACACCAGGCCCGTGAAGGAAATCATCGCCTGGATGATCGAGGACAGGAAGCTGCGGGCCCCGCTCGGCGGACCAGGGAAGACGAACAGAGCATGCGTGGCCGGCAACGCCTCGTCGAGCGCGACCAGCCCGATCGCCAACCCGATCGAGACGACCACGCACACCGCGGGCACCAGCCAGAACGTCGCCCGGGCCACATTCCGAACCCGCTCAACCGACACCACCGGCAGCCACGCGGCGAGCCTGGCCGCCGCTCCTCCCCAACGGCCCGGCTGGCTCATCCCGACCGACCCGGCGGCCCAACCGGTGCAGCCACCCGGCCCACAGGTCTCCTTCCCCGTCCATCGACGCAGCGGCCGGTCCTCGCGTACAGCGCCGGCCGCCGCGGCACCGCGCCGTCACCAGCCCAGGGCATCCCAGGAAAATCCCCCCGTTGAGCAGATCTGCGGCCTGAGGTTAGAGCGGCAGGACACGTCGACAACCGCTTGCCGTCAGCAACATCCTCACCGGTTCCGACCTCGTCAGGCTCCCACCGCCCCGTTGCCGCGCGGGCACCGAATCGATCGCCGTATGGGGAACCTCTTGCGGGAACGCCGCAGGTCGGAGGGCGTGCCCTCGTGAGGGTCTGCCGTAAGACCGGCGGGGCCGACTGTCAATCAATCCCAATACCGACCCTAACCGGACGCCGGTAAGCCAGCCACGCTGACGTGGGGTTGGGGTGTACTCCACTCTGGCAAGGCGGGTGGTGCCTGCCCGGTCACGTCGAGCACTGCTCCGCCCGGGTATACGCCGTACACGAACCGCCCGGCATCGCTTGAGTTGCTCACGCTCCCCACTCTGCCTCCTGGCCTCCGCCCGCCCACATGGTCGCCTTGATGGCCTCGAGCCCTCCGGAATGACCCCGTCCGTAGAGGTGATCCCGCTGTGAGACGCACGGATGGCTTCGTTGGTCGCGCGGCGCAAGGTCTCCCGCATCGGCTCGTGT
>JBPCOB010000265.1:0-2933 GCA_051000715.1 Mycobacteriales bacterium
TCGACGAGCTTGCGCAGCAGCTTGTCGCGCTCGATCTCCTGGCCGACCTCGAGCCGCACCATGCGGTCGACGTACTCCTGGGGGGTGCCGAGGCCGTAGATGCAGGAGACCGAGGCGACCACCACGACGTCGCGACGGGTGATCAGGCTGTTGGTGGCCGAGTGCCGCAGCCGCTCCACCTCTTCGTTGATCGAGGAGTCCTTCTCGATGTAGGTGTCGGTCTGCGGGACGTAGGCCTCGGGCTGGTAGTAGTCGTAGTAGGAGACGAAGTACTCGACGGCGTTGTCCGGCAGCAGCTCGCGGAACTCGTTGGCGAGCTGCGCGGCCAGCGTCTTGTTGGGCGCCATCACCAGTGTGGGTCGCTGCAGCCGCTCGACCAGCCAGGCGGTGGTCGCCGACTTCCCCGTCCCGGTTGCGCCGAGCAGGACGACGTTGGACTCCCCCGCTCGGACCCGTCGCTCCAGGTCGTCGATCGCCGTCGGCTGGTCACCGGAGGGGGAGAAGTCGCTGACCACCCGGAACGGCGCGGTGGCGCGGACGAGATCGGTGACTGGTCGCACGGTTTCGACAATAGGCGCAGCCGCCGACAGTTTCCCGTCGCCTGCGGGAGGCGCAGGATGTAGACGATCGCCGCGGAAGGGGGGCTGACATGCCGCTCGCCTGCTTCGTGCCACCGCAGATCCTCGAGCGGATCGCCCGTAACGGCACGCCCGAACAGCGGGACTGGGCGCTGTCTGCGCTCGCCGTCGATGCCACGATCCGGCTGACCCGGGCTACCGCGTCGACCGCCGCCCCGCACCGGCGGCGGCACCTCGGACCGCTGCAGCTGGCACCCGGGGACCAACCGAACCGGTCGGTCCACGACGCAGGCGGTACCGAGCGGCTCCCGGGTCGGCTGGTCCGGGCGGAGGGCGCCACGGCGACCGGCGGCGCGGCGGCCGACGAGGCGTACGACGGGCTGGGGGCGACCTTCGCGTTCTACCTGGCGGCGTACGACCGGCACTCGGTCGACGATCACGGCCTGCCGCTGGTGGCGAGCGTCCATTACGGGCGCAGGTACGACAACGCCTTCTGGAACGGCGAGCAGATGGTCTTCGGCGACGGGGACGGCGAGCTGTTCGGGCGGTTCACCCGTGCGCTCGAGGTGATCGGCCACGAGCTGACCCACGGGGTGACCGAAACCGAGGCGGCGCTCGGCTACTCCGGCCAGCCGGGCGCGCTGAACGAGTCGATCAGCGACGTCTTTGGCGTGCTGGTCAAGCAGTACTCCAAGGGCCAGACCGCCGACGAGGCCGACTGGCTGGTGGGCGCCGACCTGCTGGCGCCCGGCGTACACGGGGTGGCCCTGCGGTCGATGCAGGCCCCCGGCACCGCGTACGACGACCCGGTGCTCGGCAAGGACGACCAGCCGGCGACGATGGCGGGCTACGTGCACACCACCGGCGACAACGGCGCGGTGCACACGAACTCCGGGATCCCCAACCACGCCTTCTACCTCGCGGCCACGGCCATCGGCGGCCACGCCTGGGAGGTGGCCGGGCGGATCTGGTACGACGCCCTGCGCGATCCACGGCTGCGACCGACGGCGCGCTTCGCCGGCTTTGCCGCCACCACGGTCCGGGTGGCGAAGTCGAGCTACGACGAGGCGGTGGCCGGCGCCGTGCGTGACGCGTGGAACACCGTCGGCGTGCCGGCATGAGGGTGGAGCTCGAACGGTCCGGCGGTTTCGTCGGGCGGACCGTGCGGTGGCAGCTGGACACCGCGGACCTGCCGCCTGGCGAAGCTGAGGAGGTGCAGGCCCTGCTTACCGGCGCGGAGTCGTGGGCCGGGCCACCGGCGCCCGGCGCCGACCGGTTCCTCTACCGGCTGAAGGTGCTCGACGCCGAGCGGCCGATAGACGTGTCCTTCGGCGAGCCCGGTCCGGCGGCCGCCCAGCCGCTGCTCGACCGGCTCACCTCGAGCGAGGGCCGTCGGCAGCCGTGAACCGGCGACACGTTGAGTTCCCGGTGCGGTTTCGCCGACACTGAGGGCGTGCAAAGCGTTCTCGCGATCGGCGGCGTGCTGCTGCTGCCGACGCTCGCCGGACTTGCGGTGGTGACCGGCGCCCGGGTCGTGCGTTCGCTACCGGAACGGCGGCGGCGCTGCGTCGCCCCCGGCCCGTCGATCGACCGGCTCGGGCCGACCTGCGCCGGCTGTATGCCGAGCTTGCCGCTGCCGAGGAACCGGTGCCTCGGCCGGGGCGCGGACTGCGGATCCGCGCCATCAGAGGCGCCTACGTCGACGCTCTGACCGCCGCCTGCCGGGCGCTGGAGGTGCCGCCGCCCGAAGCGTCCCGCACCGGGGTGCCGCTGACCGAGATCTACCGGGTGGAAGCCGCCCTGCGCACCTGCGGCCTGGACGTGCGGCGGAGCGACGTCCGCTGAGCCGTATCGCTGGGGGAGATGCTGTAGCCGTGCGAGGTGGCACCGGTCTGCCGCGCGCGGATGTCGAGAACGACTTCCTGCGCGCTCGGCGCCACCAGGTGCTGTCCCGGCTCGCCAACCGGCTGCGCCGCGAGCCCGACGACGTCAACCTCATCCTGCCGTTCGACGACGTGGTCTCCGCGCTGGGGATGGAAGGCGAACGTGACCTCGGGCTGCAGACGATCGCTCTGGACACCGTGGTGGGGACCGTCGACTCCCACCGCGACTTCGACCGTCGTTTCCGGCCCACCTCGGCCCGGGTCCGGGAGCGGTGGGAGCGGTTGGCGCTGGCCCAGCGGCGCGGCGAGAGCATCCCGCCGATCGACGTCTACCGGGTCGGCGACCTGCACTTCGTCAAGGACGGCCACCACCGCGTGTCCATCGCGCTGGCCACCGGCGCGCGGACGATCGAGGCCTATGTGGTCGACGTCCGGACGACGCTGCCGGCTGAAGGCATCAGCCGGCGTGGCG
>JBPCOB010000266.1:0-4560 GCA_051000715.1 Mycobacteriales bacterium
GGGACCTTCCGCTTCTCCGTCCCGGGGTGCGCCGACCCCCCCCGGTTCGCTTCCCCTTCGGCTTTCTCCGGTTCGTCCGCCCCCCCCCCGACTCGGGGCGGGAAGAACGCGGCGGTCACCTGCTCGGGCAGATCGTCGCCGAAATCGGCCAGCGCCGACCAGGCGCGTTCCCGCGTCCGCCAAGGGCAGACGAACAGGCCGCCATCGATCCTCAGGACGAACGCCTCCGCCCCTACCTTGGGGATCGGCGGCGCTGTGAGCAGGGCGGCCCGGCCGGCGTCGTGCTCCAGCACCACCCCGGTGGACCGGTCCGGCGCCCGGCCGCTGGCGGCGTAGGCGGTCCAGAGTTCACGCTCGGTCCCGGTGAAGGCCGACAGCGGCTCGTAGACCCGCAGGTAGGCGGCGTACGGCGTCACCGGGGAATCGTCGCACGCGAAGGCGCACTCACGCTCGCCGTGCCGGCGTACTGGCTACGCTGGGATGTGGGGTCCATCGCCACCGGGAGAGCAGATCATGCCGGACGGGGTCGTATTCGGGCGCAACACCGGCCACGAGCAGGTCATCTTCTGCTCCGACCCGGCAGCTGGCCTGCGGACCATCATCTCGATCTACTCCACGGCGCTCGGGCCGGCCCTCGGTGGCACGCGCTTCTACCCCTATGCCACCGAAGAGGACGCGCTCGCCGACGTCCTGAACCTGTCCAGGGCGATGGCCTACAAGGCAGCCTGCGCCGGCCTCGACCTCGGCGGCGGCAAGGCCGTGGTGATCGGCGACCCGACGACGGACAAGTCGGAGGCGCTGCTGCGCTCGTACGGCCGGTTCGTGCAGTCCCTGGCCGGGCGTTACATCACCGCCTGTGACGTCGGCACCTACGTCAGCGACATGGACGTGATCAGCCGGGAGTGCGACTACGTCGTCGGCCGGTCGGTGGCCAACGGCGGCAGCGGCGACTCCGCGGTACTGACGGCGTACGGCGTCTTCCAGGGCATGCGGGCGGCGGCACAGACCCTGTGGGGTGCGCCGTCGCTGGCCGGCCGACGGGTCGGCGTTTCGGGCATCGGCAAGGTCGGCCGGCACCTGGTCGGCCACCTGGTGCAGGACGGCGCGGCCGTGGTGGTGGGCGACGTGAACGCCGAGGCGCTCGGCCGCGTGGTCGCGGCGTATCCGAACGTGGAGATCGCCGAGCCGGACGACCTCGTCGGACTGCCGATGGACGTCTTTGCACCCTGCGCGCTGGGCGGTGCGCTGAACGACGAGACCGTGCCGGCGCTGCAGGCCGCCATCGTCTGCGGCGCGGCGAACAACCAGCTGCACCACCCCGGGATCGAGAAGGTGCTGGCCGACCGCGGCATCCTCTACGCACCGGACTATGTGGTGAACTCCGGTGGGCTGATCCAGGTCGCCGACGAGATCCGCGGCTACGTGGAATCCCGCGCCAGGCTGCAGGCCGCGACGATCTTCGATACCACGCTGACCATCTTCCGGCTGGCCGCGGACGACGGCGTGCCGCCGGCCGTCGCGGCGGACCGGCTCGCCGAGCGACGAATGGCGGAGATCGGCCGACTACGCGCGTTCCACCTGCCGGTCTGACGTTGGCGACCGGCGTGCCGAGCGGGCCGGTTTGCGGGTACCGTTGTATCTGCGCGGCCGGAGCGTTCCAGCGCCGGCCGCCGTCCACCGTGCCAGCGCAACGGGGCTTCGTCGCTCCGGCGTAAGGGGGTCGAGCCATGGGGCGCGGCCGAGCCAAGGCCAAGCAGACCAAGGTCGCCCGTCAGCTGAAGTACTCCAGCGGCGGCACCGACCTCGACCGCCTGCGCGCGGAGCTGACGGCGAACGGTGACGGCGACAGTACGTCGGCCGATGACGGCGTCGAGACCGGGGACGTCGAGACCAGGGACGACGAGTTCGACGGCGTCGACGGGGACGCCGACGACGAGGACGCTCGCCTGACGTGAGCACCCCGTCGGTTCCCGTTCCAGGTCCCCCCGGCCGTTGTCGACCGTGAGATTCGAGCGCATTGAAACACCGCGCCTCGTCCTGGTACCGATCAGCGTGGAGACGGCCCGCGCGGTCATCGAGGGCGACCTGTCCGGCGTGCGGGCGGGAAGTGGGTGGCCGCACGCTGACACCCTGGACGGCCTCCGGATGGCGGTCGACAACGACGTCGAGCTCGGCTGGTTCGTCACCCTGGACGATGCGGTGATCGGCGACTGCGGAACCCACGGAGCCGCCGACGACGCTGGTGACATCGAGATCGGCTACGGGCTGGCGGCGCCCTACCGCGGTCGCGGATACGGCAGCGAGCTGGTGATTGGTGCGTCGCAATGGCTGCTCGGCCAGCCAGGCGTCCAACGGGTGGTGGCGCGGGAGGTGCTGGCCGACAACCTGCCGTCGCGGCGGGCGCTGGAACGGGCCGGGTTCGTCCTGGAGCGGGCCGAGGACTCGCGGGTCTGGTACGCGCTCTCAGGGAAGGATGACCAGGCCTGACGCCGAGGACTCCGGCGGCAAGACCGGCGGTAGCACTGTCAGCCCGGTCTCCCCGGAGCGCCACAGGACGAGGCGGTCAGAGTAGTTCCCGCCCGGCGACCGTACCCCCATCGCGAGCCATGCGCCGGTGGGCGACCAGGCGAGGCTGGCCGCGGACTTCGCTTCGGTCGTGAGGCCCGGGATCGTCCGCAGTCGTCCCGACACGAGGTCGAGCACCGCAGCAAAGCCGTCGCGGTTGAGCTCCGGCGTCTGCTCGTGCAGCCCGAAGAAGCTGACCGCGAGTAGCCGTTGGTTCGGGGAGAAGGCCGCGTAACCGGGCAGCCGTCCATCCGGGGTGGTGTAGCGGGTGCTGCGTCCGCTGGCGAGGTCCGTCACGGTGAGCTGGCACTGGTCGCCGCAGCGGTCGGGCACCCATGCCACCGCATCCGGAGTACTGGCGAGGATGAACCCCGCGCGACCCAGCTCGCGACGGATCTTGCCGGTCCGCGCGTCAACGAGCCGGAGTGGTCCACCCGGGACCGGGGCGCCTGGTATCGACCAGACGAGCAGGCCGTGCGGAGTGTCCGCCTGCACGAATGTCGGGAGCGAGAAGCTTCGCCGCCACAGCACCCGGCCGTCCGCGTCCAGGCGAACCAGCCGGCCGGGCGGCGAGGTGGAGCCCGAGTTGTAGCCGAACAGACCTCCGCCCACCGCAGGCAGAACACCCTCGACCCGGCCCACGGATACCGTTCCGCCCACGTCGGGCAGCACGTACGCAGCGACCGGCTGGTACTGGGCGTCGTTGACCAGCGCCACGGTGGCCGCCGGCAGCCGCTGCAGTGCGACCGTGTTGCCCGCAGCCAGCGGTCGCAGTCGCCGCCAAGGGGCGACCCGACCTGTGTGGGCGTCGACCACCACGGGGTCGCCGCCTCCCACCAGCAGACGCAGGCCCACCGGTCCGGCGGTCCGCCGCCCCTCAAGCCGATAGCGGGCCGGAGCGCCGCCAGCGCCCTCCGCCGGCCTCGGGCTCGGGGTGGCAACGCCCGCTCCAGCGACCGGCCCGGGTGCCCGGCCGTGCCAGAGCCCGATGCCAACCAGGACGGCGATGGCCACAAGCACCAGCAGCCCCGTCGGCGGCTTGCGCCGCCGTCGAACCCGCTCAGCGCGCCCGAACGCCAGGATGTCCGCCATATCGGCAGTCTGATCCGCGGCCGGCGGACGTTGCCTACTCGAGGACGAAGGTCACCATCATGTTCACCTGGTAACCGGTCACCTGTCCGTTCTCGCCGATCTGGACCTCTTGCTCCTTGATCCACGCGGTCTTCAGCCCGCGCAGGCTTTCTGACGCGCGCTGGATGCCGACCTTGACGGCGTCCTCGAAGCTGGTCTCCGACGTCGCGCTGATTTCGGTTACTCGGGCAACCGACGGCATGCCGACCTCCTCGTCGCGGGGTGTGCACCCCGACTACCCAAACATCGCCGACGCAAGCCGGTGATGACACCACCGGCCTTGCGCCGCTCGCAGTTTAGGTGCCGAGGTCGGGATGCGCGCCGACCAACCGGGCGACACCTTCACCGGCGAGCACCCCGCCGGCGATCCAGGCCGGCAGTGCCCGCTCCCGAAGTACGGCGAGCGCCGCATCGACCGCGGCGGCTGGGAGGACGGCCACCATCCCGACGCCCTGGTTGAACGTGTGCTCCATCTCAGCCGCTTCGACCCGCCCCCGTGCGGCGATCAGGCCGAAGACCGCCGGCGGCATCCAGCTGCCTCGCTCGATCACGGCGTCCAGGTGGGCCGGCAGCACCCGGGCCAGGTTGGCAGCCAGCCCACCGCCGGTGACGTGCGCGAACGCGTGGACTTCGACCTCGGCCGCCAGCGCCAGGCAGTCACGCGCGTAGATCCTGGTGGGTGTCAGCAGCACCTCGCCGAGCGGGCCAGCCAGCTCGGGCAGCTCGTCGTCGAGGCGCAGCCGGGCCGCCTTCAGCAGGACGTGCCGAACCAGCGAGTAGCCGTTGGAGTGCAGGCCGGACGAGGCCATCGCGACCACCACGTCGCCCTGCTGGACGCGGGCGGCACCGAGCAGGTCGTCCGCC
>JBPCOB010000267.1:0-8871 GCA_051000715.1 Mycobacteriales bacterium
GAACCCTCCGAAGCGGGCGCCGGGGGTCGTCCTGCCGCGCGGCGTGGGTCCCTGGCCCACGTCCCCCTCGGCCGGCCGCCCCACGCCTCGGCTGGCGCGACCCTTGGGTGGCCGGGCCACGAAGATCGCCAGCGCCGCCTCGGTGAAGACCACGTCGTCGGACACCAGCACGTCGTAGGTGTTGAGCTGGTCGGGTGCGATCAGGTGGACCGAGCCGACGTTGCGCAGGCTCTTCCAGGTGCGCTCGTCGGACCGTTCGGCAACGACCAGCACCCGAGCCCGGCCGGTCACCTCGGCGAGGGAGCGCACCGCCGTCTTCGTCGACGGGAGGTCGGAGTCGACCAGACCGGCCACCACGTGCACCCGCCCGCCGGCGGCCCGGTCGGACAGGGCGCCGCGAAGGGCGGCCGCCTTCATCTTCTTCGGGGTCTTCTGCTCATAGCTGCGCGGGGTAGGCCCGAAGACCGTGCCACCGCCGGTGAACTGCGGCGCCCGGATCGAGCCCTGCCGGGCCCGGCCGGTGCCCTTCTGCCGGTAGGGCTTGCGGCCGCCGCCGGACACCTCGCCCCGGGTCTTGGTGTCGGCCGTGCCCTGTCGGGCGGCGGCGAGCTGGGCGACCACCACCTGGTGCATCAGCGGCACGTTGACCTGGACGCCGAAGACCTCCTCCGGCAGCTCGACCGTGCCTGCCGGGGAACCGCCAGGAGACCACACCGGGACGCTGGTCACTGCGGACCTGCCTTGGGCAGGCCGCCCTTGACCGCCGTACGAACCAGGACCAGGCCACCGGCTGGACCGGGCACCGCGCCGCGGATCAGCAGCAGGCCCCGCTCGGCGTCCACGCCGTGAACTAACAGGTTGAGCGTGGTGGTTCGCGCGTGCCCCATCCGGCCGGCCATCTTGGTGCCGGGAAACACCCGGGACGGGGTGGCGCAGGCGCCGATCGAGCCTGGCGACCGGTGCTTGCGCTGAACGCCGTGGCCGGCGCCGAGCCCCTTGAAGTTGTGCCGCTTCATGACGCCGGCGTAGCCCTTGCCCTTGCTTGTGCCGACGACGTCGACCCGGGTGCCGGCGGAAAAGGCTTCCGCGGTCACCTCCTGGCCGACGGTGTAGGCGGCCGCGTCGGTGGTGCGGACCTCGACCAGGTGCCGACGCGGCGGCACACCGGCCTTGCGGTAGTGCCCGGCCAGCGGCTTGGTGACCTTGCGCGGGTCGACCGCGCCGTACGCCAGCTGGACCGCGGAGTAGCCGTCGCGCTCCGGCGTACGCACCTGGGTCACGATGCACGGACCGGCCCGCACGACGGTCACCGGAACGATCCGGTTGGCATCGTCGAACACCTGGGTCATGCCGAGCTTCTCGCCCAGCACGCCGGTTGTCTGCTTCCCCATGACGTCGTCGCCCTCAGAGTTTGATCTCGATGTCGACGCCAGCCGGCAGGTCGAGCCGCATGAGCGAGTCGACCGTCTTCGGCGTCGGGTCCAGGATGTCGATCAGGCGCTTGTGCGTCCGCATCTCGAAGTGCTCCCGGCTGTCCTTGTACTTGTGCGGCGAGCGGATGACGCAGTAGACGTTCTTCTCGGTGGGCAGCGGAACCGGGCCTGCGACCGACGCACCCGTCCGGGTCACCGTCTCGACGATCTTGCGCGCCGAGCTGTCGATGACCTCATGGTCGTACGCCTTGAGCCGGATGCGGATCTTCTGTCCCGCCATGGGACCGGTCCTTCTCTCTAGGTGTTGCGATTTCTCGGGTCCTCGTGCGGCGGCGGCCGGGCCACGCAGCTCCGACCGCCGCCGTACGCGGTGCTACTTGAGGATCTTGGTCACCCGACCGGCGCCCACGGTGCGACCGCCCTCGCGGATGGCGAAGCGCAGGCCCTCCTCCATGGCGATCGGCTGGATCAACTGGACCGTCATCTCGGTGTTGTCAACCGGCATGACCATCTCGGTCCCCTCGGGCAGGGTCACGACGCCGGTCACGTCGGTGGTGCGGAAGTAGAACTGCGGCCGGTAGTTGTTGAAGAACGGCGTGTGCCGGCCGCCCTCGTCCTTGGACAGGATGTAGACGTTGGCGTCGAACTGGGTGTGCGGCGTGATCGACTTCGGCTTGCACACGACCTGGCCCCGCTCGACGTCCTCGCGCTTGACGCCGCGGAGCAGCAGGCCGACGTTGTCGCCCGCCTGGCCCTGGTCGAGCAGCTTGCGGAACATCTCCACGCCGGTGACGGTGGTGGTCGTCACCCCCTCCTTGATCCCGACGATCTCCACGGTCTCGTTGATCTTGACGATGCCGCGCTCCACCCGGCCGGTCACCACGGTGCCGCGGCCGGTGATGGTGAAGACGTCCTCGATCGGCATCAGGAACGCCCGGTCGACGTCACGGACCGGCTCCGGGATGGAGGAGTCGACCGCGTTCATCAGCTCGAGGATGGACTCGCTCCACTTGGCGTCGCCCTCGAGCGCCTTGAGCGCGGAGACCCGTACGACGGGAAGGTCGTCGCCCGGGTACTCATAGGAGGACAGCAGCTCGCGGACCTCGAGCTCGACCAGCTCCAGGATCTCCTCGTCGTCGACCACGTCGGCCTTGTTCAGCGCGACCACGATGTAGGGCACGCCCACCTGGCGGGCGAGCAGCACGTGCTCCTTGGTCTGCGGCATCGGGCCGTCGGCCGCCGAGACGACCAGGATCGCGCCGTCCATCTGGGCCGCACCGGTGATCATGTTCTTGATGTAGTCGGCGTGGCCGGGGCAGTCGACGTGGGCGTAGTGCCGGGCGTCGGTCTGGTACTCGACGTGGGCGATCGAGATCGTGATGCCGCGGGCCTTCTCCTCGGGCGCCTTGTCGATCTGGTCGAACGGCGTGAACGGGTTGAGGTCGGGGTGCTGGTCGTGCAGGACCTTGGTGATCGCTGCCGTCAGCGTCGTCTTGCCATGGTCGATGTGACCGATGGTGCCGATGTTGACGTGCGGCTTGGTCCGCATGAACTTGGCCTTCGCCACTGGTGTCCTCCTCCGGGACTGCTGTTCTGGTGCGCCGTACGACGAATGGGTGGGGTTGCGATCGGGCTAGTCGCCGTGGACCTTGGCGATGATCTCCTTCGCCAGGTTGCCCGGGACCTCGGCGTAGGAGTCGAACTGCATGGTGTAACTGGCCCGGCCCTGGGTCTTGGAGCGCAGGTCCCCGACGTAGCCGAACATCTCCGACAGCGGGACGACGGCACGGATCACGCGGGCGCCGCCACGCTCGTCCATCGCCTGGATCAGCCCGCGCCGGCTGTTGAGGTCTCCGATCACATCGCCCATGTTCTCCTCCGGGGTCACCACCTCGACCGACATCATGGGCTCCATCAGCACCGGGTCCGCCTTGCGGGCGGCCTCCTTGAAGGCCATCGACCCAGCGATCTTGAACGCCAGCTCCGAGGAGTCGACCTCGTGGTAGGCGCCGTCGAGCAGGGTGACCTTGACGTCGACGAGCGGATATCCCGCCAGTACGCCGAACTCCATGGCCTCCTGGCAGCCGGCATCCACGGCCGGGATGTACTCGCGCGGGATCCGGCCGCCAGTCACCTTGTTCTCGAACTCGTAGCCGCCGCCGTCACCGCCGCTGGGCTCCAGCGAGATGACCACCCGGGCGAACTGCCCGCTGCCGCCGGTCTGCTTCTTGTGCGTGTAGTCGTGCTTGTCGACCTTGCGGCGGACCGTCTCGCGGTAGGCGACCTGAGGCTTGCCGACGTTGGCCTCGACGTTGAACTCGCGGCGCATTCGCTCGACCAGGATGTCGAGATGCAGCTCGCCCATCCCGGAGATGATCGTCTGGCCGGTCTCCTCGTCGGTGCGGACCTGGAAGGTCGGGTCCTCCTCGGCCAGGCGCTGGATCGCCACCCCGAGCTTCTCCTGGTCGGCCTTGGTCCTCGGCTCGATGGCGACCGAGATGACGGGCGCCGGAAAGCTCATCGACTCCAGGATCACCGGCGCGGCCGGGTCGCAGAGGGTGTCGCCCGTGGTGGTGTTCTTCAGGCCTACGACGGCCACGATCTGGCCGGCGCTCGCGCTGTCGCGGTCCTCCTGGTTGTTCGCGTGCATCTGCAGGATGCGGCCGATGCGCTCCTTGCGGCCGCCCTTGGTGGAGTTCTCGACCGCCGAGCCCTTGGCCAGCCGGCCCGAGTAGACGCGGATGTAGGTCAGCTTGCCGAGGTACTTGTCGCTCATGATCTTGAAGGCCAGCGCGGAGAACGGTTCGCTCTCGCTGGGCTCACGGGAGATCTCGCGGGTCTCGTCGTTGACGGCGTGCCCGACGATCGCACCGACGTCGAGCGGGCTGGGCAGGTAGTCGACGACGGCGTCCAGCATCGGCTGGACGCCCTTGTTCCGGAAGGCCGAACCGCACAGCACCGGTGTCAGCCGGCCGGCGATCGTCGCCCGGCGGATGCCGGCCCGGATCTCCTCCGCGGAGCACGTCTGCCCCTCGAGGTAGGCCTCCATGATCGCATCGTCGTTCTCGGCGAGCGTCTCGTAGAGCCGGTCGTGCCACTCCCGGGCCGCCTCGACATGGTCGGCCGGAATGTCGACCAACTCGTAGGTGTCCCCCTTGCTGCCCTTGTCGTCGGAGGCCCAGAGCAGGCCCTTCATCGCGACCAGGTCGATCACACCGCGGAAACCGCCTTCGACCCCCATCGGCAGCTGGATCACCAGCGGTACGGCGCCCAGCCGGCTCACGATCATCTCGACGCAGCGATGGAACTCGGCACCGACCCGGTCCATCTTGTTGACGAAACAGATCCGCGGCACGCCGTACTTGTCGGCCTGCCGCCAGACCGTCTCGGACTGCGGCTCCACGCCGGCGACCGCGTCGAAGACGGCAACGGCGCCGTCGAGAACGCGCAACGAGCGCTCGACCTCGACGGTGAAGTCGACGTGGCCCGGAGTGTCGATGATGTTGATGGTGTGGTCGTTCCACTGGCAGGTGGTGGCCGCGGAGGTGATGGTGATCCCGCGCTCCTGCTCCTGCTCCATCCAGTCCATCGTGGCGGCGCCCTCGTGCACCTCACCCATCTTGTAGTTGCGGCCGGTGTAGTACAGGACCCGCTCGGTCGTGGTCGTCTTGCCCGCGTCGATGTGAGCCATGATCCCGATGTTTCGGGTCCTGGCCAGGTCGGTCAGTACGTCGGTTGCCACGGTGGGTCTCGGTCGCTTTCGTAGGTGTTGAGCCGGCTTACCAGCGGTAGTGCGCGAAGGCCTTGTTGGACTCCGCCATCTTGTGGGTGTCCTCGCGCCGCTTGACGCTGGCGCCGAGGCCGTTGCTCGCGTCGAGCAGCTCGTTCATCAGCCGCTCGGTCATGGTCTTCTCGCGCCGGGCCCGGGAGTAGCCGACCAGCCAGCGCAGCGCCAGCGTCGTGCTACGGCCGGCCCGGACCTCGACCGGCACCTGGTAGGTCGCGCCCCCGACCCGGCGGCTCTTTACCTCAAGCGTCGGCTTGACGTTGTCCAGGGCGCGCTTGAGCGTGACGACCGGGTCGGTGCCGGTCTTGCCGCGGCAACCCTCGAGCGCGGTGTAGACGATGCGCTCGGCGAGTGACCGCTTGCCGCCGCGAAGGACCTTGTTGACCAGGCTGGTGACGAGCGGCGAGCTGTAGACGGGGTCGGTGACGACCGGGTGCTTGAGTGCCGGTCCCTTGCGCGGCATCAGCTCTTCTCCTTCTTCGCGCCGTACTTGCTGCGGCCCTGCTTGCGGTTGCGCACGCCCTGCGTGTCGAGGGAGCCGCGGATGATCTTGTAGCGGACGCCGGGGATGTCCCGCACCCGACCGCCGCGGACGAGCACGATCGAGTGCTCCTGCAGGTTGTGGCCGACGCCGGGGATGTACGCGGTGACCTCGATGCCGCTGGTGAGGCGGACCCGGGCGACCTTTCGGAGCGCGGAGTTGGGCTTCTTGGGGGTGGTCGTATAGACGCGGGTGCAGACCCCGCGGCGCTGCGGACCGCTCTGCAGCGCCGGGGTCTTGCTCTTCTCGAGCTTGCTCTGCCGGCCCTTGCGGACCAGCTGTTGGATCGTGGGCACCGCGTCTCCGTGTCGTGGTCGAGAATCTGTTTGCACCGGCTCGTCCGTCCCACGCGGTCGGGCGTGTCGCGGCCCGATCCACCGGCCCCAATGGGTCGGAGTAATCGGGTGGTTCGGCCAGCCGGCGGGCCGCTCCGGCCGCCACCGGGCGTCCGGAAATGCCCGGCGTAGCGCCCGGGCACAAGGGGCTACCTTACCCAGCGCTGCGGCGCAGGTCAAAGCGGCGAGTTGACCCGCGCCAGATGTCCGCGCACCAGCTTCCTTTGACTCACCAGCGGCGGTTGCCTTCGACATTGGACCGTCAGCCCACACTTGCGGGGCCGCAGCTGTAGGTGCACGGTCCAATGATCTCGACCACGAAGCATCGACGGCCACCGATCGCTGGGTGCAAGGCTGGCCGGATGCCACCCGCGGACCCCGAGGCCTTGGACCCCCCGCGGCGGCCGAGCCGCGAGGAACTGCTGGCGGCGTACGGGCAGACCATTCCAGACCTGGTGGCGCCGGGCCTGCGGGTGCTGCTGTGCGGGATCAACCCCTCCTTGTGGTCGGGCTGGGCCGGCCAGCACTTCGCCCGACCGGCCAACCGCCTGTGGACCACCCTGCACCTGGCTGGCTTTACCTCCCGCCGGCTGCACCCGAGTGAGACCGGCGAGCTGCTGGCTGCCGGCCTCGGGGTCACCAACCTCGTAGACCGCGCGACGGCGCGGGCCGACGAGCTCACCACCGAGGAGCTCCGAAACGGCGTAGGACCACTGACCGCGCTGGTGGAGCGCTGGGAACCGGGCTACGTCGCCTTCCTCGGCCTGTCGGCATACCGGATCGCCTTCGGCCGTCCCCGCGCGGAGGTGGGACCGCAGCTCGAGCAGCTGGCCGGCACGCCGGTCTGGGTGCTGCCCAATCCGAGCGGGCTGAACGCGCACTACCAGCAGCCGAAGCTCACCGCCGCGTACACCGAGCTGCGCCGCGCGGCGTACGCCGACTCCTGACACTGGACATGAGCCAGAGAGCCAGGAACCGGTGGTAACCGGCCACTGGCTCCCTGGATAATGCGTGGAGCGTAAGCTCAGCGGTTGTACTGGCCGTAGTCGTACTCGTCGAGCGGCACGGCCTGGCCGGAGCCGGCCCCGAAGGCGTAGTCGTCGTACCCGGTCATCGAGTACGCCGCCGCGCGCGCCTCCTCGGTCGGCTCCACCCGGATGTTGCGGTACCGGGCGATGCCGGTCCCGGCCGGGATCAGCTTGCCGATGATGACGTTCTCCTTGAGGCCGAGCAGGGAGTCGCTGCGGGCGTGGATGGCCGCGTCGGTGAGGACCCGGGTGGTCTCCTGGAACGAGGCCGCGGACAGCCACGACTCGGTCGCCAGCGACGCCTTGGTGATGCCCATCAGCACCGGTCGGGCCGAGGCCGGCGCACCGCCGTCACCGACGACCCGGCGGTTCTCCTCCTCGAACCGGGGACGCTCGATGAGCTCGCCGGGAAGCAGGTCGGCGTCACCCGCCTCGAGCACGTTCACCCGCTTGAGCATCTGCCGGATGATCGTCTCGATGTGCTTGTCGTGGATCGACACGCCCTGCGACCGGTAGACATCCTGCACCTCGGCCACCAGGTGCAGCTGGACCGCGCGCGGCCCCAGGATGCGCAGCACCTCATGCGGGTCGACGGTGCCTTCGGTCAGCTTGTCGCCCACCTCGACGTGGTCGCCATCCGCCACGCGCAGCCGTGACCGCCGGCTGATCTTGTCGTAGACGACCTCCTCGCTGCCGTCGTCAGGCGTGACGACGATCTTGCGGAGCTTCTCGGTCTCCTCGATTCGGACTCGCCCGGATGCCTCGGTGATCGGCGCCTTGCCCTTGGGGACACGGGCCTCGAAGAGCTCGACGACCCGAGGCAGGCCGTGGGTGATGTCCTCGCCGGCGATCCCGCCGGTATGGAACGTCCGCATGGTCAGCTGGGTGCCGGGCTCGCCGATCGACTGCGCTGCGATGATGCCGACGGCCTCGCCGACGTCCACGAGCTTTCCGGTCGCCAGCGACCGCCCGTAGCACATCGCACAGGTCCCGACCTTGGAGTCGCAGGTCAGCACGCTGCGGACCTTTACCTCCTCCACGCCGGCCGCGAGCAGCTGGCCGATCACGACATCGCCGAGGTCGGTGCCCGCCGGGGCCCGTACCGTGCCGTCTATCTCGAGATCCTCGGCGAGGGTACGGGCGTAGACGCTGGTCTCCACGTCGTTGTGCCGCACCAACGCGCCGGAGCGGTCGCGGACCGCGATCGGCGTCCGAATCCCGCGGTCGGTGCCGCAGTCATCCTCGCGGACGATGACGTCCTGGGAGACGTCGACCAGCCGGCGCGTCAGGTAGCCGGAGTCGGCGGTCCGCAGGGCGGTGTCGGCGAGGCCCTTGCGGGCGCCGTGGGTGGAGATGAAGTACTCCAGCACCGTCAGACCCTCACGGAAGTTGGTCTTGATCGGCCGCGGGATGATCTCACCCTTGGGGTTGGCCACCAGGCCCCGCATACCGGCGAGCTGGCGGATCTGCATCATGTTTCCGCCGGCCCCGGCGTTGACCATCATGTAAACCGGGTTGGTCCGCGGGAAGTTGGCCTCCATCGCGCGGGAGATCTCCCCGGTCGCCTGGGTCCAGATCTCGATGAGCTCCTGCCGGCGCTCGTCGTCGGTGATGACGCCACGCTCGTACTGCTTCTGCACCCGGTCGGCCTTGTCCTCGTACCCCTCGAGGATCTCCTGCTTGCCGGGAGGGACCACCACGTCGTCGATGGCGACGGTCACGCCGGAACGGGTCGCCCAGTGGAAGC
>JBPCOB010000268.1:0-8194 GCA_051000715.1 Mycobacteriales bacterium
CTCCCCTGCTTCAGCTCGCCGGTCACGCCGTCGATCGCCGCCGCGGCAACCGATCGTGCATGCACATCGAGTCCAACGCTCGTACGCTCCGAATACACCGGGGCCTCCCACGCATGTCGGATAGGCCAAGCAGGCAGCCCCTGCTCGGTAGCCCACGAGGTTGTGTGCGTCAGGCACCGGCCCGCAACCACTCACGAACGAGCGGTCACGTCATACCGTCTAGCCGTGCCCGTGGACCTCAGCGCCGAGCAGGTACGCCGGATCGCGGTCAATGCGCAGGGCTTCGACCGACCGCGGCCTGTGCGGCCGAATCTCGGTCATCTGCGCCGGGTGCTGGCCAGGGTGGGGGCATTCCAGATCGACGCGGTCAACGTACTGGTCAGGTCGCACTACCTGGCCGCGTTCTCTCGCCTGGGTCCGTACCCGGTCGACCTGCTCGACCGTCTGACCTATCGGGAGAGAGGCGCCTACGAGTACTGGGGACATGCCGCCTCGATCGTCGACATCTCGCTCTACCCGGCGCTGCGCTGGAGGATGGCCCGGCAGAACAACCGTGAGCAGTGGACTCGGTGGCTGCACAGGGTCGAAAGCGAGCGTCCCGGATACGCCGCCGAGGTGTCTGCGGATGTAGCTGAGCGCGGGCCGCTGACCTTCAGCGAACTTCGCGACCCGGCCCGACGCCCGAAGGGCAACCCGCGCTACACCGCCGCGACAACACTCTGGGACCGAGGTTCGGACGGCAAAACGATGCTCGAATACCTCTACGCCTCGGGCGCGCTCGCCATCGCCGGCCGGAAAGCCTTCAACCCGCTCTACGACCTGGCAGAGCGCGTGATCGCTGCGCCGGTACTGGCCGTGCCGCCGTTGAGCGAGGTCGAGGGTCAACGCGAGTTGATCCGGCGGGCCACGGCCGCACTCGGCGTCGGCACCGTCAAGGAGGTGGCCGACTACTTTCGGATGTCGGTGGCCGACACCAAGTCCCGGCTGCACGAATTGATCTCCGCCGGAGAGCTGACGGAGTGCCGCCCGCAAGGATGGTCCGCCGTCGGGTACCTGCATCCGACCGCAAGTGCCAGGCCGGTGCACGTGGCAGCGTTGCTCTCGCCGTTCGACTCCCTGCTGTGGGAGCGCGCCAGGGTTCAGCGGGTCTTCGACTTCCGGCACAGCTTCGAGATCTACGTGCCCGAGGCCAAGCGGGAGTACGGCTACTTCGTCCTGCCGTTCCTGCTCGGTGACCGGCTTCAAGGGCGGGTCGACCTCAAGGCAGACCGTCCGGGCAGGCGCCTGCTCGTCCAGGGCAGCTTCGCCGAGCCAGAAACCGACCGGGCCGAGCTGGCTGCTGCCCTGGCCGGTGAACTTCGCTCGCTGGCGACCTGGCTGGACCTAGACGACATCTCCGTCGCTCGTCGCGGCGACCTCGCCGCTGCGCTGTCAGATGCCTGCGGGAGGAGAATGCCGGCATGACGGCCGTCGACGAGAGCGAGGCCGGTCGATCCGGTGGGCTGGTGGCGCACCTGGACGACTTCGTCCGCGCCGTGCGTCAGGCTGGCGTTCCCATCGGCATCAGCGATGCAATCGATGCGGCGCGTGCAATGGTGACCGTCGACCTCCTCGAGCGAGAGCAGCTGCGCCATGGTTTGGCGGCGGTCCTGTTGAAGCGTCCCACTCACCGGCCGGCATTCGACGCGCTGTTCGACCTGTGGTGGCCCGCCGCAGTTACCGGTATCGACGGAACTGACCCGGAGGACGTGCAGGAGTGGGCTCTGCAAGAGCAAGGCGATCCGGAGGCAGACGACTCCGGCCTGTCGGCTGATGACTTGACTGATGCCATGCGCGCGCAGCTGGCCCAACTCCTGCTGGACGGCGATGACGCAGCCCTGCGCAGATTCGCGAACTTCGCCGTCGGCCGCCTCGGGCACGGCGGCCAATCAGCGCGTGGCCAGTCCTACTTCAGCTACCGGGTGCTGCGCGCGCTGTCGCCGGACACGCTCGTTGCCGGTCTCCTGCAAGGTCTTCTCGGCGGCGCGAAGCGCGGCGGCCTTGCCGAGCAAGTGGCCAGGCAGACGATCCGTGAGCGACTCGCCGCATTTCGTTCCTACATCGAGACCGAGGTCCGGCGCAGGGCTGCCGAGGAGCGTGGCAAGCAGAACGTGGCCCGTACTGCCGTGACGCCGCTGGCTGATCAGGTCGACTTCCTCCGTGCCCAGCAGAAAGACCTCGCCGAACTCCGGCGCAGCGTTGCCCCTCTCGCCCGGCGACTGGCCACCCGGCTAGCCGCACGCCGCCGCCACGGTCGCCGAGGGCGGCTGGACTTCCGCCGTACAGTCCGGGCGTCCCTGGCGACCGGCGGGGTGCCGCTGGTAACGGCGCATCGTCCGCGGCGGGTGCACAAACCAGAACTCGTGGTGCTGTGCGACGTCAGCGGCTCGGTTGCCGGCTTCTCACATTTCACCCTGCTCCTGACTGCGGCCTTGCGTGAGCAGTTCTCGGGGGTACGTGCATTCGCCTTCGTCGACAGCTGCGACGAGGTGACCCGGTTCTTCGCTCCCGGATCCGACGTCGCCGACGCCGTAACGCGGATCGGAAGGGAGGCGCAGGTCGTCTGGTTCGACGGGCACAGCGACTACGGGCACTCACTGGAGACCTTCGCCGAGAAGTGGCCAACGGTGGTGGGCCCCAAGACATCCCTGCTCATCCTCGGCGACGGGCGGACGAACTACCGAAACCCCGGCCTGCCGACGCTCGCGGCGCTGGTCAAGCGGTCGCGGCACGCATACTGGCTCAACCCGGAGCCGCACCGGCAGTGGGGCAGCGGGGATTCCGCAGCCGACGACTACGCACAGCTGATCGAGATGGTCGAGTGCCGCAACGCCGAACAGTTGACCGAGTTCGTCACCCGACTCTGAGTCAGAGTTACTCCTGGGAGATGACGACCAGCGTTCGGGCGCGACGGCGGGCGACCTCCAGGACGCGGCGAGCGGTCTGCGGGTCGAGGGCTCCGAGCGGCTCGTCCAGGATCAGTACGTCGTGGTCGGCGAGCAGGGCACGGGCCACGCACAGTCGCGCGCGTTCTCCTTGGGACAACCGCCAGCCGGTCTCACCGACGGTCTGGCCGAGCCCAGCGGGCATTCGCTCGAGCACCGGGCCAAGCCCAAGGTCGACGCAGACGGCGGTGGCTTCCTCGAGATCGTCCTGGTCCGGGGGCCAGCGACGACCCATCAGGAGATTGAACGCCACCGGAGCGAGCAGGACGTGGTTGTCGCCGTGCTGCGGGACGATGCCGACCCGATCCCGCCAGCCAGACTGGGTGGAATCTGCGCCATCGAGGCTCACCCGTCCTTCGGTGGCCGACAGGATCCCGGCCAGCGCGGTCGCCAACGTGGATTTGCCCGCACCCGCGTCACCGGCCAGCACTGCCCGGTCACCGGGCAGTAGTTCGAAGTCTATGTCGCGCAGAACTCGCCGGGCGCCGCGGTCGACGCACAGCCCCCGCACGCGAAGGGCACCCGCCGGGGCAGCCGGGGCCGCATCGCCGAGCGGAGCTGCCCTTGTGGGCAAGGTCGATTTGGGTGGGCCGCGCACGGCTTCGGACCGTGAATCGGCCGGATCGGTCGAATGTCGTCGGGTCGCCAACTCTCCAGCTTGCAGGAGCGGCTCCAAGGCGCGGTGGCCTAGGACGGCACTGCTGAGCGTTTCGACCGCGACAGCCAACCGGCGCAGCGCCTGCGACGCGAGCAGCACCCCGCCCAGGGCCAGTGCCACGTCCGCGGGTCTGGAGAGGTCTCCGATAACGGCTATCCCGGCCAGGCCGCCGGCCAGCGCGGCCCGCGGAAGGGTGCCGGCGAGAGCGACGAACGGGCGGTCTGCGGCCTCGCCGAGGCGGGCGTAGTCAGCCAGACGCCGGGCGCGCTCCTCGGTCCCGTGGTCGCCCTGGATCAGCCGGGTCCGCTGGCCGGCGATCGCCTCGAGCAGGTCATCGGTCTGGGTCAGCCTGGCAGTGGTCCAGGCCCGTCGGCGCCGAACGGCGATGACGGTGGCGATTCCCGCGAGCAGGAGCACGGCGGCGAGTGGGACGGCGGCGGCCCGACCAGGTGCGGTGACAGCGAGCGCGACTGCAGCGACGCCCAGTTCGATCACCAGGGTCACCGCACCGAGGCCCCCGCCGGCAGCCAGCCGGGCGATGGCGTCCACCTCCATGGATCGACCCAGGATCCGGCCCGGTCCCTCCCGTCGCACCCAACTCGGATCCAGCGCGATCGCGCCATCCAGGGTCTGACTTCGTAACCGCGCTCCCAGCGCGATCGCGGTGCGCCCCTCGGCCGCTTCGGCTAACGCGGCGAGCGGAATGGTCGCGCCAAGCAGCAGCGCCCACGCGGTCAGGCCGCCACCACCGGTGAAGATCGCCGTACCGATGACCGACCAGGAGGCGGCGAAGGTCAGGTAGCGCAGGATCGTCGCGGTGGCGAAGACCGCGAAGGCTGGTCCAGCGCGTCCCGCCGTCGGAGCCTGGGCGTCAGCGGGGGGTTGCTGGCTTGCTTCCTCCCGGGCCAACGTCGTCGGGGCGGCCGCCATGGGCGCCCCCTCCTCGGCCGCCTCCGAGTGCGCCTCGGGGGTCTTCGGGTCGGCTTGTTGCTCGGTAAGGGTGCCGCCGGCCACGCGCAGCCGCCGCCAGCCATGGCCGCTGTCCAGCTCCTCCCGCAAGGCTTGCTCGGCGTCGAGCATGGCCTGAAGCGGCGAGTCCGGTTGGCCCAGCAACACTTCCGGCGACCCGTCGGCGACAACACGCCCGTCGGCGAGCACCAGTACCCGGTCGAAGCACAGTGCCTCGCCTACGTCGTGCGTCGCGCACAGCAGCGTCGCCGTACGCCATCGAGTGCGAGCGCTGGCGAGCAGGCGGTGCCGCTGGCTGCGGTCCAGCCCACGCAGCGGTTCGTCGAGGACGGCCAGCCGTACACCATCGCGACCCAACGCACGGGCCAGGCGGACCCGTTGGGCTTCACCGCCGGACAGCAGCCCGCCGTCAGCACCCAAGTGCTCGGCTCCGACCCGGGCAGCTACATCGTCGAGTTCGGCAGCCTGCACGAGGGCCAGGACCCGCGACGGATCGGCCAGCGGTGCGATGTTCTCGGCCAGACCGCTGTTCCATACCCGTACTTGAGGATCGACCCAGGCGACCTGCGGCCAGACGGCGTGCGCGCCGCCCCCGGCCAACGGCCTTCCATCGATGCGTACCTCGCCCTCGGATGGATCATTGAGTCCTAGGGCCAGGGCAAGCAGGGTGGACTTCCCCGCACCGGACAGGCCGACGAGCCCAACATGCTCACCGGGGGCGATGCGCACGGTCGTCGGTCCCAGCATTTCCCGGCCGGTTGCCGAGACGCTCACGGCGTCGAAGACGACCTCGGCACCGGCGGTCGTGGGTTCACGTGAGGCGGCCGGGGTCGTGGGTACATCCGTTCCTACCGCCTCCGGCGCGTCCAGCGGCTCGGCCAGGCGCAGCGCCAACGTCCGCAACTGTGGCCACTGCAACGCGATCTGTCCTACCCGCTCGGCCGCGACCGGAATGGTGATCGCCCACAGCACCAGCAGCAGTCGCTCGGGCGCACCTTCCAGATGGCCAAGGCCGGCGATCACGACCGGGATGGCCAGCCCGATACCGATAGCGGTCTGCACCAAGGTTGCTGTTGTACGTGCACGTACCGCTGCTCGGGCGGCGGCGATCCAGCCGTGCAATCGCATTCCTTGCTCGGCCTCGATCGCGCGCTCAGCCCCATGTGCACGGATCGCCAAGACGCCGAGCACGGCATCAAGCGTGGTTTGTCCCAGCGCGGAGGCGTGTTCCTGTGCCCGCAACTCGCGCTCGCGCAGCGGCAGCTGCACCGCGGCGGCGGCGCCCAGCGCACCGACGGTGGCAAGTGCGACCAGCGGCGCACCGGATGGGTCGAGAACAGCCAGGGCGATGGCGACGAAAACAGTCTCCAGGCTCGCGGCCAGAAGCTGCGTGGCCAGCAGCGGAAGTGCGCGCAGCTGGTGCAGGGCATGAGCCCGCCCGGCCAGATCAGACGGAGGCCGCGAGCGCAGGTAGCGGTCCGGGAGTCGCGGCAGTTTGACCGCGAGTGCGTGACGCAGTCCGATCTCCAATCGCCGTCCGATCCCCAGTCCGGCGGCTGCAGTCACCGTCTCGACAACGGTGAGGAACAAAGCGAGCCCGGCCACGAGGAGCAGGGCAGTACGCGCATCGCCGTTGATGAGCGAGCCCTGCAGGAACGTTGCCTCGGCGACCGTTCCGGCGGCGAGCAGGGCGATGGCCAGGAGCAGTGGCGCGATGGCGACGCGGCCGGCGGCGCGTGCGGCTGCTAGGAGGCTGCGCGCCGGACGGGGTGCCGGCTCGGCCAAGGCGGCGGCCAGGTCCGGGGTCAGGTCCGCGGGGTCCGGTGGCTTGGGGGCCAGGCCGCGGGCTCGTACGAGCACGGCGCCGCGCAGCAGGACCTGCGTACGGTCATCCAGCGGTCGAGCGAACCACGCCTGCGCCGGCAGCGTCGCGATCGCCTGATCCGGGTCATGCACCGCCCGGTCCAACGAAAGCCGCGCCGCGGCGCGACCAGGCCGGTTTCCAGCGGCCAGTGCCCGTGCTTGCCCGTCGAGACAGGCCATCGCTCGCGGCCCGGCAGCCGTGGCGCGGGCGATCAGCGTGACCGCATCGCGCTCGCGCAGGCTCAGAGCTCGCAGCCGCTCGTGCAGCGCGTGCTGGAAGGTTGGCGCGGCCATGAAGGCTTCCCAGGCCTCGATCGGGACCGGCTGCTCGTGGATGTAGAGCAGTTCGGCCAGACCCCGCCCTCCGACGATCCGCCGCCCGGTCGCCGGATCCATGAGCTGCAACCAGCGGCCGTGGCGCCGCCAGGCGACGACGAAGTGCGGCATCCCGCTCGGCAGCCGGGCAACCGCGATCGCCGGCAGCGCGGTTGCCCCGGCTAAACCCACGTGGTCGGCGGGCAGCATGAGCTGGGCGACGTCGAGACCCAAGGCGCGTGCCGAGCTTTCCAGCGCGTTGATGGACGTACCGTCCACATCTGTCTGGCAGGCCTCGCGCAGCCGCCCGTAACTCACCGGTAGGCCGAAGCCGGCCAGCAGCGAGTGCAGCGCCGCCGGACCGCAGTCCATCCCCGAGGTCTGAATCGTCTCAGGGACCAGTACCCGCGGGCGCCCGGTCCGGGTGCTCACTGCGCCGGGCTGGCCAGCTCGGCGAGCCGCTGTCGGGTGGCGAGCAGGACCGGATGGTCGTCGGTCACCGCGCCGGTCAGGTTGGTCGCCGCTCGATGCGCCAGCTGAACTGCCTCGTCGCGATCGCCTGACTGCTCGCTCAACGAGGAAAGATTCAACAGGGTCGGGGCCAGCTCTGGGTGGGCAGCTCCTTGCCTGCGTTCCCGCGCCGCCAGGCCGTCCCGGTATGCCGCAGCGGCTTCGTCCAGTCGCCCGGCGCGATGCAAGGCCGCGCCCAGGGAGGTACGGGCGATGGCCACCTCGAGATGATCCGGCCCGTGTGCAGCGGTCATGTCGACGGAGTACGTCGAAGCTCGCGATCGGCTTCCTCATGACGACCTAGCTCGGAGAGGATCCCGCCCAGCTGGCCACGGTCGGCCGCCGTGTCAGGGTGCGCCGGTCCGTCAGTTGCCGTGTGTAGCTGCAGGGCGCGCCGCGTCTCCCGCTCTGCGGTGATGAGGTCACCCCTGCTGTGGGCGAGGCCACCGAGGTTGTGATGCAGCGCGCCGAGCACACGATCCGAGGCACCCATCCGCCCGAAGATCTCGCCAGCACGGGCGTAGTGTCGCGCGGCCTCGTCGAAGGCACCGGAGAACTTCCCCACGATCCCGAGCCCGTTATGCACGACTGCGGTGTCGACGTCCTCGCCGCCGATCGTCGCCTCGCACAGTGAGAGGGCCGCTTCCAGGGCCGCGCGAGCGCCGGACCGGTCGCCGGATGCCAGCAGGGCCTCACCTCGCATCCGTGCCAGGTGGACGCGTAGGCGATCGAAGGGTTCTCCCGGCGGTAGTGGCTCGGCAAGCGCCTGCGCTCGATCGAGGGTCACGGTCGCGGCGCCGTGGTCGCCCAGGTCCAGGTGGGCCTGCGCCTTGGTCCGCAGCATGTTCGGAGCATCGAAACTCGGCTCACCCTGCTCACGGAGAAAGGCCGCCGC
>JBPCOB010000269.1:0-6287 GCA_051000715.1 Mycobacteriales bacterium
GCGGCGGCCTTCTCCGCCGCGATCCGCTCCAGCCGCTGCTGCTCCGCCTTCAGCCGGTCGACCAACCGGGCCTGGGCGGCAAGGTCTGCTTCGATCGAGGACTTCGCCGCGGCCATCCGAGCTTCCAGCGCCCTTGCCTGCGACAGCGCGCTGTCGGCGGCCTGCTGCCGCTCGGCTACCCGCTTGCCTGCCAGGCCGACCGCGCGGACCACGTCCGCCTGGTCGCGGGAGAGCTGGTCGAGCGCGGCGGCGCGATCGAGGAAGTCGGCCGGATTGCCGGACACCATCAGGGCGAGCAGGTCGCTGCCGCCGGTGCGGTACGCGGTGGCCGCGATGGCCCCCAGGTCGCTCTGGCGGCGGCTGAGATCTCGCCGGGCGGCGGCCACCCTGTCCTGAGCGGCCGTCGACCGCCGCTGCGCCTCGACCAGCGCCACCTGGGCGGCGTCGAAGTCCTCGACCGCGTTGTCAACCCGCAGGGCCAGCGCTTGGAGCTGTTGCTGGGCCCTCGCGAGCTCGGCGGCGAGCGGGGGGTCGGCCGCCGCCGGAGCGGTGGGACCGGCGACCGCCAAGCCGAACACCAGGGCGGGGGCGGTCAGCAGTGCGAGCAGTCGGGGGGCAGGGCGGAACCGACGTGACATGGTCGCGCGTACTCCATCTCCGGGGCCGCCTACCGGGTTAGCTGACGGGTGCGGGCCGGAGAAATGGCCCTACGCGGTCCGACGGACGGCGATTAACCCCAGGGGACGAGGGTCCCCGGCTCCTCGAGGGCTTGACCGGGACGGCCTCGAGGACTCGGCGGTGCACCGCCGTCGTGGCCCCCGTGGCCACCATGCGATCCGGCGGAACCCGTGCAGGCTAGCGCGGTCACTGCAGCCCACACAAGCAACAGCGCCTGTTTCCGCCGTCCGGTTCGGAGAAACCGGTTAGCCTGGCCGCCGAAGCGCACGTCTTGGAGGCCACCCCTGGCAGGACCGCCCGCCGCCAGTTCTGAAGCCGACGACGCCGAGCTGCTGCGCCGGCACGCCGCCGGTGATGCGGACGCCTTCGCCGAGCTCGTCCGCCGGCACCGGGACCGGTTGTGGGCGGTGGCGCTGCGGACTCTGGCCGACCGAGAGGAGGCCGCCGACGCCCTGCAGGACGCGCTGTTGTCGGCGTACCGATCCGCCGGGTCCTACCGGGGCGAGGCGGCGGTAACCACCTGGTTGCACCGCATCGTGGTGAATGCCTGCCTCGACCGGGTGCGCCGGGCACGCAACCGCCCGACGGTGCCGCTCCCGGCGGATAACCGGGCGCCGGCCGAGCGCCGGGACCGGCTCTCCGAGCGCGAGACCTCTCTCGAGGTGCTGGCCGCGCTGGCCCGGCTGCCGGCCGACCAGCGGGCTGCGCTGGTGCTGGTGGACATCGAGGGGTTCCCCGCCGAGGAGGCGGCTCGCATCCTCGGGGTTCCTGTGGGCACCGTGAAGAGCCGCTGCGCGAGGGGACGGGCCAGGCTGGCCGGGGCCCTGGCACACCTGCGCCCCGACCGGAACCTGCCGGGCGCGCCGGCCGTCGAACCCTCGACCCGGCCGACCGGTGAGGTTCCGGAAGGAGGCGCTGGTGCCCGCTGACGCACCGACCGGTTCGGCAACTCATGTGACGCTCGATACGCTGGCGAACCTGGACGAAGGCCTACTCGTGCCGGCGCAGGAGCAACGCATCCGCACGCACGTCGCCGGCTGCCCGGACTGCTCGGCCCGGCTCGAGTCGGTGGTCGGCATCCGGGCCGCGCTGGCGGCCGCACCGCCCGAGCGGCTGCCGGCCGACATCGGCGCCCGGCTGGACGCGGCGCTGGCCGGTGCTGGCGGGCCGTCCCCGATGAGCCACCGGGAGTTCGGGCCGGATCGCCGTCGGCCGGCCCGGTGGCGGCCCAGCGGCGGCCTGCTGGCGACCGGCGCGGCGGCCTCCATCGTGCTGCTGCTCTTCACGGCGTTCGCCGTCGGCGCGCTCAGGGGCGGCCGGGACGCGGCCACCAGCAACTCCGCAGCGCGGGACACCAACAGCTCTGGCCGGCAGCCGGGGGCCGACGTACCGGCTCGTGCGGTGACTGCCAGTGGACGGAACTACACCGCTGCCACGCTGCGGGCCGCGCTGCCCGCGCTGCTGGGGCAGCAGGATGCGTCGGCGCAGTCGCGCAAGAGCTCGGCGGCGCAGACACCGCCCGGGCTCGCGGGGCGGGCAAGCCAACTGGGACCATGTGTGGCCGAGCTGGCCGGTCGTGGGGGCGTCACTCCACTGGCCGTCGACGTGGCCAAGTACGCCGGCCAGTCGGCGGTCGTCGTCGTACTGCCAGAGGCCGGGCCGGCCAAGGTCCTCGACGTCTGGGTCGTCCGGCCGGGCTGCACGCGCGGGGACCCTCAGCTGATCTACTTCACCCGGCTGCCACGCCCGGCGGGAATCCGCTCTCCGTAGAATGGCGTTGCAGCGGCGGCCGGCCTCCCTCGGGCCGGGTAGCCAGAAGGAGCGGCCAGCATGAGCGGTTCAGGCTCGCCGGTCGGCGGCGTCCGCGACGTCGTCATCATCGGTTCCGGCCCGGCCGGCTACACCGCAGCCGTCTACACCGCGCGGGCGAACCTGCGACCCCTGGTCATCGAGGGGGTCACCTCGGGCGGCGCACTGATGACCACCACCGAGGTGGAGAACTTCCCCGGCTGGCCCGATGGCGTCATGGGCCCGGACCTGATGGTCAGCATGCGCAAGCAGGCGGAGCGCTTCGGCGCCGAGTTCGTCAGCGATGACGTCACCGAGGTGGACCTGACCGGGCCGGTCAAGGTCGCCGGGGTAGGCAGCAGCGAGTACTACGCTCGGTCGGTCATCGTGGCCACCGGCTCGAAGTGGCGGCTGCTCGGGCTCCCCAACGAGACCCGGCTGCTCGGTCACGGTGTCTCCGCCTGCGCCACCTGCGACGGGTTCTTCTTCCGCGGGCAGGACATCGCCGTGGTTGGCGGTGGCGACTCGGCCATGGAGGAGGCCACTTTCCTGACCCGCTTCGCCAACTCCGTCACGATCGTTCACCGCCGTGACACGCTGCGGGCCAGCAAGATCATGCAAGAGCGGGCCTTCCAGAACGACAAGATCCGGTTCTTGTGGGACACCGAGGTTGACGACGTCCTGGGCGAGGAGCGGGTGACCGGGCTCGCGCTGAGGCACCTACTGACCGGTGAGACCTCGAGCCTCGAGGTGAGCGGGTTCTTCCTCGCCATCGGCCACGATCCCAACACCGGCATCTTCGCCGGCCAGCTCGACCTGGACGCCGCCGGCTACCTGGTGGTAGAGGCGCCGTCGACTCGCACCAACCTGCCCGGCGTCTTCGCCTGCGGCGACGCCGTCGACCACACCTACCGGCAGGCGATAACCGCCGCCGGCACGGGCTGCGCCGCGGCGCTAGACGCCGAACGCTGGCTGGCCGCGCACGAAGGCAGGTAGTAGTCGCGCGGGAATGTCCGACCCGGCCCGTACTGTTTCGGCTCAAGGCAAGGTACGCCGCCAACTCGAGGAGCACCCGTGGGCAACGCCACCAAGACCGTGACCGACGCCAGCTTCGCCAGCGATGTGCTGGGCAGCTCGACGCCGGTCCTCGTGGACTTCTGGGCGGACTGGTGCGGTCCGTGCAAGATGGTCGCACCGGTACTGGAGGAGATCGCCGCCGAGCACGCAGGCAAGATCACCATAGCCAAGGTGAACATCGACGAGAACCCCGAGCTGGCCCGCCAGTACCAAATCATGTCGATCCCGACGATGAAGGTCTTCTCCGGCGGCGAGGTCGTCAAGGAGATCATCGGTGCCAAGCCGAAGTCGGCTCTGGTCAGCGACCTGCGAGCCTACCTCTGATCGTGCGCGGAGCGCCCCCGGGTCGCTGAGCGAGCGCAGCGTAGGGGGCGGACGGAGGCGTCCCACGCCGGCTGGCTACTCCATACTGTGGGCGCCGACTCGCCGACCAGCCCCCGGAGGACGCGCCCCGCATGCACCTCTACCGACTCGGCGACCAGGGACCCGCCGTCGCCGAGATCCGGTCCAAGCTGGTCACCCTCGGCCTCCTGGCGGACCGCGAGCTGCCGCAACCGGCGAACCCCGCGGCGGTCTTCGACGAGAGCTGCGACCGGGCTGTCCGCGGCTTCCAGCAGGCCCGGGGGCTCACCGTGGACGGCATCGTCGGCGCCGAGACCTACCGGGCGCTGGACGAAGCACGCTGGCGGCTCGGCGACCGGCTGCTCTCGCACACCGTGAGCCACCCCTACGCCGGTGACGATGTCGTCGAGCTCCAGCTGCGACTGCTCGACATGGGCTTCGACCCCGGCCGCTGTGACGGGATCTTCGGTCGGCGTACCGAGGCCGCGTTGCGGGAGCTGCAGCGCAACGTGGGGCTGGCACCGGACGGCACCTGCGGTCCCACGACGCTGCGGGCCCTGGGCCGGCTCGCCCGCAGCCCGGCCGTGGGCGGTCACCCCCAACTGCTGCGGGAGTCGGAGCTCTTGTATCGCGCCGGGCCGGCCCTGGTCGGCAAGGTGGTGGTCATCGACCCGGGACACGGCGGCGCTGACCGGGGGTCGGCCGCCGGCGGCCTGGAGGAGGCGGCACTGGTCGAGGACCTGGCGGCTCGGCTGGAGGGCCGGCTGGCCGCGACCGGCGTACGGGTGTTCCTCACGCGCGGCCCGGACGCCGGGCCCACCGACGCCGACCGTGCCGCCTTCGCCAACGCCGCGGAGGCCGACCTCCTGCTGTCGCTGCACGTCGACGTCGACCGCAGTAGCAACGCCTGCGGAGTAGCGACGTACTACTACGGCAATGTCTGGAGCGGCGCCCGGGGGGCCGGCTCAGCCGTGGGCGAGCGGCTGGCCGGATTGCTACAGCGCGAGGTGGTGGCCCGCACCGGGCTCGCCGACTGCCGCACCCACCCCAAGACGTGGGACCTGCTCCGGTGGACCCGGATGCCGGCCGTCCGGGTCGAGCTCGGTTACCTGACCTCGCCGATCGACGCTGCCCGGCTGGCCACAGCGGAGTTTCGCGACCGCGTGGCCGAGGCGGCCTTGATCGCGGTCCAGCGGCTCTACCTGCCGCCGGAGTCCGACGTCCACACCGGTGCGCTGTTACCGCCGCCGGTGCTGGTCACCTAGAGAGCGGAAGCTCAGACCGGACGCAGGACTCCCTCCGGGGACATCGACCCGAGCAGCCGCTCCAGCGCGACCTCGACGTCCTCCCGCCAGGAGGCGATCGTCTTGAGCTCGAGCCGCAGCCGCGGCCAGCGGTGATGGGGCCGCACCGTCTTGAACCCCACCGCCAGCAGGTGCTGAGCCGGCACCACGCAGCCAGGGCTGTCCCACTGCAGGTCGCCGAAGGCCTCGATCGCGCGTACGCCGCGTCGGTGCAGATCCTTGGCGATCCCCTGGACGAGCATCCGACCCAGCCCGCCGCCCGCAAACTCCGGCAGCACGTTCGAGGTCATCAAGAGCACCGCGTCCGAGCTGACCGGGCTGGTCGGGAACGCCACCGATCGGGGCACGTACGCCGGCGGTGCGAACAGCGCGAAGCCGGCCGCGGCTCCGTCGACGTACACGATCTTGCCGCAGCCACCCCACTCGAGCAGCATGGCCGAGATCCACGCCTCTTTCTCGATCGCGGTGTCGCCCGCTTCCTCGGCCCGGTCACGGTAGACCGGATCGAGCTCCCAGAAGACGCACCGGCGGCAGCGGCGCGGCAGGTCGTCGAGGTTGTCCAGCGTGACGTTGACGAGTCGGCGCGCCACGTCGGGCCCTCCCCGGTCGGCGGTAGGGGTGGGCGGCCATGCTAGCCGGAGGCGCTACCTGCCGGAAGTCACGGGTACTACGGTGCGTCACTGCCGGTCGGGCCGGACCCGACCGAAGGAGCCAACCCGGGGGCCATTATCCCCAGGATCCGTTCCAAGTCGGCGACGGTGGCGAACTCGACGACTATCCGGCCCTTCGTCCGGGTCGATTCGACCTTGACCCGGGTGTCGAAGTGGTCCGAAAGCCGGGCGGCGGCGGTGGTGAGCTCTCGGGGGGCGGTCAAGGGTCGGCGGGCGGCCCGGCGTGGGCGCCCGGCGCCCGCGGCCACCGCCTCCTCGAGCGCGCGTACGGAGAGGCCCTCCGCCACCACCCGGGTGGCCAGTTGGTCCTGAGCGGCCGAGTCCTCTAGTGCCAGCAGAGCACGGGCGTGGGGGGGGGGGGGGAGGCAGGGACGCCCACACCCCCGGGCACGGCGCAAAAAAGGCAGCACCCACACCACCTTGTTCC
>JBPCOB010000270.1:0-7560 GCA_051000715.1 Mycobacteriales bacterium
GTCGTGACGATGGGCCGGCGGGTCAGCGAGGTGACGGCCGGGCTCTTCGGCAATAACGCCTACCGCGACTACCTCGAGCTGCACGGGCTCTCGGTGCAGCTCACCGAGGCCCTTGCCGAGTACTGGCACCGGCGCGCCCGCGAGGAGCTCCGCATCGCAGAGGAGGACTCGGCCAGCCTCGACGCGATCTTCCGGCAGGGTTATCGAGGCTCGCGGTACTCCTTCGGCTACCCGGCCTGTCCGAACCTCGAGGACCAGGTCCCACTGATGGCGCTGCTGAGTCCCGAACGCATCGGCGTAGAGCTGTCGGAGGAGTTCCAGCTCCACCCCGAACAGTCGACATCGGCGATCATCGTTCACCATCCCGAGGCGAAGTACTTCAACGCCAGGTGAGCGCGCTGCGGGCGGTGCTGTTCGATCTCGACGGACTGCTCATCGACTCCGAGCCGATCTGGTTCCGGGTCGAGGAGCGGGTGATGGCCGAGCTCGGCGGCCGCTGGAGCCACGCGGATCAGGCGGCATGCGTCGGCGGCACGCTGCCGCGAACCGCGGCGTACATGCTGGCGTTGGCCAGCACCGCGACGTCCGACGTCGAGGTGCAAGGCCTGCTGGTGTCCGGGATGGCGGCCGAGTTGCGCGCTGGTGTTGCGCTCCGGCCCGGCGCTGAGCCGTTGCTCGATGCGCTGGCGGTCGCCGGCGTGCCGTGTGGTCTGGTGTCCTCGTCCTACCGCGTGCTCGTCGACGTGGCGCTGGATGCCATCGGGGTGGAGCGCTTCGCGATCTCGGTCGCCGGCGATGAGGTGCGCCGACCGAAGCCGGACCCGGAGCCCTACCTGACCGCCGCCCACCGGCTCGGTGTCGAGCCGGCCTCATGCGTCGTCTTCGAGGACGCACCGGCCGGCGTAGCGGCGGCCGAGGCGGCCGGGTGCGTGTGCGTCGCAGTTCCCGATGTCGTGCCCGTGCCCGCCACCCCGACCCGACCGGTCCTCCCCTCGCTGGCCGACGTGGACCTCGGCTGGCTCCGCCGGCTCCCCGCGCAGATGGCCGCCGGCGGCCAGGCATGGTCACCCGCAACATAGAGTCGGCGGGATGAACCCCGGACGCAGTGACTCGACGCTCGCGGCCGATCTGGCCACCGCTGCGGGCCGGCTGCTGCTCGGCGTACGCGCCGAGTACGCCGGGGCGGAGCCGGCCGAACGCCGGAGGCAGGGGGACCGGCGCTCGCACGAGTTCCTCATGGCCGAGCTGACCGCGGCCCGCCCGCAGGACGCCGTGCTCTCCGAGGAAGGAGCGGACGACCCGGTCCGGCTGTCCGCCGACCGGGTGTGGATCGTCGACCCGTTGGACGGCACCCGAGAGTTCTCCGAGCCGGACCGGGTGGACTGGGCGGTACACGTCGCCCTGTGGCAGCGAGGCGAGCTGGTGGCCGGTGCTGTTGCCCTGCCCGCCCAGGACCTCACCCTCGGTACGCCGGCAGTCGAGCTGGCCCCGGCCGTCGGTGGATCACCGCGGTTGGTGGTCAGCCGCACCCGGCCGCCGGAGCTGGTCGGTGCGCTGGCCAGGGCGCTCGACGGCAAGCTGGTGCCGATGGGCTCGGCCGGCGCCAAGGTGATGTCCATCGTGCTGGGCGAGGCGGACGCCTATGTCCACGGCGGGGGGCAGTACGAGTGGGACTCGGCCGCGCCGGTCGTGGTCGCCCGGGCCGCTGGGTTGCACACCTCGCGGCTGGACGGCTCACCGTTGGTCTACAACCAGCGCAACCCGTTGCTGCCCGACGTAGTCGTGTGCCGGCCGGAGTGGGCTGACCGGCTGCTGGCGACGATCGCCGAAGTCGCAGGCTGAGGCGCGGCCCTCAGGCCCGGCGGGGCATCCGGCCGAGACCGATCCGGTCGAGCACCATCCGCAACACCAGCCGGTCCTCGCTGGTGAGGCCCATCCCGCTGAGGAGCAACAGGTAACTCGCGGCGATCGCGATCGTGCCGGTGAGCAGTTGCCAGGAGTGCGGCGCGAACGTGGGCACCAAGAGGCCGACGCCCAGCGCGCCGACCGCGGCCAGCACGCCTTTGAGCACACCACCGTCGAAGGGCAGCATCCCCGTCGTCGACCAGACCTGCAGCAGTCGTACGACGTTGACCAACGTGAGCGAGACCGCCCATGCGATCGCCGCGCCCAGAATTCCATGGGTCGGGATGAGCCACAGGTTCAAACCGATGTTCAGGACCAGCGCGCCGACGTTGTCGATCATCGAAAGTCGCGGCCGGCCCGACTGGTTCAGCACCACGCCACAGGGGCCCGTGGCCGACTCGACGAGCTTGCCGGCGGCCAGCACCACGGTCACCGATGCTCCGGCGACGAAGCCCGGTCCGAACAGCCGGAGCAGCTCGTCCGGGAAGGCCAGCAGCACCACGAGCGCCGGTAGGGCCAACCGCAGGATCCAGCTGGTCGCGACCCGGTATGTCCGGGCCAGGCTCTCGCTGCGCCCGCGACGCCAGAGGTCGGCGATGCGCGGCGCGAACGAGGCGCTGATCGGTGCCGCCACGAATGTGGCCAGCATGACGATTCGCGTCGAGACGCTGTAGATGCCCACGTCCCCGCTGGGGAGGTAGATCCCGAGCATGATGATGTCCGCCCAGACAAGCCCGGTCGAGGCGAGCGAAGCCAGCCAGCTGACCATCGAGAAGCCGAGCAGCTCGCGAACCAGGTAGCGGGGCCGGCTCGCTCTCCGGCCGAGCAGCCGGTGCAGCGCCGCGCCCGAGGCCACGGCGCCGGCCAGGTTGCTGAAGATCAGCGCCGTCATCGCCCCCTTGAGCCCGAAACCAGCCGCCACGAACCCGATGGTCAACCCCAGTCGGATGAGTGGCTCGAAGATCAGGCCGATGAACGCGAACGGCCGCATCGTCCGGAAACCCTGGGTCGCCGACAGCGCGGCATCGCTGAACGCCGCCGCGGGCAGGGCGAAGGCGACGTAGCGCAACGGCATGACCAGTCGGTCGTCGTGGAAGGCGGCGTGGACCAGCCAAGGGGCGAGGGCGTACAGGACTGCTCCCACCGCGAGCGCCCCGACGGTGCTGATCACCACCCCCAACCGGACGGTCCCTCGTAGGGCGCCCCCGTCGGCATCGTCAAGGTGTCCGGCGACGAACCGGGTGAGCCCCGCGCGAAACCCGCTCAGCGACAGCAGACCCAGCAGCACCAGGAAGGCGAACGCCTGCGCGTACAGGCCGACATCTTCGCGGCCCAGCCGGCGGGCCAGCACCAGGATGACGCCGAGTAGCGCGACCTGGCCGATCGCCGCCCCGAACACGTTGAGCCCGCCGCCGCGGGCCAGACCCAGCATCTCCCGGTCATCTTCGGCCGAACCTGCCGCCCCCTCGGGGGACACCCCAACCGCCGCCGGTCCCGGCGGCTGCGGCCCGGCGGTGACCCGGGTTGGCCGCGCGGTGAGGCGGCGCAGGCCGGTACGGCGTCGGTGCCGTCGCGGGTCGGGTGCCGGAGCAGACGGGTCCGGCGGGCGTTCAGTCACTCCAGCCCGGCTCTCGGCCCGGCGACAGCTCCACCCGCGACAGAGCTGCGACGATGCCGGCCGCTAGCAGCTGGATCACCGACGAGCGATGGACGCCGCCGGATGATCCTTGGGTAGTCGCTGATCTCCACGGTCCGTTGCCCCCGGGAATCGACGTAGCGTGCGGCCGGTCGTGCTGAGCCCGCAGTATCCCGGTTCGCCGGCGACCGCGGGCCACCGGTGCGGCCGCCTGAGCTGGCGGGCGCCGCTCAGTACGCCCCGCGGCCGCGGACCACCGCGAAGGCCGTCTTCCACAGGATCATGAAATCCAGCGTCAGGCACCAGTTCTCCACGTACTGCAAGTCGAGCCGAACCGACTCCTCCCACGTCAGGTCCGAGCGGCCGCTCACCTGCCAGAGGCCGGTCAGCCCGGGCTTGACCAGCAGCCGGCGGCGGACGTCCGTCTCGTACCGCGCCACCTCGCTCGGCAGCGGTGGCCTCGGGCCGATCAGCGACATGTCGCCGCGGACCACGTTGAGCAGCTGCGGTAGCTCGTCGAGGGAGTACCGACGCAGGAACTTCCCTACGGCGGTGATCCGTGGATCCTTGCGAATCTTGAAGAGCAGGCCCTCGTTGCGCTCGTTCTGCGCGAGCAGAACCTCCAGGCCGGCCTCGGCGTCCACCCGCATCGAGCGGAACTTGTAGATGGTGAACGGCTCGCCCGACCGCCCACAGCGGGTCTGCCGGAACAGCGCCGGCCCGGAGCTGGTGAGCCGTACGGCGAGGGCGATCGCGATCAAGACGGGCAGCAGGACCACCAGCGCGGCCAGCGCCGCCGCGCGGTCGAAGACCCCCTTGATCAGGCGCCGCGCGCCGCTGAGTTCTGGCTCGTCGACGTGCAGCAGCGGGAGCCCTGCCATCGGCCGGATGTGTATGCGCGGCCCGGCGATGTCGGTCAGCGCGGGCGCCAGCAGGATGTCCACCCCGGTGCCCTCGAGCTCCCAGGACATCCGACGCAGGGCCGGCCCGCTCATCTCGTCGCAGCTGGTCACCGCGACGGCAGTGGCGCCTTGCTCGGTGATCACCGAAACTACCGAGTCCAGGCCGCCCAACACCGGCACCGACTCCTGCGCCAGCAGCGAGCCGTTGTCCGGCCGATCCAGGCAGGCACCGATCACCTCGATGCCGGCGTAGCTCTCCCGGCGCACGATCCGGACCAGGTCGACTACCGCCTGCTGGTGGCCGACGACGACCAGGCGGTGCACGCAGCGACCGTTCTGCCGCAACCGGCTAAGCACCTTGCGGGCACCATAGCGACCCAACATCGTCAGCACGGTCGCCATGGGCAATGCCACCAGGACATAGCCCCGGGCGATGCTGGCGTGGGTTGCGTACGAGGCCGTGGCCACCAGTGCCGTCAGCCTGATGGCGGCGTTCGACACCCGCTTGAACTCCTCGGACCCCAGACCGAGGAACCGGATCTCGTAGGCCCGGCTGAGTCCCAGCACGGCGGCCCAGGCCAGTGGCAAGAGCACGGTAATGATGACGTAGTCGCGCTGGCGGGGGTGCACGCCGGCGTCGGCAAACCGGAGAAAGAGCGCCACCAGTGCCGCGATCCCGACCGCCGTCGCGTCCAGGGCGATGACGGTCCGGACGTACGTGCGCTCCCAGGGCAGACTGACGCGGTACTTGCTCGGACGAGGTAGCGAGCTGGCCGGCCGCGGTGGCCGTCGACGCTCGCCGAATGGGACCAGGCCTGGGACGACTTGGCCGGTCAGGTCGACCACGGGGTCGAGATGAGGCGGCCGGCCAGTCGGGCTGGTGGCGGCGAGCGCCGTGGCCAGATTGCCGTTGCCCGACGGCTCGCCCCGGTCCGCCTCCGCGGACGACACCGGCACGGTCGACTCGCCGGGCCGTGGCCAGGTCAACGTTCGGTGCGGTCCGGTCTTGCGCACTGGTAAGTGGTCCCTTGGTGAGCGTGTTGACGCTATGGCGGGGGGTGGCGTCCTGTCAGCCGGTCGGCGAAGTTGCTGGGGGCTTGGGCAACCTCAATAGCCGACTCAACGAGCCATCGCCGGATCGGTTGCTGCCTGAGGACCAGGAAAGCCTGCGCTGCGCGCGGGGTGACCGCCCATGCGCTGCTACGGCGCGGGACGGGTAGGATGCGCCACCAGCAAGGGGCGCCGCAGCAGCGAGCACCGCAAAGAGTGGCCTCTGCCGTGTCGGCGTGGCTTCACGAGAGCTGGCGCCGCGACCAGCGGAGAAGAAACCAGCCACGCTCAGCACATGCTCACCGTTCGACCGTCACGACCGTCCACAGCTTTCACCACACGAGGAGAACCGGTGGCAGACCACCTGATCGAGCCGCACGGCGGCGAGTTGCTCTCGCTGCTCGCGGAGTCCGAGCGCGGGCAGGAGTTGACCAAGCAGTCCACCGACTGGCCGTCATGGGACCTCACCGCCCGCCAGATCTGTGACCTCGAGCTGCTGATGTCGGGTGGGTTCTCGCCGCTCCGCGGCTTCCTCGGCAGTAGCGACCACGCAGCGGTTTGCGAGTCGATGCGCCTGGCCAACGGCACCCTGTGGCCGATCCCGGTCACCCTGGACGTGACCGAGGACTTCGCCGCCAAGCTCGAGCCCCAGATGAGCGTTGCACTGCGCGACGCGGAGGGAGTGATGCTCGCCGTCCTCCATGTCGAGGAGCTCTACCGCCCCGACCTCCAGGCCGAGGCACAGGCGGTGTTCGGCAGCACCGACGTCACCCACCCCGGCGTCGCCCAGCTGGTGCAGCGGACGAATCCGGTCTATGTCGGCGGCCGGGTCGAGGGCCTCCAGCTCCCGCTGCACTACGACTACCGCGACCTGCGGCACACGCCGGCCGAGCTGCGAGCCGAGTTCGCCAGCAAGGGCTGGCGGAAGGTCGTCGCATTCCAGACCCGCAACCCGCTGCACCGTGCCCACCAGGAGCTCACCTTGCGGGCGGCCAAGGAGGTGGAGGCCAACCTGCTCATCCACCCGGTTGTCGGCATGACCAAGCCCGGGGACGTCGACCACTACACCAGGGTGCGCTGCTATCAGGCGATCATGCCTGGCTACCCGCACGGCACCGCGATGCTCTCGTTGCTTCCGCTGGCGATGCGGATGGGCGGCCCGCGCGAAGCGGTCTGGCACGCGATCATTCGAAAGAACCACGGCGTGAGCCACTTCATCGTCGGCCGTGACCACGCGGGCCCGGGCAAGGACTCCGCCGGCAACGACTTCTACGGCCCGTACGACGCCCAGCAGGTACTGCGTGAGCACGAGGACGAGCTGGGCGTGGCGATGGTGCCGTTCCAGATGATGGTCTACGTCGAGGACCGCGACGCCTACATGCCCGTGGACGAGGTTCCTGAGGGGGCGCGAACCCTGAACATCTCGGGCACCGAGCAGCGTCGCCGGCTGTCGGAGGGGCGTGATCTGCCGGAGTGGTTCACCCCGCCGGCGGTCGCCGCCGAGCTACGACGCAGCTACCTGCCGCGGGCCAGGCAGGGATTCACGGTCTTCTTCAGCGGACTGTCCGGCTCGGGCAAGTCCACAATCGCCAACGTCCTGCTCGTCAAGCTGCTCGAGATGGGCGGCCGACCGGTCACCCTGCTCGACGGCGATCTGGTACGCAAGAACCTGTCCTCGGAGCTTGGTTTCTCCAAGGAGCACCGCGACATCAACATCCGCCGGATCGGCTACGTCGCGTCGGAGATCACCAAGAACGGCGGCATCGCGATCTGCGCGCCGATCGCACCGTATGACGCCACCCGCAAGGACGTCCGGGCGATGGTGGAGCCCGGCGGGGGCTTCCTTCTGGTGCACGTGGCCACCCCGATCGAGGTCTGCGAGCAAAGAGACCGCAAGGGGCTCTACGCCAAGGCCCGGGCCGGCATCTTGAAGGAGTTCACCGGTATCTCCGACCCGTACGAGGAGCCGGCCGACGCGGACGTGACCATCGACACCGGCGATCTCAGCGCCGAAGAGGCCGCCCAGGAGGTCATCCTGCACCTGGAGCACGAGGGCTACATCGGGGC
>JBPCOB010000271.1:0-29034 GCA_051000715.1 Mycobacteriales bacterium
CGGCGGTGCTTTGCACGGTGGCCGGCGCAACAGCGTCGGGGTGGGCGAGGGGGGAGTTGAACCCCCACGTCCTTACGGACACACGGACCTGAACCGTGCGCGTCTGCCATTCCGCCACTCGCCCGAGCGACCTGCGACGCTACCACGGGCGATCTACGCGCAGGCCGCCGTAGTTACCATCGAAGCAGCCCGGGAAGGGGAGGCGGCGTGGGAGTGCTGCAGCGCTTCGAGCGCCGGCTGGAGGGGCTGGTCTCGGGCGTCTTCACCCGGGTCTTCAAGGGCCAGGTGGAGCCCGTCGAAGTCGCTGCCCAGCTGCAACGTGAAACGGACGACAACAGAACCGTCGTCACGGAGGGCCGCATCCTGGTCCCCAACGACTTCGTGGTGCAGCTCGGTTCGACCGACTACCAGCGTCTGTCGCCGTACGCCGAACCGCTGGGCGCCGAGCTCGCCGACATGGTCAGCGAGCACGCCGCCGAGCAGGGTTACTCGTTCGTCGGTCCGGTACGGGTGAACCTCGAGCTCGCCGATGAGCTCGGCACCGGACGCTTCCTGGTCCGCAGCGGGGTGGCCGCGGCCGGCGCCGATCGACCCTCGGTGGCCGCCCCGAGCCCGAACAGGAACTGGACCGCTCCCCCGCCGCCGTCGCGGCCGGACTGGGCCAATCCCGGCCATTCGGCCAAGGCCAGCGGCGACCCAGGCCGACGGGCCGGCCCGCGACTCGAGTTCACTCGCGGGACGGGTCCGACACAGTCGCTGACGCTCACCCGGGGGGTGACCACCGTCGGTCGCGGTGCGGAGTGTGATTTGCGACTCGAGGACACCGGTGTCTCCCGCCGGCACGCGGAGTTCCGTCTAGACCACGACAGCGTCACGGTTGCCGACCTCGGCTCGACCAACGGTACGTCGGTCAACGGCACGGCGATCGGGAGCCAGCAGCTCGTCGACGGCGACCGGCTGGTCGTGGGCACGACCAGGCTGGTCTTCCGCTCGGCCGAGCCGTGACCGGCACGAGCCGACAGCGCGGGCGCGGCGGCTGACATGCAGGAGCTCATTCTGGTACTGATCCGGATCGGCGTTCTGACGTTGCTCTGGCTCTTCGTTCTTGCCGCCGTCCGGGTGATCCGGACCGATCTCTCGGCCGCCCGGCCGGCGCCCACCGTCGTGCGGGGCCTGCCGGCACCCACCCGTCGAGACGTCCGTGACCAGCGCCGCAGCTCGGCCCGCAGGCTGGTGGTCACCGAGGGAACGTTGCGCGGCACCAGCATCACCCTCGGGGACGGGCCCGTGACGCTGGGCCGCGCCAACAACTCCACCCTCGTCCTGACCGACGACTACGCCTCGAACCAGCACGCCCAGCTGGTGCCCAGCGACGGGCGCTGGGTGGTGGAGGACATGGGCTCGACCAACGGCACCTACCTGGACCAGGCAAAGGTAACCGAGCCGACGCCGGTACCTCTCGGCGTACCTATCCGAATCGGCAAGACGGCCCTGGAGCTGCGGCGATGACGCCCGCCCTGCACTACGCCGCGCGATCGGACATCGGACTGCTGCGTGAGGGCAACGAGGACTCCCTGTACGCCGGCCCCCGGCTGCTGGCGGTCGCGGACGGCATGGGGGGGCACGCAGCTGGCGAGGTGGCCAGCTCAGTCGCGATCGCCTCCCTCGCCACGCTCGACGAGGACACCCCCCGCGGTGACGTGCTCCAGGCATTACGGCGCGCAGTGGAGGAAGCCAACATCCATCTGCGGGCCATGGTGGCGGGCGACGCCGCCCTGGAGGGCATGGGCACGACGCTGACGGCCGCGCTCTGGGCGGAGGGGCGGCTCGGGCTGGTGCACGTCGGCGACTCTCGGGCCTACCTACTACGCGACGGCGAACTCTCCCAGATCACCCACGATCACACCCTCGTCCAGGCGTTGGTCGACGAGGGGCGTATCACCGCGGAGGAGGCCGGCTACCACCCCCAGCGGTCCCTGCTGCTCCGGACTCTGGACGGCCGCGACGTCGACCTCGACCTGTCCGTCCGTGACGTACGGGTCGGCGACCGGTACCTGCTGTGCACGGACGGCCTGTCCGGCGTGGTTTCCGGATCGACGATCCGGGAGTGCCTGCTGCTTCCCGGCCCCCAAGATGCGGTGGACCGGTTGGTCGAGCTGGCGCTGCGAGGCGGCGGACCGGACAACGTCAGCTGCATCGTGGCCGACATGGTCGACGGCGCCGGCGCAGGTAACGAGCCGGTTGTGGTAGCCGGCGCGGTGGCCGATGCCGGCCCAGCCGGCGCACCGTCGGCGGAGACTGCGGCTGGCCGGGCCGCGTTGGCAACTCGGCGCCGGCTGCGCGGGAAGCACCACGTTCCGCACCAGGCAGAGCCCCCGGCTGCCCCGCGCCGCCGGCGGCGGCGCGCACTCCTGCCGCTCCTGCTGGTGCTGGTGCTGGCCGCCCTGGCCGGCTCGGCCGCGCTCTACGTCCGATCCCAGTACTACGTCGGTACGGCCGGAGACGAGGTGGCCATCTACCGGGGCCTGGCCGGCTCTGTCGCCGGCGTACACCTGTCCGCCGTGCGTCAACGGCTCGGCATGCAGGTCAGCGACCTGCCGCCCTACCAGCAGCTGCGGGTGCGCCAGGGCATCACCGCGGGGAGTCTGGCCGACGCTCGCCGCATCAGCGCCAAGTTGCAGGACGGCCTGGCGACGGGCTGCCCGACTCTGTCGGCGACAATCCCGACGCCCGCCGCCCCGACCACCGCTCCGGCAGCTTCGCCGAGCCCGTCGTCGGTCCCGTCGCCATGCCCCGGGGATAGCCGGTGACCGCCGTAGCGGTGGGGGCCGGCCCGCGCACCCGCCGGCGCGGGGTCGAGCTGGCGATGCTGGTTTTCGCCGTCGGGCTGGTGGCCGCGGCGTACGCCGCAGTGGGCTACGCCCAGGACAACCGGGTCCCCCCCGACGCCGCGCGCTACGCCGCCGGGTTCGCCGCGCTGTTCGGGGCCGCCCATCTGGGCGTACGCCGGCTGGCCCCGTACGCAGACCCGCTGCTCCTGCCCGTCGTAGCGCTGCTCAACGGCCTCGGCCTGGTTCTAATCCACCGGCTGGACCTCGCCGGGGCGGCACGGGCTCATCAGCTCGGCCGGCCACTGCCGCGAGGGGATGCCCCGCTGCAGCTCGCCTGGACCGCAGTCGGCGTGATCTTCTTCCTCGGCGTTCTGCTGCTGATCCGCGACCACCGGGCGCTGCAGCGCTACGCCTACACCGCGGCGGCCGCCGGGCTGTTGCTGCTGCTCATCCCGGCGGTGCTGCCGGCTCGGTTCAGCGAGGTCAACGGCGCTCGCCTGTGGATCCGGGTGGCCGGGTTCTCCCTACAGCCCAGCGAGTTCGCCAAGCTGTCGCTGGAGATCTTCTTTGCCGGCTACCTGGTGGCCAAGCGGGAGCTGCTCGCGCTGGCCGGTCGGCGCTTCCTCGGTCTCGCCCTGCCGCGCGGACGCGACCTGGGGCCGGTGGTTGTCGCCTGGCTGGCCAGCCTGGCCGTTCTGGTCCGGGAGAAGGACCTCGGCACCTCCCTTCTGTTCTTCGGCATCTTCGTCGCGATGCTCTACGTCGCCACCGAGCGAGGCTCGTGGCTGCTCATCGGCGTGGCGCTGTTCTCCGCCGGCGCCTACGCCGCCTACCACCTGTTCGGTCACGTGCGGATCCGGGTCGACATCTGGCTGCACCCTTTCGCAGACCCCGCCGGCGCCGGCTACCAGCTGGTCCAGGGCCTTTTCGGCCTGGCCAGCGGTGGTGTGGGTGGCACCGGGCTGGGCCAGGGGCGGCCGGACACCGTGCCGTACGCCAGCTCCGACTTCATCACCGCCACGATCGGCGAGGAGCTCGGACTGGCCGGGCTGATGGCAGTGCTCGTGTTGTTCGCGCTCCTGGTCGAGCGAGGGCTGCGAGCCGGGTTGGCCGTCCGGGACCCCTTCGGCAAGCTGCTCTCCGCCGGCCTGTCCTTCGGGCTGGCCCTGCAGGTCTTCGTCGTGGTGGGCGGCGTCACCCGACTGATCCCGCTGACCGGGCTCACCCTGCCGTTTCTGTCCTACGGCGGCTCGTCGTTGGTCGCCAACTGGGCCCTGGTGGCGTTGCTGTTGCGCATCAGCGACGCTGGCCGCGGACCGACACCCGAGCCGGCCCGACCGGCCGCCGGCGTGCCGGTCGAGGAGGCTCCCACCCAGGTGGTACGCCGGTGAACGCTCCGCTGCGCCGGCTTGCGGTGGCCTGCATGGTGCTGTTCGCGCTTCTGCTGGTCAATGCCAACTACGTCCAGGTCGTCCAGGCCGGCCGGCTCAGGAACGACCCGCACAACCGTCGGGTGCTGCTGGCAGCCTACGAGCGGCAGCGCGGCCCGATCCTTGCCGGCCGGGCGGAACTGGCCCGCTCCCGTGCGACCGACGACCAGCTGAAGTACCTCCGCAGCTATCCCGGAGGCTCCCTGTACGCGCCGGCCACCGGCTTCTTCTCGCTGATCTATGGCGCCACCGGCATCGAGCGGGAGGACAACCCGCTGCTCTCCGGTGACGACGACCGGCTCTTCGTCCGCCAGGTCGGCGACCTGATCACGGGTCGGTCCTCCCAAGGCGGGGCGGTCGTCCTCACGCTCAACCGGGCGGCACAGGCCGCCGCGGGACGCGGGCTGGCCGGCAAGCGCGGGGCGGTGGTTGCCCTGGATCCCGCGACCGGGGCGATCCTGGCGCTGGCGAGCTCGCCGTCGTACGACCCGAACGTGCTCTCCTCGCACGATCCGGCGTCGATCCGGGCGGCGTACGACCGGCTGTCCAAGGATCCGGCCGAGCCACTGAAGAACCGGGCCATCGCGGAGACCTATCCGCCCGGGTCACTGTTCAAGGTGGTCACGGCGGCTGCGGCGCTGAGCACTGGCCGGTACACGCCGGACACCCGGGTGCCGTCGCCAACTCGGCTGAAGCTGCCACTGACCAACCGCTTCCTCGACAACTTCGGCGGCGAGAGCTGCGGCGACGGGCGGACCACGTCGCTGGCCGACGCCCTGCGCATCTCCTGTAACACCGCGTTCGCCGGGGTCGGGCTCGCGGTCGGGGCGACCGCGCTGCGCAACCAGGCGGAGGCGTTCGGGATCGACGGCGAGCTCAGGGTGCCGCTGCCGGTCGCCCGCAGCCGCTTCCCCGCCGAGCTTGACGCTCCGCAGACCGCGCTGTCGGCCATCGGCCAGTTCGACGTCCGGCTCACCCCGATGCAGGCCGCCATGATCGCCGCGGGGGTGGCCAACTCCGGCGTGGTGATGCGGCCCTATCTCGTCCAGGAAGTGCAGACGCCGAGCCTCGCCACGCTGGACGCGGCCGAGCCCCGCGAGCTCGCGCGGGCAATCTCCCCCCAGGTGGCCGATGCCCTGACCTCGATGATGAGGCTGGTCGTCGCCGAGGGGACCGGCAAGGCGGCGAGGATTCCGGGTGTGGACGTGGCGGGCAAGACGGGTACCGCTCAGCACGCCGTGGGTCAGCCGCCGCACGCCTGGTTCATCGGCTTCGCACCGGCCAGCGCGCCCAAGGTCGCCGTCGCGGTGCTGGTCGAGGACGGCGGTGGGCTGGGGTCCGACGCCACCGGCGGCAGGCTGGCCGCGCCGATCGCCCGGGACGTCATTCGGGCGGTGCTCGGCCCGTGACCCTGAGCCCCGAGATCTGCCTTGGCGACCGGTACCAGCTGATGGCCCGGATCGCCCTTGGCGGCATGGGCGAGGTGTGGCGAGCGCACGACCAGCTGCTGGGGCGGCCGGTGGCGGTCAAGGTGCTGCGGACCGAGTACGCCGATGACCCGGCCTTCCTCACCCGGTTCCGGGCGGAGGCGCGGCACACTGCCGGTCTGGCGCACGCCGGCATCGCCAACGTCTTCGACTACGGCGAGGTCGATGACACGGCGTACCTGGTCATGGAGCTGGTAGCTGGCGAGCCCCTGTCCGTGCTGCTGGCGCGGGAGGGTCGGCTTCCGGTGGAACGCACCCTCGACATCGTGAGTCAGGCCGGTCTGGCCCTGCAGGCCGCGCACGATGCCGGGGTCGTCCACCGCGACGTGAAGCCCGGCAACCTGCTCGTGCGCACCGACGGCGTGGTCAAGGTGACCGACTTCGGCATCGCCCGTGCGGCCGGGTCCTCCTCGGTGACGCAGAGCGGGCTGGTGGTGGGTACGGCGTACTACTACTCCCCGGAACAGGGTTCCGGGCGGGAGGTGACCGCCGCCAGCGACGTGTACTCCCTCGGGGTCGTGACCTATGAGTGCCTGGCCGGCTGGCGGCCGTTCGTGGCCGACAACGCGGTTGCGATCGCGGCCGCACACGTGCACGAGGAACCGCCGCCGCTGCCGGCCGACGTGCCGCCGCCGGTGCGCGACCTGGTCGCCGCGGCTCTGGCGAAGCGCCCCGCGGACCGGCCGGCCAGCGCGGGGGAGTTCGCCCGGCAGGCAGGGGCCCTGCGAGACGCAATAATCGCCGAGGAGCTGCCGCACGAGCGTCGCCCGTTCGAGTCGGTGAGCGCAGGTACGCCGACTCGTGCCTCCAGCGCCCGGAGGCCGATGCGGCCAGCGCGGCGGCGTGGCCGGCACCTCGGCCGGGTGCTGCCGGCCGCGCTGGTCGCCGTCCTGCTCGGCACCCTGGCGCTGCGGTCCTGCGACCACCGACGTACGTCGGCGGCCATGGCGGCGACCCTCACCGGGCCGGCCTCTGTCGCACCGGCAGTCGTTGCCGTCGACATCGATGGTTACCGCGGCCGGCCGCAGCCCGAGCCGGCCGCCGACCTGCAGCGGCTCGGGCTCGCAGTTCGACGTGCGCCGGCTGTAGATGCCGGTCCCGGTACCGTTCGGGGCGGCAAGGGACATCGCCGGTGACCGCGCCGCCGCGCCGCCTCGGTGACCGCTACGAGCTCGGCGCACTGCTCGGCTACGGGGGCATGGCCGAGGTCCATCTCGGCAGCGACGTACGCCTCGGCCGCGACGTCGCCGTGAAGACGTTGCGCGTCGACCTCGCCCGAGACCCGGCGTTCCATGCCCGGTTCCGCCGGGAGGCCCAGTCCGCCGCGTCGCTCAACCACCCGTCGATCGTCGCCATCTACGACACCGGCGAAGACGGGGGCGACGGGACGAAGGTGCCGTTCATCGTCATGGAGTACGTCGCCGGCCAGACGCTGCGTGAGGTGCTGGTGGCCGACCGGCGGCTGATGCCTCGACGGGCGCTGGAGATCACGGCCGAGATCTGCGCGGCTCTGGACTACAGCCACCAGCACGGAATCGTGCACCGGGACATAAAGCCGGCCAACGTCATGCTTACTCCCACGGGCGCGGTCAAGGTCATGGACTTCGGCATCGCCCGCGCGGTCACCGCCTCATCAGCCACGATGACCCAGACCGCCGCCATCATCGGTACGGCGCAGTACCTGTCGCCGGAGCAGGCCCGCGGCGAGCACGTCGACGCCCGCAGCGACGTCTACTCCACCGGCTGCCTCCTCTACGAGCTGCTCACCGGCCGCCCCCCGTTCATCGGAGAATCTCCGCTGTCGGTGGCCTACCAGCATGTGCGCGAGGACCCGGCGCCGCCGTCCCAGCTCGACCCGGACATCCCCCCAGAGGTCGACGCCACCGTGCTCAAGGCGATGGCGAAGAATCCGGCCAACCGCTACCAGAGCGCCGCGGACATGCGCGCGGACATCGAGCGGGCGCTCGCCGGCCAGCCGGTACGGGCGACGCCGGTGCTCACCAACCCGACCACCCTGCTGGCTCCGGCGTCCGGCGCCGGGAGCACGCTGCTGCTCCGCCAGCCGGTGCGCCGCGGCGGAGGCCGCCGCGGGCGAGGGCTGCCCGTCGCGCTGCTGGCCCTAGCTCTGGTGGCTCTGCTGGGAGCGGCCGCCCTGCTGGCCAACGGCCTGTTCGGCGGCGGCGGCAAGACGGCGAACATCGACGTACCCGAGCTGCGGGGCCGGACCCAGGCACAGGCCGAGGCTACGCTGCAGGCTCGCGGGCTCCGGAGTGAGGTGCGAAAGGTCTTCTCCTCCATGCCCGCGGGCAGGGTCGTGGACCAGGATCCCAAGCCGGGGGGGCGCCGGCTGGCCAAGGGCGACCCGGTCCACCTCTCTGTGTCCCAGGGAGCGGCGCTGGTCAAGGTGCCGACGCTGGTCGGCAGGCCCCTGGACGAGGCGGCCGCCCGGCTGACCGCGGCTGGGCTCGTCCAGGGTGTGACTACGTCCCGGGACTCCAAACGGCCGGGGCAGGAGGTGCTGGACTCCGACCCGCCGGCCGGCACCTCGGTGCCCAGGGGCAGCAAGGTGTCTCTGGTGGTGTCCAGCGGGACAGTCGCGGTGCCCAACGTGGTAGGGCTGAGCGAAGCCGCCGCCAGGAGCACGCTGGGATCGGCCGGCTTCAACGTGGTGGTTCGACATGTCCCGGACGCCTCCGTGGATCCCAACACGGTGGTCGATCAGAACCCAGGAGGTGGCCGGACGGCCCCGGTCGGCAGCACCGTTACGATCCGGGTCGCGCAGAAACCGGCGCTCAGCCCCACGCCGACACCCTCGGCCTCGGCGTCGCCGACACCGCCCCCGACAGCCACGCTGACGCCGACGGCCACGGCCACGGCATCCACCACACCCCCGCCCACGCCCTAGGTGCCAGATCCCCGGTTACGCTGACGACGGAGGTTGCCGCCCATCGGCGCCGGAGGAGGAGTCCCGTGCCCGAGTCCCGCAGCCGCCGCAAGGCGGCGTACACCCCACCGCCGACCCGCTCGCCGAGCAAGAGGACCAGCCCGCCGTGGGTCGGACCGGTAATGCTCGCACTGTTCCTGGTCGGAATCGCCTGGTTGGTCGTCTACTACGTCTCCAACGGCGACATCGCCGGCTTCCGGCAGCTCGGGCCGTGGAACCTGGCGATCGGCTTCGGTTTCATCATCGCCGGGTTCGCGATGTCGACGCAGTGGCGATGACGAGGCAGCCACCGGCGTAAGCACATGGCTGTAAGTTACCCACAGAGGTTCTCCACACTGGGGACGAGCTCCTCGCACCGTTCGGGTTGGACCCCGCGAGCAGCCGCTCAGCCGGTGAGCGCGGCGGTGCGCAACGCCGTCGTAGCAAAGATCACCAAGCTCACGGCGACCATGGTCACCAGGGCGACCGGCGTACGGCGTGACCGGGGCGCGTAGGCAAACGCCAGTCCGAGGACCGCGCCGGTGGCGAGCCCGCCGAGGTGGGCCCAGTAACCGATGTTGGGGAACACGAAGCTGAAGACCAGGTTGAGGCCGATCAGCACGGTGACCGGCTTGGTGTCCCCGCCGGCTCGACGGGTGATCACCCACCAGGCGGCGAACAGCCCGAAGATGGCCCCCGAGGCGCCCTCGCCAGCCGCACCCGGACCGGTCAGCACGTAGGAGGCGGCCGCGCCACCCAGCCCGCTGAGCAGGTACAGCGCGACGTAGCGCCACCGGCCGAGCGCACGTTCGACGGGCATGCCGACCACGTAGAGCACGTAGAGGTTGAAGGCGATGTGAACGACTCCGACGTGCAGGAACATCGCCGTGAGCAGCCGCCAGTACTCGCCTTGAGAGACGGCGAAGTTGAACTCGGTAAACCGGCCCTCGAACCCGGCGACCGCATGCTGGAGCACGAAGGCGATCAGGATCAACGCCGCGATTACCAGCGTCACCCCGCCCTCGCTGGCAGACATCCGGCCGCCGGCCAGGGTCCGCGGAGCCCGGGTCGTGCGCGCGCCCGCGGAAATGCACTCGGGGCACTGGAAGCCCACCGAGGCGCTGGTCATGCAGTCCGGGCAGATCGGCCGCTCGCAGCGCGTGCAGCGGACGTAGGTCTCGCGGTCGGGGTGCCGAAAGCAGGTGGGCACTGCGGCGGTGGCACCCCGTTCGTCCGGAGCGGCCGGCTCGACCGATGCGGTCATCTAGGCCGTACGGCGGTCGACGGCGACCGAGTCGACCCGGATCTCGGCGGCAGGCCGGTCCCCCCGGCCGGTCTTGACGGCGGCGATGCCGTCGACGACCTCCTGGCCCCTCGTGACCTCACCGAAGATGGTGTGCTTGCCAGTGAGCCACTGCGCCAGCCCGACGGTGATGAAGAACTGCGAGCCGTTGGTGCCGGGGCCGGCGTTGGCCATGGCGAGCAGGTACGGCCGGTCGAAGGCCAGGTCGGGGGAGATCTCGTCCTTGAACTGGTAGCCAGGCCCACCGGTGCCGGTGCCCAGCGGATCGCCACCCTGGATCATGAAGCCGGGTATCACCCGGTGGAAGGTCGTGCCGTCGTACAGCTTGGCCTTCGACTTCGTCCCGGTGCGGGGGTGGGTCCACTCCCGGCTGCCCTCGGCGAGCTCCACGAAGTTGGCCACCGTCTTCGGGGCCTGGTCGGGAAAGAGCCGCATCTCGATGTCGCCCATGGACGTGTGCAGCGTCGCGTACGTCTCCGCCGGCACGAGGAGGCCTCCTGGACTGTGGGCTGGTCGCGATTGCCTTCGCCATCCTCCCACGGCGGCCGGTCGGGCGGTGTGGGTCGACGGGCGGTTGCCCGGCGTCCCGGCTGGGAAGGTCGCGATCCGGAAGCCAGGGATCGCGGAGGTGCTCGATGTTCGGACGCAGGCGCAAGGACGTGGATGTCGTGGTCGTGGCCGACGGCTCCATCGACGAGAACGTGCTCGGCGAGGCCGCGGAGCCGGTTGTCGAGGACCGGTCGGCCTGGGCTCCGGACATCTTTGTTGCGGACGGGCCCCGTCGGCGCGGCGGCGGGTCGCGCGGCCACGCGCGGGCACTCGCTCCGCGGGTCAGCGCCGCGCGGGCGGCGGTCTCGCCGTACGCCGTCACGACGCGCAATCGTCTCGCCCCGGCGGTGGCCGGCGCGCGGGATCGGGTTGTGCCCGCTGTTGCTGGAGCGCGCGAGACGCTGGTCGGCACGGTCCGCCCAGCGGTCACCGGTGCGATGAGCACCGCGGTGGCGGCGGCGCGCGAAAGCAGGCCCGACCGGTCGGAGGGCCGCCGCCGCACTGCTGCCGCTCTGGCGGCATTGCGTGGGGAGCTGCCGCCACGGCAGCGGCGCGGGCCGGTGGCCTTGATCAGCCTTCTGGTGGGGGCGGCGGCCGGGGCGGCGGCCGGTTTTGTCCTCCGTCGTGCGGCCGCGCCCAGCGAGCCGTCCTACCTTCCGGCAAGTGCTCCGGCGTCCACTCCGCCGCCGCCACGGGAGTCAGCCGCCGCGGCGCCCGAGACGACCGTGGCGCTGCCCCTTCGCGAGAACGATGACACGCCGGCCGCGGCGGACGAGCCGACAGGCATGCCGTCCGGCCTGGGTTGGCCGGAGCAGTCCGGCGAGCCGTTCGCGGACTCGGACCTGGACGCAGTCATTGCGATGGACGATGTCGACCAGACGCTCGCCGATGACTCCAGCGAGACCCACAAGCCCACCGCCTAGTCGGGAAGTGGAGCGGGGCAGGTGACTGCCGGACCGGGCCGTGTCGGGTCAGTACGCCCGGCCGAAGAGCACGGCCTGCCCGTAAGCCGACGCCTGTACGCACCGCACGCACCGGCCCGTCCGGGTCGGACCGCCGAGCGGCAGGCAGCGGGGCGTGGCCGTGGTCAGCGCCTTGATGTCGTCCTCGCATTCGGGCCGGCCGCAGTGCAGGGCCAGTGCGAAACCGGCCGCAACAGCGCGCTCAAAGCCGGCCCAGTCCTCGACCGCGGCCGTCCGCTCCTCCCGGAACCGGTGGGCGCGGTCCAGCAGTTCGGCCTGCATCTCCTGGAGCAGCCGGGGCAGGGCGCCGGCGACGGTGTCGAGGGGCAGCTGCTCCTTGCCGTCGCCGAGCCGGCGCGCCAACGTGGCCACCCCGGCGGCTAGATCGCGTGGCCCCAGCTCTAGCCGCAGGGGCGCTCCGCGCAACTCCCAGTCGTGGAACTTGAAGCCTGGTGAGACCGCACGGGTGTCCACGTGTACCCGTACGCCGGCGGCCGCCAGCTCGGCCGCGAGGCGTTCCGCGGCGGCCGTTGTCCCGGCCAGCGTGTCGGTTCGGCCGATCGGCACGATGACGACCTGGTAAGGCGCCAAGCGTGGGGGAAGCACCAGCCCTTGGTCGTCACCGTGGGTCATGATGACCCCGCCGATCATCCGGGTGCTCATGCCCCACGACGTCGTGTGGGCGAGGGTGAGGGCGCCGGACTCGGCGGTGTACCGGATCCCGAAGGCCGATGCGAAGTTCGTTCCTAGGTAGTGCGACGTACCGGCCTGCAGGGCGCGGCCGTCGCGCATCATCCCCTCGATGGCGAACGTGCGCACCGCACCGGCAAACCGCTCGCCCGGTGTCTTCTCACCGGCGACCACCGGCATAGCCGCGACGTCGCGAGCAACCTCTTCGTAGAACCCCAGGGCGGTCATCGTCTCGGCCATGGCGTCGGCCTCGTCGACATGGGCGGTGTGCCCCTCCTGCCACAGGAACTCCGTGGTCCGCAGGAACAGCCGCGGCCGCAGCTCCCAGCGCACCACGTTCGCCCACTGGTTGATCAGCAGCGGCAAGTCGCGGTAGGAGCTGATCCAGCGGGCGAACATCTCGCCGATCACGGTCTCGGAGGTCGGCCGCACGATCAGCGGCTCCTCGAGTTCCTTGCCGCCGGCGATAGTGACGACCGCCAGCTCGGGCGAGAAGCCCTCGACGTGCTGGGCCTCCTTGCGCAGGTGGCCTTCCGGGATGAGCAACGGGAAGTAGGCGTTCGAGTGCCCGGTCGCCTTGATCCGTGCGTCAAGCTCCGCTTGAAGCAGCTCCCAGATGCGGTAGCCGTACGGCCGGATGACCATCGTTCCCTTGACCGGGCCGCGGTCAGCGAGCTCCGCTCTCAGGACCACCTCGTTGTACCAGGCGGAGAAGTCCTCGCTCTGGGGCGTCACACCCTTGTCGCGTCCGCCTTGCACGGCCAGGGGCCTCCAGAGACTTGAGTGGCGATGCGGTGCCGTACGGACCCGCACCAAGACAACGGTGGAGACGAGGGGACTCGAACCCCTAACCCCCGCCTTGCAAAGGCGGTGCTCTGCCAGTTGAGCTACGCCCCCGGTTCGCGGGCCTAGCGCAGGTCCACCGGCTTGATTGCCTCTGCCCATAGATCTTGCTCGGCCCGCCGGGCGCGGGTACGCCGCAACGCCAGCAGGCCTCCCGCGATCGCGGCCATCATGAGCAGTAGCGTCTTCGGCACGAAGGCCCCCTACGTGGTGCGCGAGCGGAGTGATTCCGGACGCGCTCAAGGCTACCTAAGCCGGTCAGCGGTACCGCTCCCCTGTCAGGCGGTGCCGATCGGCCGTTGGCGGGGATCTCCGCCGCGCGCGCAGTGGGCCTGGGAGGACTTGAACCTCCGGCCTCATCCTTATCAGGGGTGCGCTCTAACCAGCTGAGCTACAGGCCCGGGCAAGCAAGCAGGTTACCGCACGGACCCTCACTCCCGTTCGGTCAGCGTCACCTCGATCCCCCCGACCAGCTCGGCGCACAAGTTGTACAGGAAGGCGCCCAGCGTGGATAACGCGCTGAACAGCAGCACGTTGACCGCGCCGACCAATGCGGCCCAGCCCAGAATCCGGCGGAACTCGAAGATGTTCGACACCCCGCCCGCGGCCGTGCCGTTGCCCGAGTCGGTCAACACTCCGAGGGTGTTCTGCAGCGATTCGAAGACCCCCATGGCGTTGAGTACGCCGTAGAGCACCGATACGGCGACCACCCACACCACCAGCAGTGCGAGCGAGAACACGAAGGTGAACTTCAGTACCGACCAGGGATCGATGCGCCGGACCGCGAGCCGGGCCCGGCGCGGCCCGCGCCGGGCAGCCACCCCGGAATCGGCCGTTCCCGCCGCGGTACGGTCCCGGTACGGCGAGGTGGCGGTGGTCGTGGCAGCCAAGGCGTGCTCCTCCGGCCCACTCATCGTCAGGGCGCCCCGCCGGTCGGACCCGGCGCAGCACCGTTTGTGACCTCAGGTTCGTCCGCATTGCGGGCAACCGCCACCAGCGACACCCCGGCCGGAAGGTGAATAAGCCGTACCCCCATCGTCTGCCGCTGTGCCCGGCGGACCTCGCGGGCGCTGGTGCGGATCACCCCGCCGTTGGACGTGATCGCATACAGCTCGTCTTCGAGACGCACGATCAAGGCTCCGACGAGCTGGCCCCGCCGGGCTACCACCTTCGCGGTGAGAACTCCCTTGCCGCCGCGGCCCTGCAGCGGGTATTCCTCAATCTTCGTCCGCTTGGCGAATCCACCGTCGGTGGCCACCAGCACGTCGGCGCCCGGGCGTACCACCATCATCGCCAGCAGCTCGTCGGCGGCGCCGAACCGCATTCCGATCACACCGCTGGTGGCACGCCCCATCGGCCGCAGCGCCTCGTCACCGGCCGAGAAGCGGATCGACTGCGCCTTGCGGCTGACCAGCAGCAGCTCGTCGTCGGCCGAGATCAGGGCGGCCCCGATGAGCTCGTCGTCGTCCCGGAGGTTGATGGCGATCAGCCCGCTGGCCCGGGCGTTGTCGAAGTCGGCCAACGGCGACTTCTTGACCAGCCCCCGCTTGGTGGCGAGCACGAGGTAGGGAGCGACCTGGTAGTGGGGGATGTCGATGACCTGGGCGATCTTCTCGTCCGGCTGGAAAGCCAGGATGTTCGCGACGTGTTGGCCGCGCGCGGTGCGCTGCTGCTCGGGCAGCTCGTGCGCCTTCGCCCGGTAGACGCGCCCCTTGTTGGTGAAGAACAGGATCCAGTCGTGCGTCGTCGTGACGAAGAAGTGCTCGACGATGTCGTCCTGCTTGAGCTGCGCGCCCTGGACGCCCTTGCCGCCGCGCCGCTGCGAGCGGTAGAGGTCGGTCTTGGTCCGCTTCGCGTAGCCGCCGCGGGTGATCGTTACCACCACGTCCTCGCGGGCGATCAGATCCTCCATGGACATGTCGCCCTCGTACGGCACCAGCCGGGTACGCCGCTCGTCGCCGTACTTCTCGACCACCTCACCGAGCTCGGCGCGGATGATGCCGCGCTGGCGCTCGGGCCGGTCCAGGATCTCGTTGAGGTCGGTGATCCGCTGCTGCAGCTCGGCGAACTCGTCGATGATCCGCTGCCGCTCCAGGGCGGCCAACCGCCGCAGCTGCATATCCAGGATCGCGGTGGCCTGGATCTCGTCGATGTCGAGCAGCGTCATCAGGCCGCCGCGGGCGGCCTCCGCGGACTCGCTGCCCCGGATCAGCGCGATCACCGCGTCGAGCTGGTCCAGTGCCTTGAGCAGCGCCCGCAGGATGTGGGCCCGCTCCTCCGCCTTGCGTAGCCGGAAGCGAGTCCGGCGTACGACGACGTCGATCTGGTGGGCGACGTAGTACCGGACGAACTGGTCCAGCCGCAGGGTCCGCGGCACCCCGTCGACGATCGCCAGCATGTTGGCACCGAACGTCGTCTGCAGCTGGGTGTGCTTGTAGAGGTTGTTGAGCACCACCTTCGCGACCGCGTCCCGCTTGAGGGTGATGACCAGCCGGCGGCCGACCCGGTCGGAGCTCTCGTCGGCGATGTCGGCGATGCCGCCCATCCGGCCGTCCTTGACCAGCTCCGCGATGGACTCGGCCAGGTTGTCCGGGTTGACCTGGTAGGGCAGCTCGGTCACCACGAGCGTGGTGCGCCCCCGGGCGTCCTCCTCGACGGTTACCACGGCCCGCATTCGGATGGCGCCGCGGCCGGTCCGGTAGGCCTCCTCGATCCCGTCATGTCCCACGATCAGCCCGTGCGTCGGGAAGTCGGGACCCTTGACCCGCTCGACCAGCGCGTCGAGCAGTTCCTCGTCGGTGGCCTCAGGGTGGTCGAGCGCCCAGATGACGCCGGCCGCCACCTCTCGCAGGTTGTGCGGCGGGATCTTGGTGGCCATCCCGACCGCGATGCCTTCACTGCCGTTCACCAGCAGGTTCGGGATGCGGCTGGGCAGGATCTGCGGCTCGACGGTGTTGCCGGCGTAGTTGGGCTGGAAGTCGACGGTCTCCTCTTCGATGTCCCGCAGCATCTCCATGGCCAGCGAGGCCAGCCGGCACTCGGTGTAGCGGTACGCCGCCGCCGGGTCGTTGCCGGGCGAGCCGAAGTTGCCCTGCGGGTCGATCATCGGATAGCGCAGCGACCACGGCTGGGCCATCCGCACCAGGGCGTCGTACAGGGCCCCGTCGCCGTGCGGGTGGTAGTTCCCCATGACGTCGCCGACGACCCGGCCGCACTTGACATAGTTGCGGTCGGGCCGGAACCCCGAGTCGTACATGCCGTAGAGAATCTTGCGGTGGACCGGCTTCAGGCCGTCGCGAACCTCGGGTAGCGCCCGACCGACGATCACCGACATCGCGTAGTCGATGTAGCTGCGCTGCATCTCGAGCTGGATGTCGACCGGCTCGACCCGGTCGCTCGGTGGTGGCGTGACGTCGACCACGGGCTCTCTTTCGTCCTAGCTCGCCGGGCGGGCCCGGGTCAGATGTCGAGGAAGCGAACGTCCTTGGCGTTGCGGGTGATGAAGCTGCGGCGCGCTTCGACGTCCTCGCCCATGAGGACGCTGAACAGCTCGTCCGCGGTGGCCGCGTCGTCGAGGGTCACCTGGAGCAGGATCCGGTTGGCCGGGTCCATCGTGGTCTCCCACAGCTCCTTGGCATTCATCTCGCCGAGCCCCTTGTAGCGGGCGATGGCGTCCTCCTTGGGCAGCTTCTTCCCCGCCGCCTGCCCGATCTCGATCAGGCTGTCCCGCTCCCGTTCGGAGTAGGCGTAGTCGGGAGCGGCCTTCGTCCACTTGATCTTGTATAGCGGGGGCTGGGCGAGGTAGACGTGCCCGGCCTCGATCAGCGGCCGCATGAAGCGGAACAACAAGGTGAGCAGCAGGGTGCGGATGTGCTGGCCGTCGACGTCGGCGTCGGCCATCAGCACGATCTTGTGATAGCGCAGCTTGTCGAGGTCGAAGTCGTCGTGGATGCCGGTGCCCAGAGCGGTGATCAGCGCCTGCACCTCGGTGTTCTTCAGCACCCGGTCGATGCGGGCCTTCTCGACGTTGATGATCTTCCCGCGGATCGGCAGGATCGCCTGGAACATCGAGTCGCGGCAGGACTTCGCCGAGCCGCCCGCGCTGTCACCCTCGACGATGTAGAGCTCGCTGGCGCGCGGATCCGTCGAGCGGCAGTCGGCCAGCTTGCCCGGCAGCGAGCCCACGTCGAGCAGCCCCTTGCGCCGGGTCAGGTCGCGCGCCTGCCGGGCGGCGATGCGGGCCCGGGCCGCCTGGGACGCCTTGACGATGACGTCCTTGGCCTCACCGGGATTGCGGTCGAACCAGTCCCGCAGCCAGTCGTTGCAGGCCTTCTGAACGAAGCTCTTCGCCTCGGTGTTGCCCAGCTTGGTCTTCGTCTGGCCCTCGAACTGCGGGTTGGCCAGCTTCACCGACACGATCGCGGTGAGCCCTTCGCGGACGTCGTCGCCGGTCAGCGCGTCGTCCTTGTCTTTCAGCAGGCTCTTGTCGCGGGCGTAGCGGTTCACGATCGAGGTCAGCGCGGAGCGGAAGCCTTCCTCGTGGGTGCCCCCCTCGTGGGTGTTGATGGTGTTGGCGAAGGTGTAGACGGACTCGGCGTACGTCGCGTTCCACTGCATCGCCACCTCGACCGCGATGCCGTCGCCCTCGGCCCCGAAGCCGATCACCGACTTGTGGATCGGCTCCTTGGTGGCGTTCAGGTGCCGGACGAAGTCCTCGATGCCGCCCTGGTACTGGTAGGTCACCTCGGTCGGCACCTCGGTGCGCTCGTCACGCAGCGAGATCAGCAGCCCGCGGTTGAGGAACGCCATCTCCTGCAGCCGGCGGGAGAGCGTCTCGAAGGAGTACGTCGTGGTCTCGAAGATCTCCTCGTCGGCCCAGAACGTCACCATGGTGCCGTGCTCGAGCGTTGGCGCACCCTTGGCCAGCGGGGCCGCAGGGCGGCTGTGGTCGTAGGGCTGCGTCCACACGTGCCCGTCCGTGCGAATCTCGACCTCGAGCCGGGACGACAGCGCGTTGACCACCGAGACGCCCACGCCGTGCAGGCCGCCGGAGACGGCGTAGGACTTGCCGTCGAACTTGCCGCCGGAGTGCAGCGTGGTCAGCACGACCTCGACGGCCGGCCGCTTCTCCACCGGGTGCCGGCCGACCGGGATGCCGCGGCCGTTGTCACGGACCCGCACCCCGCCGTCGGCGAGCAGGATCACCGAGATCGTGTCGCAGACCCCGGCGAGTGCCTCGTCGACGGCATTGTCGACCACCTCTTGGACCAGGTGGTGCAGCCCCCGCTCACCGGTGGACCCGATGTACATGCCCGGGCGTTTGCGGACCGCCTCTAGGCCCTCGAGGACGGTGATCGATGCGGCATCGTAGGCCACGACGGCAATATCCTCGCGATCGTCTTGGGACGCCGCACGAGGGTTGGCAGTCGGCGTCGGAACTATCAGCATCCTACCTGTACGGCGTCCGCCGAGCTGCGAAAGAGGCCGCTGTGGAGGCGCGTCGCGCGTCCACACCCCCCCTGCGCATCCCCCCACATGAGGCCGCGGCTCGCCGATCTCAAAGCCCGTCAGCCGTAGGTGTCCCGCGGGCCTCGGCCACCGGTCACCCGCCGTGGGCCAGAGTGCCAGTCCGGTGCGGTGGGCCCGTGCACCCGCAGGCTGCGGACCACGCCGGCGCCGAGCTCGCTGGCGAGCCGCGCCAGGACCGCCGGCGCGAGGAGCCGCACCTGCGTCGCCCAGGCGGTCGACTCCGCCACCAGCACCAGCTCCCCGTCGTCGAGCCGCTCCGGGCGGCAGTGCGCCGCCAGGTCCACGCCTACGAGCGCGTCCCACCGGCCGAGCACCGCACCTGCCTGCACCGGTGCGGTCCAGCCCCGTTCGTCGACCAGCCGGCGGATCGCCGAGCCGAAGAGCTCCGGGCCGTCGTTCGCGCCAGCCGGGCTCTCACGGCGGGAGCCGCGGGGGACCGCCGGCCGGGCCGCGGGCCCACCGGCCGACCGGCGGCGTGCGTCGGCGTCGGCCTTGGCCCGGGCGAGAGCCGCGCGGGCCGGGTCGCCGCACGCGCGCTGCGTGCCGTGGTCCGCTGCTGCCGGGTTGTCGGTGCCTTCGTCGTACGGGTTCCCGTCAACCTCCGCCGGCCGTCCAGGAGCAGCGGTCTCATCCGACACGGCGCACCTGGCCGGCGGAAACGTCGTAGCGCAGGCCACCGAGGCTCGCCGGTACGTCAGCGGGCACCGCGGCGGTGACCAGGACCTGCTCCGCGGGGGCCACCAGGCGAGCCAGCCGGTCCCGACGACCGGCATCGAGCTCGGCGAAGACATCGTCGAGGACCAGCACCGGCTCACCGCCGTCGGAGCGCAGCAGCTCGTACGCCGCCAGCCGCAGGGCCAGCGCGTAGGACCAGGACTCCCCGTGGCTGGCGTAGCCCCGAGCCGGCAGCCCGGCCAGGCCGAGGACCAGGTCGTCGCGGTGCGGGCCCACCAGGCTGACCCCCCGCTCGAGCTCCTCGGCGCGGCGGCGGCCGGCCTCGTCCAGCAGCGCGGCGGTGAGCGCCTGCCGATCCGGCTCCAGTGGAGCCCGGTCCGCCAGCGAGCTGCGGTAGTCGAGCGCCGTGAAGCCCCCGTCGTCGGAGACCGCGGCGTAGGCCTTGTCTACCAGCGGCCGAAGCTGGTCCACCAGCTCCAGTCGGGCGGCCAGCAACTCGCCGCCGGTCCGGGCCAGGTGGGCGTCCCACACGTCGAGCGTGCGCAGATCCCCACCCCCTGACCGCCGCGCGGCGGCGGCCGACTTGAGCAGGGCGTTGCGCTGCTTGAGGACCCGGTCGAAGTCGGCCCGTACGCCGGCGAAGCGCGGGGCCCGGGCGACCAGCAGCTCGTCGAGCATCCGCCGACGTTCCGCCGGATCGCCCTTGACTACCGCGAGATCTTCCGGCGCGAACAGCACCGTCCGCAGCAGCCCGAGCACCTCGCGAGGGCGCGGCACGGGCGCTCCATTGACCCGGGCCCGCCCGGCCCGCCCCGGCACCAGCTCGAGCTCCACAAGCGCTCGCCGGGCGTCCCGGACCACGGCAGCCCGGACGACCGCCCGCTCGGCTCCGACGCGGACCAGCGGCGCGGTCATTGCGACCCGGTGGCTGGCCAGGGTCGCGACGTAGCAGACGGCCTCGACCAGGTTGGTCTTGCCGTGCCCGTTGGGACCGACGAACGCGCTGACCCCGGGATCCAGATCCAGAGCCGCACCGGCGTACGAGCGGAAATCGGTGAGCGAGAGGTGCGCGACGTACATGGCGGGGGCGGCGTTGCAGCGGCTCAGCGCCGGGTCGCCGCCGGGTCGTGCTCATGGTCCTCGTGGTCGGCATCCGCACCGGGCGCGTCCGCACCGTGCTCGAACGAACCCGCAGCCGCGGTGACCGCGTGACCGCCGAACTGGTTGCGGAGCGCCGCGACGACCTTCATCGCCGGGGAGTCGTCCTGCCGGGAGGCGAACCGGGCGAACAAGGCCGCCGAGATCACCGGCATGGGTACGGCGTGGTCGACCGCTGCCTGCACGGTCCAGCGGCCCTCGCCGCTGTCGACGGCGTAACCGCGCAGCTCGGACAGGTCGTCGTCGACGTCCAGCGCGCGGACCAGCAGGTCGAGCAGCCAGGAGCGGATGACGGTGCCGCGCTGCCAGGAGCGGAACACCTCCGGCACGTTCTGAACGACGTCGGTGGCCTCGAGCAGCTCCCAGCCCTCGGCGTAGGCCTGCATGAGCCCGTACTCGATGCCGTTGTGCACCATCTTGGCGAAGTGGCCGGCACCGACCGGTCCGGCGTGCACGAAGCCGAAATCCCCCTCCGGCTTCAAGGTGTCGAACACCGGCTGGACCCGAGCGACGTTCTGTTCGGAGCCGCCCACCATCAGCGCGTAGCCCTCGGTCAGGCCCCAGACTCCGCCGCTGACCCCGGCGTCGACGAACCCGATCCCCTTCGGCTCCAGGTCGTGGCTGTGCCGGATGTCGTCGGTGTAACGGGAGTTGCCGCCGTCCACGATCAGGTCGCCCTCGGCGAGCAGCTTCATCAGCTCGTCGACGGTGGAGTACGTCGCCTCGCCGGCCGGCACCATGAGCCAGATGACTCGCGGCGCGGCGAGCCGGTCGACGAGGTCGGCGAGGGTGTCGACGTCACCACCCGAGTGGGCGTACCCCACCACGGTGTGGCCCTCGCGGCGGAGCCGCTCGGCCATGTTGGCGCCCATCTTCCCCAGGCCGACCATGCCGAGCTCCACGGTGCCTCCTGTGTGTCGTTCCGCGCTGATGGTGCGGTCAGCCGGACAGCCGGATCGGCATCAGCAGGTAACGGTAGTCCGCCCCCGGGTCCTTGCCGGTGACGACGGCAGGGCGGGCGGGGCTGGTGAAAGCCAGCCGAGCGACGTCGGAGTCGATGGCTGCCAGCCCGTCGAGCAGGTAACCCGGGTTGAAGGCGATGGTCATGGGCTCCCCGTCGTAGGTCACTTCGAGCAGCTCCCGCGCCTGGGCCTCGTCGGCGCCGCCCGCCTCGAGCTCCACGCCGTCCGCGGAGAACGACAGTCGGACCGGTGAGTGCCGGGCAGCAACCAGGGAGACCCGCTTCACCGCCTCCACCAGCCCCGCGGTGTCGACCAGCGCGGTGGCGGCGAACTCGGTCGGCAGCAGCGAGCGGTATTTGGGAAACTCACCATCGAGCAGGCGGGTCGTCGTACGGCGCCGTCCACCGGTGAACCCGATGAGCCCTTCGCCGGCCGACCCGGCGGCCAGCGCCATGGTGACCTCTGCGCCTGCGGTGAGTGCCTTGGCGGTCTCCGCCAGCGTGCGCGCAGGTACCAGCGCGGTGGCGGACAGGCCGGGCGCCTCGGGTTGCCAGCGAAGCTCCCGGACGGCGAGCCGGTACCGGTCGGTGGCGGCCAGCGTGATCACCTCGCCGTCGATCTCCACCCGTACGCCGGTGAGCACCGGCAGGGTGTCGTCCCGGCCGGCCGCCGTGGCGACCGAGCTCACCGCGGCGGCGAAGGCATCGCTGCCGATCGTGCCGCTGGCCGTGGGCATCTCGGGCAACGTCGGGTAGTCCTCGACCGGCAGGACCGGGAGCAGGAAACGGGCCGGACCGCAGTTCAGCGCGACCCGAGCTCCCTCCGTCGCCAGCTCCACCGGAGCGCCGGGCAGGCTCCGGCAGATCTCCGCCAACAGGCGGCCAGACACGAGTGCCCGGCCACCCTCCGAGGTGGTGACCTCAAGCTGTGCCTGGGCCGCCACCTCGTAGTCGAAACCGGACAACGTCAGTTCGTGCCCGTCGACCTCCAGCAACAAGCCGGCCAGCACCGGTACCGGTGGCCGGGACGGCAGGGTGCGAGCCGTCCACGCCACCGCGTCGGCCAGCACATCGCGCTCGACTCGGAACTTCATCGGGACCGCCTCCTCGACGCGTCGGTCGGTCGGGTGAGCATGGCTAAGAGGGCGGACGTGTTGGGCGCGGTCTGCACAGCAAGTCGCTTCCACCCTGCGGTTCGTAGTTCTTCAGGACAGTCAGAAACGTCGTGTTCGTCGGGGCGGTGGATGCTGTGGATCGCGGCCTTCCCCGCAGGTCGTCGCGCTCGGCGGCCGGGATCGACGTTGTGGGCGGCCGGGGGACGCACCGGTGCACGGCTGGGAATGCCTGCCGACCGCCGCCGCCGGTTCCCCGAACCCCGGCTCACGTCCACAGAGTTGTCCCCAGCCTGTGCACATTGTGTCGTGGACACGTCAGTGCCGGCCCTGCGACTTGATCTTCGCACTGAGGTCTGTCACCTGGTTGAAGGTCGTCCGGCGCTCCGCCATCAGTGCGCGGATCTTGCGGTCGGCATGCATGACGGTCGTGTGGTCCCGGTTGCCGAACTGCTGCCCGATCTTGGGCAACGACATGCTCGTCAGCTCGCGGCACAGGTACATCGCGATCTGCCGGGCGTTGACCAGACTGCGGCTGCGGGACGAGCCGCAGAGGTCCTCCATCGACAGCCCGAAGTAGGAGGCGGTGGCGGCCATGATGGTCGCCGCGGTGACCTCCGGGCCGCCCCCGTAAGGAATGAGGTCCTTGAGCACGATCTCCACGAGGGACAGATCGATGCGCTGGCGGTTGAGGCTGGCGAACGCCGTCACCCGGATCAGCGCGCCCTCCAGCTCCCGAATATTGGTAGAGATCTTGGTGGCGATGTACTCGAGTACCTCCGGCGGCGCGTCCAGCCGCTCCGAGATGGCCTTCTTGCGCAGGATCGCGATGCGGGTCTCCAGGTCGGGGAACTGGACATCGGTCACCAGTCCCCACTCCATCCGGTTGCGTAGGCGGTCGTCCAGCGTGGACAGCTGCTTCGGTGGCCGGTCGGAGGTGATCACGATCTGCTTGTTGTTGTTGTGCAGGGAGTTGAAGGTATGGAAGAACTCCTCCTGGGTGCGCTCCTTGTGCTCTATGAACTGGATGTCGTCGATCAGCAGGACATCGATGTCGCGGTAGCGGCGCTGGAAGGCATAGGCGTTACCGTCGCGGACGACGTTGATGAACTCGTTGGTGAACTCCTCCGAGCTCGCGTACCGCACCCGGGACTTGGCGAAGAGGCGCTGGGTGTAGTGCCCGATGGCGTGCAGAAGGTGGGTCTTGCCGAGGCCCGAGTCACCGTAGATGAACAGCGGGTTGTAGGCGCGCGCCGGTGCCTCGGCGACGGCGACGGCCGCGGCGTGCGAGAAGCGGTTGCTGTCACCGATGACGAAGCTACCGAACTGGTACTTGGAGTTGAGCCGGGCGGGTTCGGTCAGCCGAGCGGCGCTGTCCCGGCCGTAGCCGGGAACTGCGCGAGTCGCGGGCTCGACAGCCACCGAGGGCTCGCCGGCCGCCGGTTCGACCGGTGCCGCAGCACCCTGGTCGACGATCACCGTGACGCGCACGTCGTACCCGAGCTCCTTGGCCAGGGCGCTGAGGATCCGCGGCCGCAGCCGGCTGTCCAGGATGTCCTTCGCGAACTCGTTCGGCGCTGCCAACAGGGCGGTGTCATCGACCAGGGCCAACGGCCGGGTCAGCTCGATCCAGGCTCGGTGCTGGGGGGGCAACTCGTCGGCCAGGCCGGCCAGCGCGGCCGACCAGACGGCGGCGAGCGCCGGTGCTTCGTGGGGCCCAGTGGCCACGGTGCGCTCCTCAACGAACCGGTACCTCGCGAGCCCCGGCCGTCACATGGTCGTGATGCGTACACCGGCCGACCGGCCGCGGTACGAACCGGCCGGCAGGGGCGCCGGAGACGTGCTGGCACGCGCTGCGGAACGCTGGCCCAACTAGGTGGCCGATGTTCCGCCGGCGGGGGAAGTCCTGCGGTCGACGCTAACAGCGGGCGGGCACCCCCTACAAGCCGCTGTGGACACCAGCCCGAACCAACACGCCCAGTCGGGTTCGAACCCGACCGGTGGCGTATTCTGACGAGGATCGCGACGGCCGCCCACCTGGCCCCGCCGCCCCCGCCTGCTGGGAGCCCGCAAGTGAGCAAGCGTACGTTCCAGCCGAACAACCGCCGGCGCGCCAAGACCCACGGGTTCCGGCTCCGCATGCGGACCCGGGCCGGCCGGGCGATCCTTGCTGCCCGCCGGCGTAAGGGTCGCGCCGAGCTGTCGGCCTGAGCCGGTAAGACGACGTGCTGCCGGCTGCTTCCCGGTTGCGCCGGCGACCCGAGTTCTCCCTCGCCGTCCGGCAGGGGCGACGCGCTGCACGCGGTTCGGTCGTCGTGCACCTCCTCACTCCGGTGCGGTCGGTTGCCGCGCCGTCCCGAGTGGGATTCATAATCTCCCGCGGTGTGGGCAACGCCGTAGTGCGCAACCGGGTGCGCCGCCGACTCCGCCACCTGATGCAGGATCGTCTGCGGCGGCTTCCCGCGGGCAGCAGGCTGGTTCTCCGGGCGGCACCGTCGGCTGCCGGGCGCAGCTTCTCGGAGCTCGCCGCTGACCTTGATCGGGCGCTGCTGCGGGTGACGAGGTGACAACGCCGCCGGAACCGAGTCCAGGCCCGGTGGCCCGCGGCCTGCTGGCCCTGGTCGGCGGTTACCGCAGCTGGATAAGTCCGCTGCTGGCACCACGCTGTCGCTTCCTGCCGACCTGCAGCGAGTACGGCGCTGTGGCCCTGGCGCGGCACGGAGCAGCCCGGGGCTCCCTGCTCATCGCCCGTCGGTTGCTGCGTTGCCACCCGTTTCATCCGGGCGGCTACGAACCGGTTCCGCCGCGGCGTAGCTCTGCCACCCCGAACTCGTCAGGAGCAGCACCGTGCTGAACTGGTTGTACGAAGCGATCGCGCGGATCGTGCTCGCGATCCACACGGGGCTCAGCCCCGTCTTCGGTCCGGCCAGCGGGTGGTCCTGGGGCCTGTCGATCGTCTTCCTGACCATGCTGATGCGGCTGCTGTTGTTCCCCCTGTTCGTCAAGCAGATCAAGACCCAGCGCACCATGCAGACCCTGCAGCCGCAGCTGAAGGCGCTGCAGGCCAAGCACAAAGGCGATCGCGAGACGCTCAACGCGGAGATGATGAAGCTCTACCGCGAGCAGGGAGCCAACCCGGTCGCCGGCTGCCTTCCGCTCGTCCTGCAGATCCCGGTGTTCATTGCGCTCTTCCATGTGCTCAACGGGATCAAGCCCGACAAGGGCACCGGCGCCTACCACGCGCACGACGGGATCAGCGCCAGACTGGTGGAGCAGGCGGCCCACGCCAAGATATTCGGGGCGCCGATCGCGTCGTCCTTCCACTCCTCGACCGCGCTGCTGCACAAGCTCGACGCCACCCCGACCACCGTCAAGGTGGTGGCGGCCATCATGGTGGCGCTGATGGGGGCCACGACGTTCTGGACCCAGCGCCAGCTGATGGCGCGTAACAGCGCCGACGGAAACACCCAGTTCGCCATGCAGCAGAAGGTCTTGCTCTACGTGCTGCCTTTCACCTTCGTATTTTCCGGCATCGTCTACGGGTTTCCGATCGGCGTCCTGCTGTACTGGCTCACCACCAACGTGTGGAGCATGGTTCAGCAACACGTCGTGATCTCGAAGATGACGCCGGTTGTCGCCGGGACAGCGCCGGCTACCCCGCCGCCGGCCAAGCCACATGTCTCGCGCAGCCTGCCCCCGCCGGCCAAGCCGGCCGAGGCACGCGGGAGCGTGGCTGCCACCCCGTCCGTGGCGGCATCGGTGTCGCGCCGTCCCGGCGGCAACGGTGGCAAGGCCCGTCGGGGGCGCAACCGTCGTGGTGGCCGGCGCTGACGTGGCGGACGACGCATCGGCCGGTGGGCCGGCGGCGCCGGAGGGCACCGCTGGGCCTGAGGGACTCCGCTCCGGACCGCCCGACCTCGCCCTGCTCGAGCAGGAGGGCGAAGTTGCGGCCGACTACCTCGAGGGGCTGCTCGATATCGCCGATCTCGATGGCGATCTGGACATGGACGTCGAGGGAGACCGGGCGGTGGTCTCGATTCTGGGTGCCGGTCTGGATCAACTCGTCGGGCCGGCCGGCGAGACGCTCGACGCGCTTCAGGAGCTGACCCGCCTCGCCGTCCATCAGCGGACAACGGTCCGGAGCCGGCTGATGCTCGACGTGGGCGGCCACCGAGCCCGCCGGCGAGCGGCGCTCACCGACCTCGGCCGGCAGACGGCGGAGTCGGTCCGGGCCTCCGGCGTACGCGCGGCGATGACGCCGATGTCGGCGTTCGAGCGCAAGGTCCTGCACGACGCGGTCGCCGCCGCCGATGGCGTGCACAGCGAGTCCGAGGGCGTGGAGCCCGGCCGTTTCGTGGTGGTGCTGCCTGACTGACCTGGCGGTTCCGGGACCACCGCCGGCTGCCCGGCCACTGTTCGGCGACCGGCTCGACCGGGCTGTTCGTTACGCGGAGCTGCTGGCCGGAGCCGGGGTCGCCCGGGGCCTGGTAGGCCCTCGCGAAGCGCCGCGGGTCTGGGACCGACACCTGATGAACTGCGCCGTGGTCGCGTCGCTGCTGCCACCCGCATGTTCGGTCCTCGATGTGGGCTCTGGCGCCGGGCTGCCCGGGATCGTGCTGGCGCTGGTCCGGACCGACCTGCGGGTGACCCTCGTCGAACCCATGCGGCGCCGAACCGTCTTCCTTGAGGAGTGCGTGACCGCGCTCGCCCTGGCTCCGACGGTGACGGTACGTCGCGAGCGCGCCGAGGCGCTGCACGGCCTGCTGACCGCTGACGTGGTGATCGTGCGGGCGCTGGCCCCGCTGGGCCGGTTGGTGGATCTGTGCTGGCCGCTGGTGGGTGCTGGCGGTCGGTTGATGGCGATGAAGGGCGCGGCTGCCGACGTCGAAGTGCAGCGAGACCGGTCCCGGTTACCGCCCGACGGCGAGCTGTCGATACGGATCTGTGGGAGCGGCGTTGTGGATCCCCCCGCCACCGTGGTCGTGGTGCGCCGACTGCCCTCAACAGAGCGCGTGTCCGGCGGTCGAGATGGCCGTGACTGACCGAGAATGTTTCACGTGAAACGTCGTCGTCGGCACTCGACCGCCCGATCACACTCGCGGCGATGACGGCTCTCCGGGAGCGGGTCGCCCGGCCGCATCTTCCGCGGCCAGCTCGACCACGCGTCTTTGCGGTGGCGAACCAGAAGGGCGGTGTAGGCAAGACCACGACGGCGGTGAACGTGGCTGCTGCGTGGGCGTTCGATGGTCTGCGCGCGCTCGTCGTCGACCTTGACCCGCAGGGCAACGCATCCACGGCGCTCGGGGTGAACCGCTCGGTGGACCTGCCGTCGACCTACGACGTGATCGTCCGCGGCACACCCCTGGCCGACGTGGTGCGCCCGGTGCCCGGCATCCCCGGGCTGTTCTGTGCACCGGCAACCTTGGACCTTGCCGGCGCCGAGATCGAGCTGGTGCCGCTGGAGCAGCGGGAACGTCGACTCCGCAACGCGCTGGGGGCGTACGCCGATGGAGGCTCGACGCACGACTATGTGCTGCTGGACTGCCCACCTTCACTCGGTCTGCTCACCGTGAATGCGCTCACCGCCGCGGACGAGGTGCTGCTGCCGATCCAGTCCGAGTACTACGCCCTCGAGGGAGTCACCGCGCTCGCCGAGACCGTCGAGCGGGTACGGCGGGCGCTGAACCCCGGGCTCACCGTCTCCACGGTGTTGCTGACCATGTACGACGCCCGCACCCGGCTCGCCGAACAAGTGGCCGCCGAGATCCGCCGGCATTTCGGCGATCGGGTACTGCGCACCGTGGTCGGGCGCAGCGTTCGTATCGCCGAGGCGCCGAGCTACGGGCAAACGGTTCTCAGCTACGACCCGGGCTCCCGGGGGGCCCAGGCATACATCGACGCTGCCCGGGAGATCGCCCTGCGCAGTCGGGCCTGAAGGGAGGCGGATGAGCTCAGCCCGTGGCGGTCTCGGCCGGGGGCTCGGCGCGCTGTTCCCGCCGGAGCAGTGGTCGGCCGCGACAGAGACTTCCGCGGACGCCGTCGCTGCAGCGGGTGCCGAACTGCGCCTGCTGGCCGTCGACGCCATCGAGGCGAACCCACGTCAGCCCCGAGAGGTTCACGAGGGCGACGCACTTAGCGAGCTCGCCGAGTCCATCCGTGCCGTCGGGCTGCTGCAGCCCATCGTGGTGCGCGAGCTGCCCGACGGCCGCTACCAGCTGGTCATGGGGGAACGACGGTGGCGGGCGAGCCGGCTGGTCGGGTTGACCGAGATCCCCGCCATCGTGCGCTGGACGCCCGATGACGCGCTGCTTCGGGACGCTCTGCTGGAGAACCTCCACCGGGAGCAGCTCAACCCGCTCGAGGAGGCCGCGGCCTACCGGCAGCTGCTGGAGGACTTCGGGGCCACCCACGAGCAGCTGGCCGACCGGCTCGGCCGGTCGCGCTCGCAGGTGAGCAACACGGTGCGGCTGCTGAACCTGCCGGTGGCCGTGCAGCGACGGGTGGCGGCCGGCGCGCTGAGCGCCGGCCACACCCCTGCTCTTCTGGAACCAAAGGAATCGGCCGCCCAGAAACAACTGGTC
>JBPCOB010000272.1:0-7205 GCA_051000715.1 Mycobacteriales bacterium
TCGGCTGATCCACTCCCGGGTCGGGATCCCGCAGGGCCGCGGCAAGGTCGAACGGTTCTACCGGACCGTGACCAGCGAGCTGCTGCCGCACCTGCCCGGGCACATCCCGCACGGCACCGGCGGCACCCCCACCTCCGCGCCGGCACTCACCCTCGAGCAGCTCGACGCCGTGCTCGAGCGGTTCGTCGTCGAGGACTACCACCACCGGACGCACTCCGAGACCGGGCAGCTCCCGGTAGCCCGCTGGATCGGCGATGGCTGGATCCCCCGCACTCCTGCTCAGCTCGACGACCTGGACCTGCTGCTGCTCACCGCGGCCACCGGCCGCAAGGTGCAGCGCGACGGCATCCGGTTCGCCAGCACCAGCTACATCTCACCTGTCCTGGCCGCCTACGTCGGCGAGAGCGTGACCGTCCGGTACGACCCGCGCGACGCCGCCGAGCTGCAGGTGTACCACCACGACCAGTACCTGTGCCGGGCGATCGCGCCCGAACTCGCCGCCGACGCGGTCACCCTCAAGCAGCTGCAGGGCGCGCGCAACGCCCAGCGCAAAGCTCTCAAGCAGCAGCTGCGCGAGCGGCGCAGCCTCGCCGACGCCCTGCCGGCCGACCACCGCTACATCCCACGGCGCCTGGCGCGCTACCCCCAGCTGTACAGCCGCATCGGCTTCGCTCACGAGTACCGCCCGCTCAACCCCGACGAGCTCACCGCCGTGCTCACCCGCCGCTGGCACGCCGACGGCCTCGCGCCCGGTAGCGGCATCGACGACGACGACGACGACGACGAGCAGCTCACCCGCACAGTCGCGATCGCCACCATCGTCCGGATCACCGGCGGCAACTTCCGCCTCGTCGACCGCCTGCTCACCCAGATCCAACGCATCCAGCAGATCAACAGCCTCCGCACCATCAGCCCCGAGGTCGTCGAAGCCGCCCGCGAAGCCCTCCTCATCGGCAGCTGATCCCGACCGACGGCCACTTACCGCTGCGACGGCCCGGACCTTCTTCAGCCAACGGCCCAGGCCCGGCATCACCGCATCGAGGGCCGGTGCCGGAACGGCCATGAAGCGGCGGTCCTCTGGTAGCAGCGGCGGCCGGAACGCGAGGAAGAACACGCCGATACCGACAACCGCAAGGCCGCACGCTGCAACAGCCACACGGCCACCTCACGCACGGCGAAGGTCCGATCGGATCGTCAACGTTGTCGCCGCGGCAGCATGGCGGGGGAAACCCAGCAGCACTTCCCGAGCGAGATGACCGTGACCATGCCCGCGCGGAAGCTGCGGCGACTCGACCTGCCGCACTCATGGAAGGGCGTCTGCCGGCTGGTCAGGAAGTGGCCGGCGAAGGCGGCGTGGACCAGGCTGCGCAGCGGTCCAGTCCGAACCCGGTCAAGCCGTCGCAGTGGCCGGGAGCAAAAGGAGTAGGTGAGCAGGCCATCCGGGCCGAGCACGCGCAGCAACTCGGTGATGACGGCAGCCGGCCGGGCCACCGTCTCAATCACCCAGCCGCACGCGATGATGTCAAAGGTGTCGTCTGCGAACGGCAGCGCATCCAAGGTGGCGACCGCACGTAAGCCGCCGACGTCTGAGGCCTCAGCCAGCATGCGCGGCGAGAGGTCGGCCAACACGGGGCGGAGGTGGGGCAGCTCGGTGGTGAGCAGCCGAGACAGCGCACCGGTCCCAGCCCCGGCGTCGAGAACCCGCGGATTCTTCAGGGGGTCGCCCGGTCGCCACGACCTGCTGCAGCATGGCGGCGTCGGCTTCGCGGCCAGCGACCGCGAGCCACGCCCGATGGTAAGCCTCATAGTGGCCGGCGGCGAGCTCATAGACCGACCGGACATGCCGCGAACGGTGCCCTGGGCGCCCGGTGCGAGTCGGTGTCACCAGCCGGCCGATCCCGCCTAGCGGCGGTCCTGGGTCTCGACCCGGGTGCGAATGTCACGGTCTGCGGCGTTGCTGCGGTCGCTGCCGCCCTGCATCCCCATCATTCCGCGCATCATGAAAAACATCATGGCCATACAGGCGACTGGCCACAGCAGGAACAGGACCCTGCCTCCGACTATGCCGGTGAAGAACAGTGCGGCGCCTGCCACCAGTAGGCCGATCATCAGGTACGAGTGCTTGTTGTGGTTCACGACAAACCCTCCTAGCCGGTGCGGGTCACCGACAAGACGCGACTCCGCCAGGTGAGACAGCAACTGTTGCCGTCCTCATCCACTCCCAAGCTACGCCGTCGGCGTCGGCAGCGGTCAGAGTCGAAAGTCCCGAGCTACCCGTGCAAGGGCGGAGGTGGTGATGCACCGCCGCACTCGACCATCAGCCAGCGGTGGCCATGGCCGGCGCTCACACCGATAGATCGCGGCGGACTTAATGACGGTGGATTCGGCTAATGAGCACTCCCGTGGTCGCCCGCTGGCAACGACGCTTGGCGGCTCAGATGCGTCTGGCCGCCGGCGTTGACTCGGCGGCCGACGGCCAGCGTCTCGTCGTGGGTGGTGGCTGAGGCGTGGAAGTGCAGGGACGCTTGAGTTTCTCGGTAGGAAACTCTGGGTCGGGCCGCATTCCCGCGGCCATGTGAACTGAGCTTTCCCGTCGCGAGCCCGGGCCGGCATCCGCTGCCGCGACGTCCGGCCGCAACGCAGCAGCAGCGAATACAATTCGTACAGGCAGTCACTGATCTCGGCGTCGATGGCAAGCGCAGCAATCCCGCGGCGGCGGCGTACGAGGGCGCGTGGGAGGTTCCGGCCGGCCGGCCGTACAGCCTGTTGCACGAGGCGGATGCCAGTCCCGCGTGGCAGGCGGGACCGGCATCCGGGCGGGGTCAGGCGTTCGGAGTGAGGTTCTGACCGTTGCGGATCCGGCTGATGTCGACCTTTACACGGTCGACGCCGGTCTTGCCGGCGAGGTCGGTGACCTTGGCGGTGATCGTGATGAAGTGCTTGCCTTCGGGCAGCACGAGCGATCCGCCAACGGTCCAGTCGGCCGTCGTACGGATGAGGCCGCCGGGCTCGATCTCGCTGCCGGCGATGTTGAAGACCGGCGCGAGGTTGGTGCCGGCGGCAATGGTGAGTCCGGTCGGGGTGAGCAGCGCGACGTCGAAGGTCACCCGCAGACCCGGGTAGAAGCGGTTCGGCAGACCGAGGGCGATCTGGGTGGGATCGATGATCGTGCCGGTGCCGGGGCCGTTCTCGCTGACCCCGATGCCGTGCCGGGCCCGGTCCAGTGCGGTGACCTGCAGGAAGAACAATGCACCTGCAGGCGGCACCGGAGTCTTCGGGCCGATGGCGACCGACGTCGGTACGCGCGGCGCAATGAGCTGAACGTCCGGCCCGCTCCGGTCGGCCCGTCCGTCGCCGTCGCCGACGCCGGGCGGCGGAGTGAGGGCCTGGCCAGACCGGCGCTTCTGATGGACCTGGACCCGGATCGCGTCCCGGGCGACCCGGCCGAGCTCATCGCGTACGGAGGAACGCAGGGTGAAGGCCTGAACGCCCGCGGGAAGGGACTCCAGCACGTGCCAGCCGGTCCACACAGTGACACCCGGGCCGGGGGTGTCGTCAGTGCCGGCGACGTTGAACAGCGCTGCGAGATTGGTGCCGCGGGGGAGGACTCTCCCGTCGGGGGTGATGAGGTTGGTGTCGACCGTAACCCGCAGCCCGGGGAAGTTCGGGTTGGGATGCCCGACGAGGTCGGCGCGGCGGATGTCCACGCCCTCGTTGACTTTCACCCCGACCGAGTCGCGGGTGACCACTTCGAGAGTGATGTTGAAGCCGGCGCCGTTGGGGCTGCCGGCTCCGACCCGGCCCTGGCCACCGGCGACGGCGGAGTCTGCGACCGGCGACGTGATGCGCAGTATCGGCGCCTGGGCGCGCTCGGCGAGGGCGGGGGCCGCTGTGGCGGCGAAACCTGCCAGGGCGAGGGGTAGTGCCAACAGTGTGATGCGCTGTCTCATGGGGGCCTCCTGGGCCATGGTCGGTGTAGCGCTGCGGACACGATGTCCGCAGCCGGGGAACTGAGGGGATGGCGGGGATGAACGGTGGCTCGGTCTAGCCGGGTGCGCCCGGTCGGACGACGACGGTGTGCCGGGAGTAGACGCCGAAGAAGCGGAAGAAGCTCAGTACCTGCGGTGCGCTGCCGGCGGTGTCGGCGGTGAAGGTTACGAAGGGGACAGCTGCCCGCCACGCTGTGCGTAGGCGGTGTAGGTGCCGTTGGGAGTCAGCCCGCTGCCAGCCAGTTGCACCATGTCCAGGCCCTGGACGGCGCGGACGGTGAGCAGCACCTTTCCGGGGGAGCCGCTGACAGTTGCGGGTGAGTTCACGACCCGACCGGTGAGTCCCTGCCGGGTGAGGTGGGCGGTTCCCGTCCCGAGCGGGACGGCGTTTGCGACGTAGACCAGCGCCTGCCCTTCCTGCCCGACCCGCAGGGTGTCGATGACATGTCGGCGGTGGGTGTCGATCACGTCGACGGTGTCGGAGTGCTCGTTGACGACGTAGACCCGGGTGTTGTCCGGGCTGGGCCAGATGCCGTGCGGCTCGACACCGGTGGACTTCACCGCGGCGACCAGGCGGGGATGGGCACGGTCGCGGCGGTAGATCTTCGTCTCGTTCAGACCCCCCACGGTGAGGTAGGCGTAAGCGGCGTCGGGGAAGGTGACGAAGTTGGGGTGGTTGGTGTCCGGGCCGGTGTCGAGGACGTCGACGACCTCGCGAGCGTGGGTGTCGATCACGCTCACCTGTCCGGTCTTCTTGTGCGCTACCCACAACTGCCGGCCGTCGGGGGACAGACCCATGTCGGAGGAGAAGACGTCGGCCAGACCCCGGATGCGCTCGACGACCCGGCGCTGGGCGACGTCGATGACCTCGACGGTCGCCGCCAGGATGTGGTTGACATAGGCGAGCCGCCCGTCGGGGCTGAACAGCACCTTCGAGGGCCCGGCGGCGGTGCGGATGTGCCCGGTAATGCCGCCGGCCAGGCCGTCGACGATGTCGACGGTGGAGGTGCCCCGGTCGGCGACCCACACATGGCGCCCGTCGGGGGCGAAGAAGCCTTCGTGCGCGGCCCGCCCGACATAGGTCCGGGACATGATGGTGTTGTCGGCGGTCCGGATGACCGTCACCGTGTTGGTGGTGACGCTGATCACGTCGAGGTAGCGGCCGTCGCGGGAGAATCCGAGGCCGTGGACGTCGACCTGGTCAAGGTATTGCGGGCTCAGCGTCGAGTCGAGGCGCTGCGATCCCAGTGCGATGGTGCCGAGCACCTGATCGGTTTTGGGGTTGATCACCGTCACGGTGTTGGAGGTCTGGTCGGCGGTGTAGACCCGGTCGCGACCGGAGATCGGCGGTGCGCCCGGCAAGGCCGGCGCCTGCACGACGGCCGGGCCAGCTGCGGCGGCCCAGGGCTGGGTGCCGGCGAGCAGGCCGCCGACAGCTGCGGCGGCGAGCAGGCCGCCGACAGCTGCGGCGGCGACGGCGCTGCGCTTGCAGGTCCAGCTGCTCATGTCATGCCGTTCTGATGGCGGATAGGTCACCGGCGTGTACGCCGCGGAACGGCGGCCCGTTCACCGGCCGGCGCGAAAGTCGTTATGGGTTGGCGGTGGCCAGGGTTGAACGGTTCGGCGCCACCATTATCAGCACCCGGAGCAGGTCGGCCCGGGGGATCGACGTGGCCCCGACGAGCCGGGCCTGGCCGGAGGGCGTCGGGCTCCAGGTGGCGGCCTGTTCCCGCTGCCCGTGCCGGCCGACCGCGACCAGGACGAAAGGGCCGGCGGGGGGCAGGTGGTCGACGTCGAGGCGGATCTCGGTCCCCCATGGCTTCGCTGTGAAGCCGGCCCGGCCGGTGGTGGCCCCCCCGGCCGCGGTGTGCAGCGCGGTACCACCGGACCCCGTCCGTCCGTGCAGGGCGACCCCGCCGGCGACCAGCACCACCGCGGCCGCGGCGGCGGCGGCGATGGCCTGGAAGATGGCCCGCCGGTGACGGCGTCGGCGGTCTGACCGGACTTCATCGAGGAGACCGGACAACAAGGCAGGTGACGGTCCGGAGGCTGGGCCCACCGCGGTCTGGGCGCGGCGCAGTAGCTTCGGCAACGGCGCGAAGGTAGCCAGCTCCGCGCGGCATTCGGCGCAGGTTGCGAGGTGGGCTTGCAGCGACTGGCGCCCGGTGGCGTCCAGGCCACCCAGGACGTAGGCGCCCAGGAGCGTTCGCAGATCGTCGTGGCCGCTCACCGCAGCACTCCCATCTCTTCACACGCAGCGCGCAACGCCCGGACGGCGTAATAGCTCCGCGACTTCACTGTGCCTTCCGGCACACCGAGCCTGGCGGCAGCGTCGGCGACCGACCGGTCCTCGAAGAACAGGGCCTGCACGACCGCACGATGCTCGGGCGACAGCCGGCCCAGCGCGTCGGCGATCGACCAGGCTTCCACGACGCGGTCCACCTCATCATCGGAGGGAGCTCGGGCAAGCGCCGCGTCGTCGTTGACCAGCCGCGGCCGGCGCTCACCGGCCCGCCACAGGTCGGTGATCACGTTGCGGGCCACCGTCAGCAGGTACGGCCGGGGGCTGCCGCGGACCGGGTCGATCCGGTCCAGGTGCCGCCAGGCCCGCAGCATCGTCTCCTGCACAACATCCTCCGCGGCCTGGCGGTCGGGCACATAGCGCAGGACGAACGCGAACACGACATCAACATGCTGCTCATATAGTCCGCGCATGAGCTGCTCCTCAGCGCTCACCGCCGCTCCCTCCCAGCTTGCCTGCGTCTACGACGGAAGTAGCCTCGGCGTTCACCGCACACCGGCCGACGGGCACAGCGCAGTCCGGCGCTGGCTCACGCCGGCACCTGCGGCCGGTGGATTCGGTCGACCGGCGGCGGCGCGTGCCGGTCAGGTGGATGCCGGCGCCGCGGTGGGCAGGAAGAGCCGACCGTGCAGAGCCCCCCGCGTGGTGCGGACGAACACGATGGCCCACGCGCCGAGCAGCGCCAGGTACGACCCGACCGCGACCCAGGCGAACAGGTCGAGGCCGGATCGCGCGGCCAGTGCGCTGGTACCGGTGACGAAGGTGCCTACCGGGAAGGTGAAACTTCACTAGATGACTAATTCCCGGGGGTCAGTGGTCATAGGCGGTCAGTGATCGCTTGATCCGCGCGCCGATGTGGTCGTTGTGCCAGATCGCGGCGGTCATGGCGAGGATGCGTTGCCAGACCCGGACGA
>JBPCOB010000273.1:0-5449 GCA_051000715.1 Mycobacteriales bacterium
TCGTCGGCGAAGGAGTCCTGCGGGCGGCCCGGTGTACGCAGCGCGCCGAGGAGCAGATCGTGCAGGCCGCCGTACGGGTCGACGAAGGCGCCATCTGGCAGCGAGATCGCCATCGCGTTGACCGTGAAGTCACGCCGGGACAGGTCGTCCGCCAGCGAGTCGCCGTAGCTGACCTGCGGGTTGCGGGAGGACCGGTCGTAGGCCTCGCTGCGGTAGGTCGTGATCTCGAGCCGGTGCTCGCCCTTGCGCAGGCCGACCGTGCCAAAAGCGATGCCGGTGTCCCAGGTCGCGTCCGCCCAGTCCCGGGTGAGCGCCAGAACCTCCTCCGGCCGGGCGTCGGTAGTCAGGTCGATGTCGGGATGGCGGCGGCCGAGGACGGCATCGCGAACGAAGCCGCCAACCAGGTGCAGGGCGTGCCCGGCCTGCTGGAAGCGCCGGCCGAGCTCGTCGGCGACCGGCGCTACCTCGCGCAGCGCCGCCGTGACGGACCGCTGCGCCTCGATCAGGCGCTCGGTGCCGGCATCGCCGGGGTCCATCGCGGGTGCGGGCACGATCGCCGAGCCTACGTGCCGGCCGGCCGAGTGAAGCCCTGCCACAGACAGGTGGCTTGCGCCCGGGTTCAGGCCCGACCCGCACTTAGGATCGATCGCGTGGCGCCCGCTCGTTCAGCCCGCCGGCGCCCACTGCGCCGAGTCGAGGAGACGTCGGCCGGTGGGCTGGTCGTGGACCGCCCGGGACCGGAGGCAAGCGCGGCGCTGATCGGCCGGTTGGACCGCCGCGGCCGGCTGCTCTGGTCGTTGCCCAAGGGTCATGTCGAGGCTGGCGAGTCGCACGAGGACGCCGCCGTCCGAGAGGTGGCTGAGGAGACCGGTATCACCGGCCGGGTGGTGGCCCCGCTGGGGACGATCGACTTCTGGTTCGTGGTCGACGACCGCCGGGTGCACAAGACGGTGCACCACTTCCTGCTGGTCGCTCGGAGCGGCGCGCTCTCCGACGCCGACATCGAGGTCGCCGAGGTGGCCTGGGTGCCGCTGTGTGACGTTGCCGGTCGGCTGGCGTACGCCGACGAGCGGCGGCTGATCGACCAGGTGCCCGACCTCCTTGCGGACACCGCATGAGCCCGCCTGTCAGTAAGCGGTTCCGGCCAGCGGCAGTGGGAGTGGCCGCGGCCCTGCTGCTGGTACCGCCGCTGGGGTCCGCACCCGCTGCGGCCGATCCGCAGCCCTCGCCGGCGGCGGCCCCGGCGCAGGGCACGCAGTCCGAAGCCGGGCTGCCGATCCAGATCACGGTCAATGTGCTCGAGCCCACCGCACCGCGGCCGGGCGGCAGCCTGCGGCTGCGCGGCACGCTCCACAACCGCGGGAGCGAGACGTTGACCGACGTACGGGTCCGGCTGCGGCTGTCCAGGGCGCCACTCACCAGCCGGGGTGCGTTGGCCCGGACGGTGACCTCGACGGGCTCGTTCGGCGTGACGGTGACCGGAACCGACTCGACGGTGACGGGCTCGCTAGCGCCTGAAGCGTCGGTCGCCTTCAACCTGACGACGCCGGTCGACGCGCTGAAGCTCACCGCCTCGGGCGTCTATCCCTTCGGCCTCGAGGCGCGCGGACGCACCAGCTCGGGGGAACTGCAGACCGCCGGCCGGATCCGCACCTTCCTGCCGTTCACCGGCACGGTCACCGGCTTCACGCCCACCCGGTTGGCTTGGCTGTGGCCGGTGGTGGCACCGCCGGCGCGCGGACCGACGGGAGAGTTCCTCGACGAGAGCCTCGCGGCCCAGCTGGGCTCCCAAGGGCGGCTGACCATGCTGGTCGCCGCCGCCGCGGACCTTCGGCAGCGGCCCGGCGTACCGGTGACTCTGGCGGTCGACCCGGCGCTGCTGCAGGCCGCGAACGACATGCGCACCGGCTACCGGGTACGGCGGACGGCTGGCGGCCCGACCACTCCGGGAAGCCGCAGCGCGGAGGCAGCCGGCTGGCTTCGCCGGCTGCAGGCGGCGGCGCAGGGTGCACCGGTGCTCAGCCTGCCCTACGCCGACCCCGACGTGGTGGCCCTGGTGCGGGCGGGGCTGGGGGACGACGTCAGCCACACGGTGCAGACCGCCCGGGAGATCACCCGCACGCTGCTGCCGGACGCCGCCGACGCCAGCCAGATCGGGTGGCCGCTGGACGGGCTGCTGACCAAGCCGGCACTGGACACCCTGAGCGGTGCCGGCATCAGCACGGTCGTGCTGAGCGGCGCGGCGCTACCGTTGACCCGCGAGCTCACCTATACCCCGGACGCGCGCGCGGTGGTGCAGACGGTTGGCGGCACGGTGCGGGCGCTGCTGGCCGACGACGTTTTGGACAGCCTGGTAGCCGCCGGCGCCGGCGACCTCGGCAGCGGACCCGCCGCGGCGGCGGCCGCCCGGCTGGACGAGCAACGGTTTCTAGCCGAGACCATGTTGATCACTCAGGAGCATCCCAACGACCCGCGCACGGTCGTCGTGGCGCCGCCCCGCCAGTGGAACCCCGCGCCGGCGTATGCCCGGGGGGTGCTGGCCGACACCGGCCGGGTGCCGTGGCTGGCTGCGGTGACCGTGCCGCAGGCAGCGGCCGGCGCCGCCACGGCGACCTCCCGAGGCCCACTCACCTACCCCCCCGAGGCCACCGCCCGGGAGCTGCCGGCGTCCTACCTGCGCACCGCGGTCGGCACCGTGCGGACCGGGCTGCGGGAGTTCGAGACCGTCCTGATCGGCCCGAACGCAGCAGCAGTCGCCCTCGACCTCGCCGTGTTCCGGCTGGAGTCAGCCGCCTGGCGGGACGACCCACAGCGGGCGAACCGGCTGCGTGCGGCCGCCAGGCGAGGACTGCTCGACCTCAAGGACCGGGTACGGATCGGCACCGCGGGCCTGATCACCTTGACCAGCCGGTCGGGCGCCATCCCGGTGACCGTGGTCAACGGGCTGTCCCAGCAGGTCCGGGTGGAGCTGAGGCTGACCAGCAACTCGGCCCGGGTGACCACCAGCTCACCGGGCGTGCAGACCATCGACGCCGGGCACTCGGTCACGGTCCGGGTGCAGACCACCCGGGCGGTCCGGACCTCCGGCGTTTTCCCGGTCTATGCGCAGCTGTACACACCGGATGGCCGGCGGTACGCCCCGCCGGTGAAGCTGCTCGTGCGGTCGACGGCGTACGGCGCGGTGGCGTTGGGGATCACCGGTGGAGCGTTCACCGTACTGATGCTCGCGGTCGGGGTCCGGCTGGCCCGCCGAGGGTGGCGAGCTCGCCGGCGGCCTTCCGGCGAGACGCCCGCGTGACGGCGGTGGGTCCTCTCGGCCGGGCGGCGGTCACCGCCGACCCCGCCGAGGATCCCGCTCCCGGCGTCGTCGAGGACCCGGGCCGCCTGGTTCGGGCCACCCGGACCATGGCCATCGGCACCCTGTTCTCGCGGGCCACCGGCTTCCTGCGGGTCGTCGTCGTCGCGGCCGCGATCGGCGCCGGACCCCTCGGCGACGCCTACAACGTCGCCAACGTGCTGCCCAACATCGTCTACGAGCTGCTGCTCGGCGGCGTGCTCACCAGCGTCGTCGTACCGCTGCTGGTTGCGGCCGCCCACCGCGATCCGGACGGCGGTGAGGCTTACGCCGCCCGTCTGCTCACCCTGGTGGCTCTCGTGCTGGGGGCCGCCTCACTGGTGGCCGTGGTGGCGGCGCCACTACTGATCGGCATGTACGGACGGCTCGCCGGCGGGCAGCGAGAGCTGGCGGTCACCTTCGCCCGCTTCTTCCTACCGCAGATCCTGTTCTATGGCGTCGGAGCCACGATCGGCGCGGTGCTCAACACCCGCGACCGGTTCGCCGCGCCGATGTGGGCGCCGGTGTTCAACAACCTCGTGGTGATCGGCGCCGGGCTGGTCTTCTTCACGCTGCCGGCACCGTCGACGCCCGATCGGCTGCTGACCACGTCGCAGATGTTGACGCTGGCGATCGGGACCACCGCCGGGATCGTGGTCCAGACGCTGGCGCTGCTGCCCTCGCTCCGCTCGAGCGGCTTTCGCTGGCGGCCCCGCTTCGACTTCCGGGGCACCGGGCTGGGACCAGCCGTGCGGCTGGCCGGGTGGGTGCTGCTCTACGTCGCGATCAACCAGCTCGGCTATCTGGTCGTGGTCAACCTGGCCACGGCGGCCAGCCGGGCTGCCGGTACGGCGGGCGCCGCGGGCTACTCGCCGTACTTCTACGCCTTCACGCTCTTCTCACTACCGCACGCGGTGGTGGCGGTGTCGGTGATCACGGCGCTGCTCCCGCGGATGAGTCGGCACGCCGCGGAGTCGCGGCTGGACGCCCTCCGGACCGAGCTCTCAGGGGGCCTGCGGCTCGCCGCCGTGGTCCTGGTACCGGCGGCGGTCGCCTACCTGGTGCTCGGCCCACTGATCGGCACGGTTGTCTTCGACCACGGCCGGATCGGTCTCGCCGAAGCCCACCGGATCGGCACGGTGCTTGCCGCGTTCGCCGTCGGGCTGCTGCCTTTCTCCGCCTTTCAGCTGCAGCTGCGGGCGTTCTACGCGCTGCGGGACACCCGGACGCCGGCGCTGGTCAACATCGCGGTCAACGCCGTGATGGTGGCGGTCGATCTGCTCCTGTACGCCGTGCTGCCGGTGGACTCGCGGGTGGTCGGGCTGGCGCTCGGTTTCGCCGCGTCCTACGCCGCCGGCTTCGGGATCACCCACGCGGTGCTCCGGCGGCGGCTACCCGGCGCAGCCGGGCAGGTCTCGCGCACCTATGTCCGGCTGCTGCTGGCCGCGGTCGGGGCGGCGTTGCCGGCATACGCCGTCAGCCGGCTGGTCACCGGCGCTGCCGGTAGCGGAGCAGCCGGCAGCCTGCTCGGGCTCGCCGGCGCGCTGCTGGTCGGCGGAGTTCTCTACGTACTGGCGGCCCGACGGTTGCGGGTTGGGGAGCTGCAGGCGCTCACGTCCGGGATGCGGCGGCGGCGCGGCTGAATTGGCGCACGACCGATGAGGACGCGGTCAGCTAAGGGCGGATCGCGCCGACGTAGTCTCCCTGGAAGGCCGCCTGCACCTTCACCACGTCGCCGGTATGCGGTGCAACGATCATCCTGCCACCGCCGATGTAGATGCCGACATGGTGGATCGGGCTCCCGTAGAAGACCAGGTCGCCGGGCTGCAAACTGCCTTGGGAGACCTGCGGCCCAGACCCGAACTGGGCCCGCGACGAGTGCGGCAGGTAGACGCCCGCCTTGGCCCAGACATACATGGTCAGCCCCGAGCAGTCGAAGGTGTTCGGGCCTGAGGCACCCCACACGTAGGGCTTACCGAGCTCCCGGTATGCCCAGGCCACCGCGACCGACCCGCGGCCGGACGCCGGGCCGGTGTAGCCGCCGGAGCTCGCCGGCGGGCTCGCCGCCGGCTCGCTGGGCTGCTGGGCGGTCGCCGCGGCGGCCCGGGCTCGAGC
>JBPCOB010000274.1:0-2674 GCA_051000715.1 Mycobacteriales bacterium
CGCCCAGCAGGATCCGCGGCGCCGGCAGCCGACGCAGCTCCCGGCTCATCCGGCGCAGCTGCCAGACGTTCCAGCCAGGCACGAACGACAGGTGCGTCGTCGCCACCGTCATCGGCCCCGCCGGCCCGGCGACGACCGCCGCGAGCATCACCCGCGGCTCGTCGCGGACCAGGATGACCTGTGCCCGCTCGCCCGGGATTAGCACCGGTGCCTTCGTCGGCGCGCCGGCCAGGCGCAGCAGATGCCACGTATGCACCGGCAGCCGGGTGACGAGCGCGATGCCGTACGCCGGCTCACTCGTGCGGTCCTCGTCGCCGTCCACCGCCGGGGTCCACGACTCGCCGGCGGTGCCCATGAGTGCCGGCGCGAAGCGGCACGCGGCGTCCGCGCCGACCGCCGCGACCGCCAGCGCGGCCAGATCCAGCGACGACGACCGGGGCTGCGCGGGTCGACCTCCTGCAACCCGAGGATGTCGGCGTCGAGCGATGCGATCTCGGCGGCGAAGCGGTCAGCACCGCCGCCGATCGACATCCCGTGCAGCACGTCGAAGGTGACGAGCCGCATCAGCACGACCGGGCGACGCGGTGGACCAGCATTTCCCGACCCTACTTCGGGCGGGCGTTCAAGTGGGCGGCTCCGGGAGCCGATGACGTCAGGGTAGGTTAGCATTCGAACGCCCCCTGCCCCGGATCGCCGGACCGAGAAGGAGCAGCTTCGATGTGCGATGAGGATGCGGCCAAGCCGCCGCAGTACACGCGGCGTCAGGTCCTCCACGGCGCCGGTGGCCTCACGCTCGCCGCCATGCTGCCCACCGCGCGCGCCGCCGCCCAGCCCTCGACCGGCCGGCTGCAGCTCGCCAACCTGCCGAACGGCCTGACCGTGGCCAAGAACGCCATGCACGTGCACGCCTCGGGCTCGGAGATGACGGCGAGCATGTCCCTGCAGCTGTCGCAGGCGTCTGCCTGGGGCTATGACGCCGTGTGGTGGACCGAGCACGGCTGGCGGATGTTGGCCGAGGGTTACCGGCAGTTCATCGGTTTCTCGGCCAATCCCGACGTCGAGAACCGCCACCCGATCCACTTCCTGCCGGTGACCAGCGGCACCCTTGCCCAGTCCGGCGGCGGGGTTGTCGCCACACCGCCCAGCCCGCTGGATCCCGCCGGCGGCGCGCTTCGTGCCTACGCCCAGGGTGCCGGGCGCTCGGCGGCGGCCTCCCGCTTTCTGCTGAGCAATCAGTCCAGCGTGACGGGTTCTCGCCTGATGATGCTGCAGCGCGGCTACGTCGGCCGTGTGCAGCTGGTGCTGGAGATCACGCCGACGGCCCTCGGGAACGGCTCCTACCTCGAGGTGCTCGTCGACCTGTCCGACCATCCCTCTCCGGCCGGCCGGGTGCATCACCAGCTGTCCTACCGCTTCGCGAAGACGCCTGCAGCGCCGTACGCCACGGGTGGTAGCGGTGTGGTCACGATCGCTGCGACCCCGGGGCAGCGCAGCACCGTGACGCTCAACCCGGTCGCCGACATCGCCGTGCTGTGGCCCGGCCTGCACGCCCACGATATGTCGCTGCTCGACATCACCCTCGGCGCCGTCAGTCGCAACCGTGGGATGTGCGACGGGCAGTTCGAGTCGCTGCGCTTCGCTTGGGCGCCGGTCACCCGAGGTAGGGAGATCCAGGCCCATCTCATCGATGCCTACCGCGCGGACTATCCGCAGATCTCGCAGTTCGCAGCGGCTGAGCTGTCCTGGTTGAGCCCGCACGTCAACCGTTTCGGTGGCGACCCGAGCATTCAGGACTGCGCCTTGGGGGCCCTTCCGGACGACTACTACCCGGCGGCTGTCGCGCAGATCCACAACACCGGTGGTGCGGCCTCGTGGAACCACCCCTTCGGCTCCGATCACGCTCCGATGGGAACACCGAACCAGCAGGTCGCCCGCCGGCGCGACGTCTTCGGCCGGCTCATGGCGACGGGACTCTATGGCGCGGACGTCCTGGAGGTGGGCTATGCGAACCGGGGTGGGGCCAACCTGCGGATGCACCTCGACCTGTGGGACACCCTGCTGCGCAACGGTGTGCTGTTGACCGGGAGCGGCGTCAACGACGACCACACCGGAACCAACTGGGGCCTGAACCGAAATGGCTTCTACACCGGCACCGTGTCCGTTGACACCGCCGAGTCCTCGCTGGTCTCCGCGCTGGTCGCCGGTCGCGCGTTCTTTGCCCACACCGGCCTGGCCCCGCAGGTCTCGCTGGACCTAGTGCTCGACGACGGCACGGTGATGGGCCAGGTCTCGACGAGCCAGAGCAGCCAGCGCACTGTCTCCATCATGGCGGCCGGCCTTCCGGCCGGGAGCGGGGTGCGGGTGGTCCAAGGTTTCACCGACTACGCCGGCACGGGGAGCCCCGATCCGTTGGTGCAGACCCTGGGTACTGTGCTGCCCGCTAATTCCTTTTCGACGGGTAGCCGGCAGGTCGGCTTCTCCGGCACGCAGGGCACCTACATCCGCGTGGAGGTCGTATCCTCCGACGGCACAACCGTCGTTGCCGGCAGCAATCCGGTATTCGTGCTACCGGGACCCCCGCCGGCGTCGGCGCCACCGATCGTTCCGCAGCGCCTGTCGTCGGCAGGCTAACCGACAGATTCCCGCAAGCCGCTAGTGTCGTCGGGTGCCCGTA
>JBPCOB010000275.1:0-5610 GCA_051000715.1 Mycobacteriales bacterium
GGGATGCTCAAGCACCTGGCCCGCGTCGAGGACAACTGGTTCAGCGACGTGGTCGGTGAGGGCAAGCCGCTCGAGCCGTGGGCCAGCATGCCTTGGGCGGCGGAGTGGGAGAACTGCGCCGCTGACACCGGCGAGCAACTGCGGCAGCTGTGGGCAGCGCGAGTGGAAGCGTCTCGGCGGGTCGTAGCCGCGCAGCTCGAGGCCGATCCCATCGCCCTGGACGCGACGCACCCTGCCTGGGGCGGTCAGGGACGTCCCTCACTGCGCTGGATCCTCGTACACATGATCGAGGAGTACGCCCGGCACAACGGCCACGCCGACCTGCTGCGCGAGTCAATCGACGGTCAGACCGGCGAATGACGGCTGACCCCGACCGGACCGAGGTCAGCATAAGCGCCGGCGCCGAGATCGACTACCCCCTCGTGGCGGTCTGAGGTGACCGGCACGCCCGCGCCGCGGCCTCCGCTACCACCGTTCGACGAGCCCGGCGCACTGGCCAAGGTCCAAGCCGCGGAGGACGCCTGGAACACCCGCGACCCCGCCAAGGTAGCGGCGGCCTACACGCCGGACTCGCAGTGGCGCAACCGGTCGGAGTTCCTTCGGGGCCGAGAGGCGATTGTGGCGTTCCTGACCGCGAAGTGGGAGCGGGAGCTGGACTACGCGCTGCGCAAGAGCTTATGGGCGTTCACCGACGACAAGATCGCCGTGCGGTTCCAGTACGAATGGCGCGACGCGACCGGCCAGTGGTGGCGCAGCTACGGCAACGAGAACTGGCAGTTCGACGCCCACGGCTACATGAGCCGCCGCGAGGCCAGCATCAACGACGTCTCCATCGATGCCGCCGACCGGCGTATCTTCGGCCCCCGGCCCGACGGTGAGCGCGACCAGGCCCTTCCCCTGCAGTAGCCCGCCCGCCGACAACCAAAAAACCTAGGTGCCCATGCGCGTCGCCTCGCTGTGGCGCTATCCGGTCAAGTCCCTTGCCGCGGAGCCCCTGCTGGCCGCCGAGCTCACCGCCGACGGCGTGGCCAGCGACCGGACACCCACGTCCGCGACCGCCGCGGCCACCTGACCGGCAGCACCCGCTCTCGACTGCTCACCCTTTCGGCCAGAGCACCGGCCCCGACGGCGGCCCCCGCGTCGCCGACCAAACGCTGGGACACCAACCTGCTCGTCGCCACCGACGGAGCCCTGGCCGGACGGCCGATCCGGCCGGTGTCGTAACCGTGTGTCGCAGGCGATTCGCCAGCAGGACAGCGCTGCGGGGGGTCCCGTTGGCGGATTCACTACTCAGCCATTCGTCGGAAGCGACACCGCATGCGTTGGGGCTCGCGTCAGCCGCTGGGCAGGATCGCGGAGAGGTCCCATGTGCGGGCGTCGTCCAAGGCTAGCCGAACGAGCGTCCCGTGTGGCTTGCGCTGGGCGGCGAACCGCGCCCCATCCCTGGCACCGAGGTAGCGGCTCGCGATGGCAAGCCGCGCCTCCGACACGTCGCCGACTACCAGCTCCGGCGCGCCGCGGGTCTCGACGCCCCTGAACGGCGGCACCGCCTCAAAGACGGTCAGGCAGCACTCCGCGCGGCGAGCCAAATGCCGGAGTTTGATATCGCCCTCTGCGATGACGACCTCCAAGACACCGGATTGCAGCCGGAACCACACCGGCGAGGCCACTGCCGTCCCGGCCCGCCGATAGGTCATCAACACCGCCGGGGAGGCGACCTCTAGAAGTGACCGGAACTGCTCGCCGAGCATCGGCGAATCGTAGCGGCGGCGGATGCGGCTACGGCCCCGAAGTTATCCGACGGCTAGCCGGCTGAGGGCGGTGACCGCAGCCGCCGCGACCACGACTCCCAGGAACGGGATCGCGCAGCAGCAGAGCTGCCACGGCAGCGCCAAGCCCGACGAGGCGAGCGTCGACCACCATGGTGACGATAGTGCCTGTGGTGACGAGCCGGGGCGCAGAGCGACCGGGAGCAGCCCGGCGATGCGGGCGAGCAGCGGCAATTCGAGCAGGCCCGTGGGCGATGAGATTCTGGCGAGCTTGAGCAGGTAGCCCACGGCGGCGATGAGCAGCGCCGGCGAGATCGTCCGTCCCGCTCGGCCGTCCGTCGCTGGACTGCTCCACCCGCGCTGCCATGACTGCGATCAGGGGGGCGGCCAGCACCAGTATGCCGACCGGGGTCACCGGGACCAGCACGCCGGTCAATACGGCCGTCGCCACAGTCGGTGAGCCGGGCTTGACGTCGGGGAGGTTATCTGCGGTAGGAGGTCGCCCAAGTACGCGTCCCGTGAGCGAAAGTCAGCCGGAGGCGGTGCCATGACCATGTCGCTCTTGCGTCATAGCCGAGTGCCACAGCGGGCACACTTTCGAGATCAGGCGCATCTCAGATCGCGGAGAGCGTCCTGCTGCAGCCTGAGAAGCGCCCTCCAGTGCGAGAAGGTGGACGGATGACCGCCTCGTCGTCGGAGGGAGACCGCGAGCCGGTGCTCCGGCTCGCCATCGTCTTGAGCACGAGCGAGGACGCGTGCACCGTCTTCGCACAGGATGAGCAGGCCATGGTGTCGTACGCCGTGCCCTTCCCGGGGCCCCGCACCGAGCGGGTAGCCCCCTGCAACCTTGTAGCCATCGCCGCCGCGCCAAACGGCTCCGACGTGGTCGTCTGGCGGTGGTACGACGCAGTCGTCTTGGGAGAGGCCGACGGGCAGATCCGGCTGTGGGAACCCACGCATGGGGTAGTCCTCGCTCAGGCTCGCGACCTAAGGCGCGCATATCGACCGGGAAGCCGGGCGTACCTGTCGGCCGGGCTGGCCGGCGGGAACGGGTGGGTCGCCGGGGCCACGGTCGCCCGTGCCGAGGCTGCCGTCGTCGAGCTTGACGAGGTTCAGCTTTTCTTCACCCACCATGACCTGTGGGACCGGCTGACGTGATCACGTCGTGCGCGCCGCTAGCGATGCAGCGCGTCGGCGCCCAGTCAGGAGCCAGCCAGAAGCGCCGTTCTGCCCGCTCGGTTGTCTCACATACGGTCCTTAGCGACGCATCGAGCGCTTGCCGCGCGACTCGTCTACGCGACGGCGGAGAGGTGGGACGCTATGAGGGGCGACAAGCAGTCGCCAAGGAGCCTGTCGCAAAATGAGGGAACCGCTCCGTTGCGACACAACATGGTGCACGCCGAGAGCCTCCTCTGCCCCAGACGTTTTGGCTCAAGTGCTGTCGCCGGCGATTATGCGACAGCCTCCAAGACGCTGGAAACGTCTCAGAAGTTGGCGCTCGACCCGGTCCAGACGGGCCGAGCTTCGGACCAGGTTCTGCGACGGCCTCGACGCAGGCGTCCGGGACGGCCCGGCGTGCCTCGCGAGCGGCGTCTCATTTCCAAGGTTCCGGCCGGGTTCTAGGAGGTCAACAAGGGCTTGATGCTCGCCGGATGAGGGGCCGAGGCTGAGACGCTTTCAGGCGGGTCGTAGGGGCGGTACCTGGCTCGGTCGCTGACGTGCACCCTTTCTGACGAGTTCCACCTGCGCGGTGGGCGGCAGGAGTTGCTTCCTGGTGGGGCCACCGGTTGGTTGACCACGCCGTCGCGGCTTGTCACCGACCGTGCACGTCCGGGTTACGCCGTGCTTCGCGGCCACCGCGGACGGCCCGGGTGGATGAAGGACCTCGAACTGCTTGGTATCCGGCCGGCTCGGAAAATTACACCCCCTGGCCCGACGCCATGCCAGGGAGTCGCTGCTCGAACTCGTCGACCTCCTCGGTCGGCATCGTGCCCGTGACGCGGCAACGGGTCGTGCTCGCCTCACCTAGCTCGGGGGTGGCTCCTGCCGCCACCAGCTTGGCGAGAACGGGTGTCAGCGTATGGGCGGGGATTTCAAGATCGAAGCGGCTGACGGGCTCGCATACGGTTGTCCCGGCTCGCCGCAGCGCGTGGTGAAAGGCCAGCTCGGTCAGCCTGCGGTACTCCCCGGCCGACGGGGTCGGTGCGTGGTAGCGCCCGTGTACAAGAGTCACGATGCAGTCGGTGACCTGCCATCCGAACAGCCCCTGCCTGACCACCCGTGACGGGGTTTCCTCGACGGCGGTGTGAAATGAGGGGAGGAGGAAGCCGCGCTCGACACCCATCACGTACTCGACTCCCGACTCGGCCGCGCCGGGCCCCACGCGGAGACCGACGGAGGCATTCCCCATCGCGGTCTGCTCATGGCTCTCGGCCGTGGCTGCGAGCCGCTCGACGCACACGGTCTGGGTCGGCAGGAAGTCGGCCATCACGCGGTACTCCGTGTCCAGCCGGGCGGCGAGGATCTCCTTCTGCACCTCGCCGTACACGCTGACGGTGACCTCCTGGTCGACGCCGTCGAGTCGCACGTTGATCAACGGATCCTGCTCCGCCAGCTGCTGCAGCGCCTGGAACAACTTGGTCCGTTCGGCTGGATCTCGGGCGCGTACGACGGACTCGAGACCGGGAGGGAAGAACCGGCCGCTGCGCGCCGGGTCCCAGCGTCCGATCTGGTCGCCGATGGCAACGCCGGTCACTCCGAGGACCTTCGCGATGTCGCCAGCGTGGGCGGCCACGTCGATCGTCTTGGCGCCGTGGTCGAACGTGCGCACGCTGACCGCACGCGCCTCGCGGGTCACGACTGTGCCGGTCGCCGTGCGGTGGTGGACGACCACGTGATCGCGCGCGGCTAGGGTGCCGTCGTACACGCGTACGTAGGCGATCTGCTGCCCAGCATCACCACGTTCGATCTTGAAAACGGTGGCGTGTAGGTCCTTCCCGGCGTCGCCGCTGGTGGGCGGCAGGTAGGACGTCAGAGAGCCGATGATGTGAGCGATCCCGACACCGCCGAGCGCCGACCCGAAGAACACGGGATGGGTCCGTCCGCTTCGGGTCTGCTCGACGAGTAGAGCGAGCGCCTGCTCCTGGGAGGGTGGGCGTACGCCTTCGACGTACTGCAGAAGCAGCCGTTCGTCGTATCGGGATAGTCGCTCGATCAACTCCTCGACGAAACGTGGCCCGGAGCGGGTTGCGACCTCGGCGGCCCGGCCGCCGAGCCCGACCGGCTCGTTGAGGGCAACGGCGTCGCCAACGATGACCTGGTTGAGCGCCTCCACCGTCGGCTCGTATGCAGCCCCGGCCCGATCGATCTTGTTGGCGAAGATCAGGAAGGGAATCCCGAGGCGTTCCAAGACGCGAATGAGAACCCGGGTCTGGGCCTGGATTCCTTCGACGGCCGAGACTACGAGGATTGCGCCGTCCAGCACGGCGATGGCCCGCTCGACCTCGGCCACGAAGTCGGAGTGGCCCGGGGTGTCAAGCAGGTTGACCTTCGTGTCGGAGCCGTCGACTCCCGTGATCTTGAACGTGACGACGGCGGACCGGATGGTGATACCGCGGCTTCGTTCAAGATCGTCGGAGTCGGTAGTTGTGTTGCCGTGGTCGACGCGGCCGACGTGTGTGGTGACCCCGGTCTCGAAGAGGAGACGTTCGGTCAGTGTTGTCTTACCGGCGTCGACATGGGCGACGATCCCGAGGTTGAGGGTGGGCATGCAGAACGGCTGCTCTCTGGTCGCTCGGATGGGTGATCGCGATCTGTCCGAGCGGCTGCCGCATCTCCAGGT
>JBPCOB010000276.1:0-16622 GCA_051000715.1 Mycobacteriales bacterium
CGGGCAGAGTCGCCAGGATCCGACGGGTGGCATCGACAGGTCCATGAGGACGACGTCCGGGGTGGCGAGGAGGGCCAGCTCGACGGCCTCGGCGCCATCCGCGGCCGCACCGACGACGTCCATGTCCTCGGCGGCGCTCAGCAACGACTCGAGACCGGCTCGCACCAGCTTGTGATCATCGACCAGCAAGACCCGGATCATGACAGCGGTACCTCCAGCCGGACGCTGGTGCCCTGGCCGGGCGCCGAGTCGAGCCGAAGGTCCGCCCCGGCATCGGCGGCGATGTCACGCAACACGACCAGGCCCAAGTGACCAGTGGCGGGACGGTCGGCGACGGCTTCCGGCTCGAACCCCTGCCCGTCGTCGGTCACGGTGAGCACCGCGCAGGTCGAGGAAACCGTGAGCCGTAGGACCGCTGTTCGCGCGCCCGCGTGGTTGGCCACGTTGCGAATCGCCTCCTGGGCGACCCGGGAAGACCAGCGCCTCGGCCTCCTCCGGCAATTCCACCGACGGCGGCAGGTCGAGCCGGGTCTCGATACCACGGCTCGACAGCGGCGCGACCAGGTCGGAGAGCGCGGCCGCGAGACCGGCCGAACGAAGGTTCGGCGGGTAGATCTCCACGAGTAGCGAGCGCAGCGCACGAATGCTCTGCCGGACGCCGCCGGCTGCCCGTTGCAGGGCGCCGGACACCTCCGGCTCCCGAATCGCGGCGGCTCGGTCGGCCGCGCCGGCGAGCACGAAAGAGGCGCCGGCCAGCTCCTGGACCAGGCCGTCGTGCAGATCGCTGGCTATCCGCCGGCGGGACCTGTACCAGCTGGAGGAGCAGGAGTGCGCCGAACGTGATCGGTGCGAACGCGAGCCAGACCTCCCGGCTGCGCGCGCTTACCGAGCTGAGCTTGGAGTAGGTCTCGAACAGCAGCGGGACGCCCGACGGCGTCTGTATCGGCAGGTACACCTCGAGCAGCGATCCCTGCCCGCGCTCGAACCGGTTCTCCGGCTCCGACAGGTCGCTGACGTCGGCCTTCGTGGTCCCGGTCCGGAGTGCGTCCCGCTCATGCTCGCCGAGCTCGTACGTCGAGCCGATGAGCCTTCGCTCGTCGGAGTAGGCGATCCGCCCGGTGGCCGTTCAGATCTTGACTCGGACCAACGGCGCCAGGATCACCCGGCTGCGGACGACCCGGTCGAGACGGGCCAGGGCGGCGGGGTCGCCGGCTAGGACCCCGTCGTCGAGGGTGGGCGAAATGACCTTGGTGCCCAGCGCCCAGGTGAGAGAGCGGGCGTCGCGCAGCGCCTCGTCCCGGGAGCCTGCCGACTGAGCAAAGTGGTGCCCACCGCGACCAGAGCGAGCGCGACGAGCCCGGTGACGACGAACTGCATGACCGCGTGCGACACGGAGGTAGCAGTTCGCGCCGGCGCTGTTCCCTCGGGGCGGGCCAGCCTGGTCGGCCGGTCCTCCCCGCGGCCGCGGGCGGCGGTCGCGCTGACCATGCGACCCCCTCATCATGGTGTCGTCGAGATCGAGTGTCCTCCCTGGACACCGCTTGCAAGCGCCGCACGCCGCAAGCCCGGTGGGCGGGGGCAGTCCGCCCACCGGGCCCGTCGGCCGTTCACCTAGATGGTCAGGCTGGCGCGGCAGACCTCGCCAGTGGCCGGGTTGGTGGCGCGGGCCACGATGTGGTCGGCACCGGCCCGGTTGGCGGTGAGCTGGCGCACCTCGAACGAGCCGCTGGGCGCCATGGTGGTGCGGGTGCCGGCGAAGAACCGGGTGCCGTTGTCGAACAGCCGCACGTTCCACTTCTGGCCGGCCTTGTTGGAGTCGACCTGGAACTCGACCTCGAGCCGGCCGTTGTCCGGCTTGGCCTTGAGCGTGGACGAGCTGGCCCCGGAGGAGACGCCCTGCACCTGAGTGCCCCCGCCACCGCCGCCGCTGGCGTGGGCGACCGGGGCGAGCGCCATCGAGGCCGCCATGGCTGTGCCGACGAGCGCCGCCCGACGTGAAACGTTCATGTCTTCCTCCCGACCCGGGGCGTGGTCCGCGGTCGCGGACCTAGCAGGCGCTCCGAGCAACTGGCTCGAGACTCGCCCCGCTCCGGTGTGACCTGCCATTGCGCCTTGGTCGTAGTACCTCAGGCCGCCGGCCGCGACCACCACCGGCGTACGCCGGCCGGCTCGAGCTCCCGCAGCCGGTGCGCCGGGTCGAACAGCGCCCGGGCCGCGAGCCGGGCGGTCACCAGGGCGGCCAGCGAGGCCGCGCCGAGCAGCATGTACATCACGACGATCTGGTACCGGATCGCGGTCAGCGGCGAGACGCCGGCGAGGATCAGCCCTGTCATCGCGCCCGGCAGGGCGATCAGGCCGACGACCTTGGTGTTGTCCAACGACGGGGTCAACGCGGAGATCAGCGCCTGCCGCAGCTGCGGCGCGAAGGCCTCGGTCGACGGCAGTCCCAGTGCCAGCCGGGCCTCGACCAGCCGGCGGGACGCGGTCACCTCGTCGCGGAGCCGGGCCAGCGTGATGGCCGAACCTTGCATCGCCGTCGAGACCACCATGCCGCCGACCGGTACGACGACCCGCGGCTCGGTTGCGATCACGCCGGCGGCGATCAGAATCCCGAGCGTTGCGGCTACGCCGGCGGCGACGGCGGCGGTCGCCACGGCGTACGAACGCGGTACGCCGCGCCCACGCCCGCCGGCCACCCGACCCGCCACCACGACCATTCCGGCCACCCACCCCAGGGAGCCGGGCAGCCCGGTGTGGACGAACAGCAGCCGCAACACCGCGCCGACCGCGACCAGCTGGACGCCGGCCCGCAAAGCGGCCACGACCACTTCGCGGGCCAGCCCCAGACGCGCCGAAACAACGACGGCGAGAGCCAGCCCGACCAGCACGGCCGAGGCCGCGACTCCGGTCCACGACGGCACCAGCGCACCGCCCGGCGTCACGACGCCCCCACCAGGAACGCGCGGGCCCGCTCGTCGCCGGCGTCGGCGAAGATCCGACCGGCCGGTCCCTCAGCGGCCACCGTGCCAGAAACGACGACCACCAGTTCGTCAGCCAGGCGGCGCGCCTGGCGCAGGTCGTGGCTGACCAGCACCACGGTCAGGCCGTCGCCGACCAGGCTGCGCAGCACCCGCTCGACAGCTGCCGCGGCGAAGGAGTCCAGGGCCGAGGTCGGCTCGTCCAGCAGAAGAACCTCCGGCCCAACGGCCAGAGCGCGGGCCAGGCAGAGCCGCTGCGCCTCACCCCCGGAGAGCCCGGCCGTCGCGCGGGTGAGGAACTCTGCCGGCAGCGCCACCCGGTCCAGCAGGTCAAGTGCCGCCTCCTCGGAGAGCTGCGGTCGGCCGACACGCAGGTCCTCGAGCACGGAATCGCCGAGCAGCACCGGCGCCTGCTGGACCAGCCCGACCCGGCGCCTCAGGTCAAGGACGTCGTACGCCGGCAGTGGGACGTCGTGAAAGAGCACCCGGCCCGCAGCGGGCTCCTCCATCCGGTCCAGCAGCCGCAACATCGTGGTCTTGCCGGCGCCGCTCGGGCCGACCAGTCCGGTGCACCGCCCGCTCAGGACCGACAGGGTGACACCCGACAGCGGGTGTACATGGCCGGTCCCGCGTCCTCGGGTGACCGTGACATCGTCGAGCAGAAAGAGCGGATCCCCCGCGCCGGTGCGGCCCGGGGGACGCTCAGGTGAGGCCGCCACCGACGGAGAGCCGGCGGCCAGCCGGATCGTAGGCGCGCAGCTCGGCGTCCGGGCAGCGGCAGCGCCCGGACGGCGGCGGCACCGAGGCGACGAGTACGCCGGTGCGTGAGGAGGCGGCCAGGCGGCCGGAGCTCAGCAGCTCCAGCCGGGTGTCGGGGACGCGGGCGATCGCCACGACGGCGGCCTCGCGGGTTCGCCGGGACGGCGGCGCCCGGCCGGCCACCACGTCTATTCCGCGCAGTCCGAGCCGCATCAGGCTGAAGTCGACCACCTCGCTACGGGCATCTCGGCCGACCGCCAGTGCGCTGGCGTAGTGGGAGCCGCAGCGGGCGGCGAGCAGGCGCGCTGGTACGCCGTCGGGCAGCAGCCCCGCCCACACTGTGCTGACCTCGACCGAGCAGCCGCCGAGCCGCTCGGCGAACAGCAGGCCGTCCAGGTGCTGTTGCTCGCCCCCGACGCGCTGGCCGGACGCCGGCATCGGCGGCGGCACCACGGTCACCGTCACCGGCTGGGGCACGGGGTCGCGCAGCGGCATGACGCCCTCGAAGATCAGCCGGTCCCGCCGGTAGGCCCGCAGTGCCCCTCGGGTGCCGGCCGGCACGGACAACCAGGACTGGCTCAACCCGTCCTGGAGCTCGAGGACGCGAAAGCCCGGCGGGTAGGGGTCCGGCCGCTTGAGCCCGAGCACCCGCTGCTCGAGGCGGGTCACCCGGGGCGAGACCAGCGCCTGGTAGTACGCCGACGGCGGTGCCGGCTCCAACCACGGGACGTTGAGGTTGCCGTCGTAGCCCAGCACCAGGACCGGCGGGGGAACGGCAGGCAACCGGCCGACGGCGTCCAGGGTCATCGTGGTCGCTTCGTCCGGGCCGTGCTCGGCGACGACCGCCACCCACGGGGTCCGGCCGGCGTCCAGCCCTTCCAGCACGGCGAAGCGGCCGGTACCAAGGCGGCCGGCGTACAGCGCCCTAACATCGCTTGTCGGTGGCTCGCCGCCCGCCCCGGCGGCACCGGTCCGCCACACCTGCTGGACTGTCCCGAGGAAACCGCCGTCGTGGGCCAGCGCCCCGCGGGTCGGCCAGTCGAGCAGGCCGCGCGCCACCGGCACGGACAGCGGATCGTGCGCTCGGTGCTGCACGTACCGGATCGAGAGCGGTACGGCCAGCGCCAGCGCCAGCGCCCCGAGCGCCGCGCCGGCGCGGACCAGCAAGCGACGCTGTTGCCGGCTCGCGCGGCGGCGCACCGCCTCGAGCGGGTCGGCGGACCACCCGGACGCATCTCGATCGGGTCGGCCAGTCGTCGCGATTTCCTCCGGCAGGTCGGCCAGCCGGTAGTCGGGGGCGCGCTCCCGCAGCGACGTCGCGGCGGCCAGATAGGCGGCGTGCGCCCTTCGCGGCGCGATGCCGACCAGCTCGGCGGTCTCGAACTCCGAGAGTTGCTCCACCTCGCGCAGCAGCAGCACCGCGCGCTGCCGCGGCGGCAGGTCGCCCAGCGATGCCCATCCCGGCGCCCCGCCGGTCCCGCGCCTTGGCACCGTGCCCGCCGCCGCGGAAGCTTCCCTCCGCCGGCCCAGGTAGCTGCGCAGCACCGCCCGCCGCACGTAGGCGTCGGCCGACCGGCGCGCCGTACGCCAGTGCCGGTACGCCGACGCCAGCCCGTCCTCCACCAGATCGTGGGCGCGGGCCGGGTCGCCGCACAACAGGTGGGCGAAGCGCAGCAGGGCCGGCAGCCGGGCGGCGACATAGTCGCCGAACTCCCGCTCCGCCGCCGTGCCGCCCGTTCTTCTCAACGTTGTTCGCTACCTCCGCAACGTGTGACCTGTCGAGCGCAGGTCCTCGCAGGCCTCGACCACCCGGGCTGCCATCGAGGTCTCCGCGCTCTTGCCGTAGGACCGCGGGTCGTAGAGCTTCTTGCTGCCCACCTCGCCGTCGATCTTCAGTACGCCGTCGTAGTTCCTGAACATGTGGTCGGCGATCGGTCGGGTGTAGGCGTACTGGGTGTCGGTGTCGACGTTCATCTTCACCACGCCGTACCCGAGGGTCTCCCGGATCTCCTCGAGCAATGAGCCGCTGCCGCCGTGGAAGACCAGATCGAAGGGCTTGTCCTTGCCGAGCTGCCGACCGACGTAGTCCTGGCCCTCGCGCAGGATCGACGGGCGCAGCTTGACCATGCCCGGCTTGTAGGACCCGTGCACGTTGCCGAAGACGGCGGCCAGCAGGTAACGGCCCTTCTCGCCGGTGCCGAGCTCCTCGGCGACCCGCAGCATGTCCTTGGGGGAGGTGTACATCTTCTCGTTCATCTCGTTGGAGACGCCGTCCTCCTCGCCGCCAACGACGCCGATCTCCATCTCCAGCACCGTCTTGGCCTTGACGCAGGCCGCGAGCAGGTCGTCGGCGATCCGGATGTTCTCCTCGAGCTCGACCGCCGAGCCGTCCCACATGTGGCTCTGGAACAGCGGCTCGCGGCCCTCGTCGACCCGCTCCTGGCTGATCGCGACCAGCGGCCGCAGGTAGCTGTCGAGCTTGTTCATCGGGCAGTGGTCGGTGTGCAGAGCGATGTTGACAGGGAACGCCTTGGCGACGCGGTGGGCAAACTCCGCCAGCGCCTGGGCACCCAGCACCATGTCCTTGACCGTCGTACCGGAGAGGAACTCGGCACCGCCGGTGCTGACCTGCACGATCCCGTCGCTGTCGGCCTCGGCGAAACCCCGAAGGGCGGCGTTGAGCGTCTGGCTCGAGGTGACGTTGATCGCAGGGTAGGCGAAGCCGCCGGCCTTCGCCCGGTCGAGCATCTCGGCGTAGATCTCAGCGGTCGCGATCGGCATGTCTCGCAGTATGGCCAGAGTGACCGACGAGGGAAATCGCCGCCCAAGATTTACGCCGGCGAGGAGCGGATGTCGGCCTCGACCGCCTCCCAGGACTTGCGGGCGGCGATCAGCACCGGATCCCACACCGGTGCGAACGGTGGCGCGTAGGACAGGTCGAGGCCGAGCACCTCCTCGACCGTCATCGCGTTCCAGATGCAGGCGGCGAGGACGTCGATCCGTTTGGCGGCGCCCTCCCGCCCCACGATCTGCGCCCCCAGCAGCCGGCCCGAGCGGCGCTCGGCGGTCATCTTCACCCGGATCGGCCGGGCCCCGGGGAAGTAGCCGGCGCGGGTCGTGGAGTCGACGTAGGCCGTGAGGAACTCGAAGCCGGCTTCTCGCGCCTCTCGCTCCGACAGCCCGGTGCGGGCCACCTCGAGGTCACAGATCTTGGTCACCGCGGTGCCGATGACGCCGGGGAAGGTGGCGTAGCCGCCGCCGAGGTTGATCCCGGCGACCCGGCCCTGCTTGTTTGCGTGGGTGCCGAGCGCGACCACCACCCGCTGGCCGGAGAGCCGGTGCCGCGACTCGACGCAGTCCCCGGCCGCCCACACGCCCTCGACCGGGGTGCGCATCCGCTGGTCGACCGCGATGCCGCCGCTCTCGCCCAGCGGTACGCCGGCTGCCTTTGCCAGGGCCACGTTCGGGCGTACGCCGAGACCGAGCACCACCAGGTCGGCCGGCAGCTCCCGCCCCGCCGCGGTGTGGACGGCGCTGGCGCGTCCGCCGGTGGTCTCCACCGCGGTCACCGCCTCGCCGAGCACCAGCTCGATGCCCAGCCCGCGGACCGCGTCGGCGATGAAGCTGCCGATGTCGGGGTCGAAGGTGCCCACCGGGGTCTTCGCCAGGTCCACAACGGTGACCTGGAGGCCACAGACGGCCGCCGCCTCGGCGATCTCTAGCCCGATGTAGCCGCCCCCGACTACGACGACCCGCTCGACCCGCCCCGAGTCCACCTCCTGGCGGAGCGCGACGCCGTCGTCGAGGGTCTGGACGCCATACACCCCCTCGGCGTCGATTCCGGGCACCGACGGACGCATCGGCACCGAGCCGGTGCCGATCATGAGCGAGTCGAACGGCTCGGTGTAGACACGGCCGGCGTCCAGGTCGCGCACCCGCACCTCGCGGTGGTCGAGGTCGATCTCGGTGACCTCCGAGCGGGTGCGCGCGTCGATGGCGTAGTCGCGACGGAAGACCTCCGGCGCCCGCGCGACCAGCTCGTCCGACGTCTTGACGAGGCCGCTGACGAAGTACGGGATGCCACAGGCACTGTACGACGTGTAGTGGCCGCGTTCGAAGGCGACGATCGCGAGGTCGTCGGCGTCGCGGCGGCGCCGGGCCTGCGACGCGGCCGCCATGCCGGCGGCGTCACCGCCGATGACGACCAGACGCTCTGCCATGCGACTCCTTCGGCATCTCGACGGCGGGCGAAGAGGCTCGTGCCGCCGGCACCGACACCAGTCTTCACGCCGCGTTGAGCCCGCGGTGCAGCGCCCGGTCTGTAGCGTGGCTCCGGTGTCCGATGCCCCGCTGCTGGCCGTCAACCTGCTCAGCGCGCGTTCGCTGGTCGAGACCTTCGGGACGATCGGCATCCTCACGATCGTTTTCGCGGAGACCGGGCTGCTGCTCGGCTTCTTCCTACCGGGCGACTCCCTGCTTTTCCTGGCCGGTTTCGCCGCTGCGGGGGGGCTGCCCGGCGTACGGCTGTCACTGCCGCTGCTGCTGGTGACGCTGCCGGTGGCGGCGATCGCCGGCGCGCAGGTGGGCTATGTCATCGGCCGTCGGGCCGGTCCGGTGCTCTTCGACCGGGAGGAGTCGCGGCTGTTCCGGCGCTCGAACGTGGCCAGAGCCGAGCGCGTCCTGGAGCGGTTCGGCGAGGGCAAGGCCGTCGTGTTGGCTCGGTTCGTGCCGATCGTCCGCACCTTCATGAATCCGCTGGCCGGAGTCACAGGAATGCCGGCGCGCACGTTCACCACGTGGAACGTCGTTGGGGGGCTGGCGTGGACGATCTCGGTGACGCTGGTCGGGCACCAGCTCGGCAACGTCAAGTTCGTTGCCCGGCACCTCGAGCTGCTGATTCTCGGCATCGTGGCGGTGTCCGTGCTGCCCATTCTGGTCGAGCTGCTTCGGCAGCGGCGTACGCCGGACCGGGCCGGATAGCCCGCCTCAGCTGACCGCGGGCGAGTCGAGCCCCAGGTCGGTGAGGGAGTACGCCGCAAGATAGGGGAGCCCGGCAGCGGCGATGGCCGCCGCGGCACCGCGTTCGACCAGGACGGCGACCGCCACGACATCGGCCCCCGCCTCCCTCAGCGCGTCCACCGCGGTGAGGACCGAGCCGCCCGTCGTGGAGGTGTCCTCGACCGCCAGCACGGCGCGGTCGGTGACGTCCGGGCCCTCGATCCGGCGCTGCAGCCCGTGCGCCTTGCCTTCCTTGCGGACGACGAAGGCGTCGAGCGCCCGGCCGGCCGTGGCCGCGGCGTGCAGCATCGCCGTCGCCACCGGGTCGGCGCCGAGGGTTAGCCCGCCCACCGCGTCGTACCGCAGGTCGCTGGTGAGCTCGAGCATCACCCGACCGACCAGCGGGGCACCGCGCCCGGACAGCGCCACCCGGCGGAGGTCGACGTAGTAGTCCGCCTCCTGGCCCGAGCTGAGCGTGACCCGCTCGTGGACCACGGCATCGGCTCGGATCATCCGCAGCAGGACGTCCCGGTCAGTGGCCACGCCCGGCACCATAGGGGACCGGGGCGCTGCGCCAGGCGTCTAGCACCCGACGCTCCTTGGCCGGGTCGAGCCCGGGAGGGGAGACCCCCTCTCGCTCGCGCAGGGGGAGCTCGTCGAGGCGACGGAGCCAGTCCCAGGTATCGGCGACCGTCTCGGCGACCGGACGGCAGCGCAGCCCCGCAGCCAGTGCCGCCGAGGTGTCGGCGCGGTGCAGGCCGACGTACTCACTGTCCGGCGGGACCCACACCGGCAGCTCGGTCCACGGTTCGACGTCATGAGCGAGCAGGAACTCGGGGTCGACCCAGACGAACCTCACCGTCCCGCCGGTCGCGTCGCGGCAGGCGGTCAGCAGCCCGAGCGTCGTCGTGTGACCGGGCGCACTCACCACGTTGTACGGGCCGGTGGTCCCCTGCTCGGCGCAGTTCAGCATCCAGGCCGCAAGGTCGCGGGCGTCGACGTACTGGAGGGCCATGTCCGGCGGACCGGGAGCCAGGACCTCTCCGCCGGCCGCCACTCGCCGAAGCCACCATGGCAGCCGACCGACATCCTCGTGCGGACCGAGGATGAGCCCGGCGCGCGCCAGCAGCGCGTCGCCGTACCCCTCGAGGATTGCAAGCTCGGCCCCGCGCTTGTCCGCCGGGTACTCGGTGTGGTCCGCGTCCGGTCGAGCACCGACGACCGGGGCGCTCTCGTCCGCGCCCACGGGCAGCGGCCAGCGGTAGACCGACCGGCTGGAGACGTAGCCGTAGTGGCCGACGGCCCCGGCGAGCAGTCGGGCGGTCTGTCCCGCATGACGGGGCGCGCCGGACCAGGTGTCGACGACCGCGTCCCAGCGCCGCCCGGCCAGCACCTCCAGGTCAGCCGGCCGGGTGCGGTCGCCGTACAGGGTCTCGACGCCGGGCAGCGGCGTACCGGTCCGGCCGCGGTTGAAGGTCGTGACGCGGTACTGCCGCTCCAACGCTTCCGTCACGACCGCTCGACCGACGAACGCCGTGCCACCCAGCACCAGCAGTTTCACGGCGCCAGCCTGCCAGGGTCGCCCAGGGTCGATTACGGTCGCCCGGGTCGCCGACCTGCTGCACCGCATCGAGCGGTACTACGACGCGCTACCGCGCTCCTTCGGGCCCCCCAGTTGCGATCGCGCGTGCACCAGGGCAGCCTCGCAGGACCATTCGCGGCACCGGAATAGCAGGTGCCCGAGCCGCCGCCATGATCCATGCCGAGTTGGTGTCGTCATAGCGACACCGGAGGGACATGGATCAGTCGACATCGCAGAGTTGGAGCCCATGACGATCAGCGGCAGCCCGATAGGACCGGACGACACGCTCGGCCCGGTCGACGGCATGGACGCACCCAGCAACCTCGGTGCGGACAGCGGGGCCGATCCCGGCACTATCGGTGACCCCAGCGACTACGGCGACACCGACGACATGGGCGAGACCAGCGGGCTCGGCGGCACCAGCGAGATGGGCGACCCCAGCTACCGGGACGCCGGCAAGGACATCTGACGCGCGGGTGAGACGGTCAGGGCCGACTTGGCGTCGTCGAGGTCGACGACCACCTCGTCACCCTCGCGAACGGAGCCGCTGAGCAGCGCGCGCGCCAGCGAATCGCCGATCGCGGTCTGCACCAGCCGACGCAGCGGGCGGGCCCCGTACACCGGGTCGAACCCCGTCAGCGCCAGCCATTCGCGGGCCGCTGGAGTGACCGTCAGCACCAGCCGACGGTCGGCCAGCCGGCGGGCCAGCCGCTCGATCTGCAGGTCGACGATTCTGGTCAGCGCCGCCACGTCGAGGCCGCCGAAGACCACGATGTCGTCCAGCCGATTGAGGAACTCCGGCTTGAACGTCGCGCGCACCGCCGCTAGCACCGCATCCTTCTTCGCCTGGTCGTCGAGCTGGGGGTCGTTGACGAACTGCGAGCCCAGGTTCGAGGTCAGGATCAGGATCGTGTTGCGGAAGTCGACCGTGCGGCCCTGGCCATCCGTCAGCCGCCCGTCGTCGAGCACCTGGAGCAGGACGTCGAAGACATCCGGATGCGCCTTCTCCACCTCGTCGAGCAGGATCACGGCGTACGGCCGGCGGCGGACCGCCTCGGTGAGCTGGCCGCACTCATCGTAGCCCACGTAGCCGGGTGGGGCGCCGACCAGCCGGGCCACCGAGTGCTTCTCGCCGTACTCGCTCATGTCGATGCGGGTCATCGCCCGCTCGTCATCGAAGAGGAACTCGGCCAGCGCCTTGGCCAGCTCCGTCTTGCCGACACCGGTGGGGCCGAGGAAGAGGAACGACCCGGTCGGCCGGTCGGGGTCGGAGATACCGGTCCGGGCCCTTCGGACGGCGTCCGAGACGGCGCGTACGGCGTCCGCCTGACCCACCACCCGGGCGGAGAGCACCTCCTCCATCCGCAGCAGCTTGGCGGTCTCGCCCTCGAGCAGGCGGCCGGCCGGGATGCCGGTCCAGGAGGCGACCACCTCGGCGACGTCGTCGGCGCCGACCTCCTCCTTGACCATCGGGGTACCGGCCGCCTCCTCGGCGGACGCCGCGGCCTGGGCCAGCTCCTGCTCGGCCGCCGGGATGTCGGCGTAGAGCAGCCGGGACGCGGTAGCGAAGTCGCCGTCGCGCTGCGCTCGCTCGGCCTGTCCACGCAGGTCGTCCAGGCGGGACTTGAGCTCGCCGACCCGGTTGAGACCCGACTTCTCCTGCTCCCAGCGGGCGTTGAGAGCGTCGAGCTCCTCCTGGCGGTCGGCCAGATCGCGGCGCAACCGCTCCAGCCGGTCGCGGCTGGCAGAGTCGTCCTCCTTGGCGAGGGCGAGCTCCTCCATCCGGAGTCGGTCGACGGTGCGCTGCAGCTCGTCGATCTCCACCGGGCGAGAGTCGATCTCCATCCGCAGCCGGGACGCTGACTCGTCGATGAGGTCGATGGCCTTGTCCGGAAGGAACCGGGCGGTGATGTACCGGTCGGACAGGGTCGCGGCCGCGACCAGCGCCGCGTCGCTGATGGCCACCTTGTGGTGCGCCTCGTACCGGCCCTTAAGCCCGCGCAGGATGCCGATCGTGTCGGCTACCGACGGCTCGCCGACCAGGACCGGCTGGAACCGCCGCTCGAGCGCCGGGTCCTTCTCGATCCTCGTCCGGTACTCGTCCAGCGTGGTCGCACCGACCATCCGCAGCTCCCCGCGGGCGAGCATCGGCTTGAGCATGTTGCCGGCGTCCATCGCGCCCTCGGCCGCGCCGGCACCGACCACGGTGTGCAGCTCGTCGATGAAGGTCACGATCTGCCCGTCGCTCTCGCGGATCTCGGTGAGCACGGCCTTGAGCCGCTCCTCGAACTCGCCGCGGTACTTCGCTCCGGCCACCATCGCGCCGAGGTCGAGGGCGACCAGCCGCTTGCCGCGCAGGCTCTCGGGCACGTCGCCGGCCACGATGCGCTGGGCCAGCCCCTCGACCACCGCGGTCTTGCCCACGCCGGGCTCGCCGATCAGCACCGGGTTGTTCTTCGTACGTCGAGACAGCACCTGCACCACCCGGCGGATCTCGGTGTCCCGGCCGATCACCGGATCCAGCTTGCCCCTGCGGGCGGACTCGGTGAGGTCGACGCCGTACTTCTCCAGCGCCTGATAGGTGCCCTCCGGGTCCGGCGAGGTGACCCGCGAGTGCCCGCGGACGCCGTCGAAGGCGGCCAGCAGGGCTTCCGGCGTCGCACCGGCGCCGCGCAGCAGGGTGGCCGTGCCGGTCGGGCCGGTACCCCCGACGGCCGCCAGGGCGACCAGCAGGTGCTCGGTCGAGACGTAGTCGTCGCCCAGTTCGCGAGCCCGCTCGGCCGCCGTGTTGAGCACGGACAGCGTCGGCCGGGACAGCGCCGGCGCCGACACGGTGGCGCCGGCCGCACTGGGCAGTCGGTCGAGTGCCGCCTCCGCCGCGCCCCGCAACTGGGGTGTGGGTACGCCGGTCGCTTGCAACAGCGAGGTTGCGGTGCCCTCCGGTTGGGCCAGCAGGGCGAGCAGGAGGTGCATCGGCTCGACGTAAGGGTGCCCCTCGGCGGCGGCCCGGCGTACGGCGTCGGAGAGTGCTTCCTGGCTCTTCGTGGTCAGCTTGTTGGCGTCCATGATCTCTCTGGTTGTCTCAGCGGTCGGTCGTTTGCTAGAACGGCTTCGGTGTTGAGTCTCTTCCACTCAAGTTAGGCCGCGCAAACCGGGCCACCGATCACTCTGTCGCCGTCACCCCGCGCGGGGCCCAGGGGCAGAGGCGGTACGGTCATCGCTCTTACGATCCGGAGGTCGTCATGCCCGCGAACACGCGGTGGGTAGTTGAGTATCCCGATGGCGGCTGGGCCGTCGAAAAGGAAGAGCACGAGCGCGTCAGCGCGGTTGGCTCGACGCAGGCGGAAGCAATCGAGCGCGGCCATGAGATCTTGAGGAATCTCGGCGGCGGTGAGCTGATCATCAAGGGCCGGGACGGACAGATCCGCGACAAGGTCACCGTGGCCCCCGGCAAAAACTCCGGGAGCTCGGGCTAACAAGCCCTTCGGTACGACGACGGGCGCGCTGGCGCCAGCCCACGCGTGAACGGAGCACGACCGCGCCCCAGCGCCGCGCCGATGCCCTGGTAGAGCTTGCCCGCAGGCACCTCGACGGGGGTGAGCTGCCCGGGGAGCGGACCGGCGCTCAAGCCACTGGCCTCTGCGGCGCCCATGCCGCTCCCCGACGACCGGGCCTCCGTGCGAATGCGAAGCAGACGGCCTCCAAATCCCGACCTCCGGCGTATCCAGGCGGATGAGGCCAACCGCATGGGGTGGTCGACGCGAGCCCGAACTCCTAGCATCGACCGATGCCACTGACCGAAGGCAACTACCGACTGGGGCCGCCGGAGGGCCGCTTGCTGTTGCGCACCTACCGGACGGGACCGGGCGCAGCAATCGGGCACGACCTCACTATCGAGGTGACCGACTGGGACGGCACCGCCCGGGTGACTCCGGACTACCCCGCGCAGTCACACGTCACCGTCCGGGTCAATGTGGACTCGCTCGAGGTCCGTGCGGGCACCGGTGGGCTGAAGCCGCTCACCGACGGCGACCGGGCGGAGATCAAGAAGAGAGTGCGGGAGAAGATCCTCGAGACCCAGTCGCACCCGGAGATCACCTTCGCGGCGACCCGGTTCAGCGGCACACCTACCGACCTCGGCGTGGAGGGATCTCTCACCATTCTGGGGACCAGCCGCCCCCTCACGTTCCGGGCCAGCGTGCAGGACGGCGAGCCGGCCAGGGTGAGCGGCCGGGCCCAGGTAGTTCAAAGCGAGTGGGGCATCAAGCCGTACTCGGCGTTCTTCGGCGCGCTACAGCTTCGGGATGCGGTGGACGTCCACTTCGATGCCGCGCTGATCCCGATCTGATGTGGGACGAGTTCGAGACTGCCCTGGCGGACCGGCTGGGGCGACTGCGCCCGGACGAGTTCCTCGTCCTGAGCTGGCGCGAGCACCCGGAGCTGTTTGTCCAGTTCCTCGCCGACCGCGACGGTCTGATCGCAGAATGCGCCGGTCCCGCCGAGGCCGGTGGACCGGCCAACCTCGACAGCGGGCAGCAGTCGCGGCTCGTGCAGCTTGGTTGGGGAGCGCCCGACAAGAGGCTCGGCTTTCCGAACTATCGGACGGACTGGGCCGCGAACCGACCTCCGGTCAACACGGCCGGCGGTGCCACCACCGACGACTTTCGGGCGGTGGCCAGCCTGACCACTCGGACTTTCCGCGACGTTCTGGGGGTCCCGTCGCCAGCACAGATCGAGGCTGAAGCCGGCAAGTGAGGATCACCGGCCGCGGGTTGGTCTCCAGACAACGACGGCGGCGGGAGTTACCGGGACCAGGTCTCGGCGGTAGGACGCATGAGCGGCGGCCTCGCGGCGTACGGCGGCCGCCTCGGCATCGTCGAGCTCGGCCTGCAGCTCGGCGATCCGCGAGCGCAGGGCGGCAACCTGGTTCTCCAGCTCCAGGATCCGCTTGATGCCGGCGAGGTTGACGCCCTCGTCCTGCGAGAGCCGCTGAACCTCGCGGAGCAGGGAGATGTCCAGCGCCGAGTAACGGCGACCGCGCCCCACCGCCCGACCCGGCGACACGAGGCCCAGCCGGTCGTACTGGCGCAGCGTCTGCGGATGCATCCCGGATAGCTGAGCGGCCACCGAGATGACGTAGACCGGGGCGTCGTCATGGGCGAAGCCGCCGAAGTCGCTCATCCGGCGCCGCCGGCCATCGCCGTCAGGTGCGCCCGGGGATCGTCGGCCGCCTCGGCGGCGAAGGCCTCGAGGGCCTCGCGCGCCTTCCCGGACAGCTTCTGCGGTACGGCGACCTCCACCGTCACCAGCAGGTCGCCGCGGCTGCCGTCGCGTCGGGTGACGCCCATGCCGCGCACCCGCAGCGTCCGGCCGTTCGTCGTACCGGCGGGCAGCCGCAGGGTGACCGGCGGGCCAGCCAGCGTCGGGACCTTGACGGTGGCCCCGAGAGCGGCCTCCGGGAAGGTGACGGGCAGGGTCAGCGCGAGGTTGTCTCCGCTCCGGCTGAACACCGGGTGCGGGGTGACGTGGACCGCCACGTTGAGGTCACCGGCTGCACCGCCCCGCTCGCCCGGGGTGCCCTTGCCCTTGAGCCGGACGTGCTGGCCCTCTGCGACGCCGGCCGGGATCCGGACCGTGAGCGTGCGCTCGGTGATGCCCTTGCCGGTGCCTGCGCACACCGGGCACGGCTCGTCGACCAGCAGGCCGCGGCCCAGGCACTCCTGGCACGGCTCGGCGAAGGCGAAGCCGCCCTGGTTGGCACCGACCGTGCCGGTCCCGCTACACGTGGGGCAGACCCGCGGCACCGTTCCCGGCTTGGCCCCGCTGCCGTAGCAGGCCGTGCAGCTCCCCGGAATCGCCAGCCGGAGCGGCACGGTCACGCCGCCGACGGCGTCCGAGAAGGACAGGGTCACCTCGGAGGTGATGTCACGACCGCGTCGCGGCCCGGCCGAGGTGCCGGGACGCCGGCCGGCACCGCCGAAGAGCCCGCCGAACAGGTCGCCGAAGCCACCGGCTCCCCCGGCGCCCGGCGCCGAAGCCCCGTTGAGCAGGTCGGCGAGGTCGAAGCTGAAGCCACCGGCACCAGCCGGGCTCGGGCCCTGCCCCCGGGGCATCCGGAACCAGCCGCCGGCAAAGAGCGAGCGTGCATCGTCGTACTCCTTGCGGCGCTGGTCGTCGGAGAGGACGTAGTAGGCCTCCGAGATCTCCTTGAACCGGTCCTCCGAGCACGGGCTGCCCTTGTTGGCGTCAGGGTGGAACTTGCGGGCCAGCTTGCGGTAGGACTTCTTGATCTCGGCCGCACTGGC
>JBPCOB010000277.1:0-6561 GCA_051000715.1 Mycobacteriales bacterium
CGCTGCCTTGCCGTAGCCGGTGCCCAGAGCGGTGATCCAATCCACGCCGGTACCGGTGAAGGTGAAGCTGACAGTCGCGTTGGTCTTGGCGCTGCTGCGGTAGGTCCCGCCGTTGGCCGACGGGCTCATCGCTCCGGTCCAGGTGTCGTACGACACCTTCGTGTTGTTGTCCTCGACCGGTGTGGTGGCGGCACCGACGAGGAAGCCGTCGACCGTCACGTTCGTGCCGTTGGACGCACTGCTCTTGGTGCCGAGAACCTTGATGACCACGGTGTGCGCCGCGCTGGCTAGACCGCTGTAGGCCTGCGTCGCGTTGGTGAGGCTGGGCGCGTACTGGTCGACGGTGCCCTTGCTCACGCCGTCGATCGTCACCGACGCCTGGCCCCGGTCAGGGCCCTTGCGCATCAGCCAGGTGACTGAGGTGCCGGTGAACTTGAAGGTCGCCTTCGCGTTCGTCTTGGCGCTCATCCGGTAGCTGCCGCCGCTGGCCGCGGCGTCGGCCACTCCGGCCCAGCTGTTGTATCGGACTCCGGGCGCCGACTCCTGCACCGTCGTGGTGGCGGGAGAAGCGCCGGTGAAGGTGGCCGTGACCGACTTGGCCGCGTCCATCGTCACCGCGCAGGGACCGGTGTCGGTGCAGGCGCCGCTCCAGCCGGCGAAGGTGGAGCCGGTCGCCGGCGTGGCGCTGAGGCCCACCGAGGTCCCGCTGGGGTAGCTGGCCGAGCAGGTGCTGCCGCAGTTGATCCCGGTCGGCGAGCTGGTGATGTCACCGGTGCCGGTGCCCGCCTTGGTCACCGACAGGGTGTAGGAGACCGGTGCTGCGGGCGTCACCGCGTTGGAGGACGCCGACTCCGCCCCAGTGCCGACGCTGTTGGTCGCCGCAACCGTGAACGTGTAGGTCGTTCCGTTGGTGAGGTTCGTGACGGTCTGCGTGGTCGCTGTCGAAGAAAAACTCTGCGGCGTGCCGGCGGTTGAACCGACGTACGGGGTGACGACGTAACCAGTGACCGCCGACCCGCCGTCGCTGGCGGGAGCGCTCCAGGTCACCGAGGCGGAGGTGTTACCCGGGGTGGCGCTCACACTGCTAGGTGCGTCGGGGACCGTGGTTACCGCCGAGACCCCCGAGACGGTGACCGGGACGTCGCTGTCCATGGTGGTGCCGTTCCCGAGGTGGCCGTAGCGGTTGAGCCCCCAGCACTTCGCCGCCCCCGCCGAGGTGACCGCGCAGGTGTGGCAGAGGCCGGCGTCGATCACGGTGATCCCGCTCGACAGGCCGGTGACGTCGACCGGGACGCTGCTGGGATTAAGGGTGCCGATCCCGAGCTGGCCGCTGTCGTTGTTGCCCCAGCACTGCGCCTCGCCCGCTGAGGTGAGGGCGCAGGTGTGAAATCCGCCGCCGGTGATTGCGGTGACCCCACTCGAGAGGCCCGAAACGTCGACCGGGACGCTGCTGTTAGTGGTGGTGCCGTTCCCGAGCTGGCCGCTGCCGTTGTTGCCCCAGCACTTCGCATCGCCCGCTGAGGTGAGGGCGCAGGTGTGCAATGCGCCTGCGGCAATCGCGGTCACCCCGATCGACAGGCCCGAAACGTCGACCGGGACGCTGCGGTTGGTGGTCGTGCCGTCGCCGAGCTGTCCGTCTGCGGGTGGTTGGCTAGTCGGCGTGGCGGCCCGGTTCCTAACGGTGGACGACGTGGCCGACGAGCTGGCGACCACGCGCGTTCAGGTGCTCGCGCTGCTCCGCTCGGGGGAGCTGTCGGCTATCAAGATCGGCGGGCGCGGGCAGTGGTGCGTTGAGCGGTGCCGCTTTGAAGAGTGGATCGAGCAGCGGTACGCCGAGACGCGCCGCCTAGTTGCGGAGCGCCCTCGGTCGGACGGCGACGTAGCGGACTGAGCACCGCGAGCCCACGCCGGCGTGCGGGCCGCCGCCAATCGCGATCCTGACGGTGGTCGTCTCTACGATCACCCTCGTGGCCGATAAGAAGCGTGATCGTGCTGCGGACCTGGATGCTACGCTGCCGACGTGGCACGCACGCCTGTGCGCCAGCCTTGGATTGGTGAAGGGTTCGCAGCTTGAGGGTTTTCCGCCAGACATTGGTCTTTGCTGCGTCCATGGCGCTGCTGGCGACGGTGCCGCCAGCTCCCGCCTCTGCGGCCTTCCCGGGGCAGTCGGGGCTCATCGCGTTCGTCCGGGGTGGAGACATCTTTAGCATCTCCCCCACCGGCAGCGGGCTGCGGCAACTCACCTCGACGGGGAACAACGACTCGCCGTCATGGTCACCCGACGGGAAGAAGATCGCCTTCACGAGCACTCGAAACGGCAACTGGGACATCTTCCTCATGACTGCCACCGGGTCCGGGGTAACGGCGGTCACTACCCGCAGTTCAAATGAAACGGATCCGGCGTGGTCGCCCGACGGGCGACAACTGGCCTTCGCCAGCGACCGGTACAGCGTTGACGACATCTATCGAATCAAGTCCACGGCCCCCTACGGGACGGCAAGACGGTTGACGGTCAGTGGTGTCGACGCGGACGGCTACTACACGTGTGATTACTCCCAGCCCACCTGGGGCACACCCGGCGACCGTATTATCGCCACCTACTTTTGCATATCTAGCGGGGACAAGGGCGCTTCCAGCCGTGAGTTCAACGCGGCAGATGGTTCCGGCATTCATGGCGTAGCCGGTGGTGGTGGCTACGCTGCCGATCGGGCACCCAAGGCACAGCGTATTGTCGTCAGCGCGGTACCGTCAGCGGACGACGCCGTCATTCTTAGGGTAAACACTGATGGTACCGGCGCCGTAGTTCTCACCGAAACCGGGGCCAAGAATGGATCCTACACTTGGAGTTACTTCCCAGCGTGGTCACCGGACGGTGGCTCCATCGTGTGGGCCTACGATCCGTACGATGCTCCCGCGGGCATTTACGTCATGAAGGCGGACGGCAGCAGGAAGCACTTGATCGTGAGCGACGGGACCCAGCCAGACTGGCAGCCATTACCGGCCTGACGTCAATCTGAAGCTTTTGCTCGATCGGGTCAGGAAAAGCGAGCGGTGCCTTGATGAGCGCACGCTTGAGTACTGGGTCGGGGAACGAGGCTCTCCGAGATTCCACACTGGCTGTCGTGATCGTTTGTCGGGCCACCCGAGCCTTTCGTAGCCTATGAGGTCCTTGAGGCTGGCGCGAGTGGTGGTGCCCCGGTGATTTACCAGCTGGGAAGTTCAACCGACTTCAGCCCGATGCTGCAGGATTACGGCTTCGCAGTCGCCGGGGTGGCCCATCCCTACGCCGACAAATATTCCCCATGCGCGGCGGCGGCGACGACGCCGAGCCCGAGCCCGCCGACGCGCGGCGCCCGGCGGTCGCAGTCGAGGACGTCCTGCCCCCTGAGCTCGCCGCCGGCCCGCTGGCCGGGCTGCGGGTCGAGGCGCTGCACGGCCCGCTGCCGCCCGAGGCGAAGGACGAGGTGATGCACCGCTTCGCCGCGGGCGAGGTCGACGACCGTCGTCGAGGTCGGCGTCGACGTGCCGAACGCGACCGTCATGGTCATGCTCGACGCCGACCGGTTCGGCGTCTACCAGCGCTGCTACCGTCGCCTACGGCCCGCTCTTGCCGCGGGCCTGGGGTGACACGGGGGCGACTTGCTGAGCGACCATGCGGAACGGCGGCGGCGAGCCGTCCTGTGGCCGGTCGCAGTGGCGTCCTTCCTCGCAGTCATCGCTCGGTCGCTGCCCGGCGAGAGCGCCTACGACTTCACATCCCTGTACAACGGGGCGTCCGCGTTTCTGCGCCACTCGTCCCCGTACGCAGACCACGGCTACATCTTCACGCCGGGCGGGCTTCTAATCACCTCGCCGATGGCGCTGCTCGACCGGCAAGCAAGCCGGATCACGCTGGTCGCGGTCACGGCGGTGTGCGCAGTGCTGGCCGGGCTGGTAGTCCTGAAGATGTTCAACCAGTCGTGGCGCTCATCGGTGGCGGCTGGCACGCTGCTGGGCCTCGCGCTCAGTGAGACCGTGACGTACACCATGGTCCTTGGGAACGTGAACACGGTCATTGCGTTGCTCGTCGCCCTCGCACTCTGGAGCCAGACGTGCGGCAAGCAGCTCCCCGCCGGAATTGCGTTCGGGCTGGCGGCCGCGCTTAAACCGATCGTCGGGCCCCTGCTCCTCATACCACTGCTCGGGCGGCGGTGGCTGTCCACTGTGACCGCCGCGGCCATCTGCCTTGGGGTGAACGCGGCGGGCTGGCTGCTGTTGACCGACGTCGGGCGCACGGACTACCGGTACTACACCCTCCCGTCAATGACGGTGGTGCGGATGCAGTTCAACGTGTCAGCGGCACGTGTGGGGGCCTATCTCGGCGCGCCACACCTCGTCGTCTTGGCGGTCCGGGTGGGAATCGTGCTGCTCGTGCTGGCTGTCTGTTACTGGTCGCTGCGCCTACCGGACGTCGCAGTGCGCCTGTCGGTGCAGGCCGGTGCCTTGACGTTGGGCGTGTTCCTCGCAGGCTCCATGAGCGAGCCGTACTGGTCCGTCGCGTTGCTGCCGCTCGTGCTGAGTGCCGTGCGGGTCCGGTCGCCGATGCACTGGTGGACGGCGCCGCTCGGGGTCTACCTGTTTGCGACGCAGGATGCGCCGCCGGACCAGCCGTGGCTGCCGCCGGGATCCGGAAAGGTCTTCGGGAACCTGCACGTCGCCGCTGGATGGCTGTTGCTGCTGCTGACAGTTGCGGCATGGAGCTTCCGAGAGCACCGGGGCTCGCGGCGGGTCGCGACCGCCGCCCCGATCGACGCGGTAGGCGACGGCGACGACAGCGCGCGCGAAGGTCTGATGGCGCCGTGTATGACAGCGGCGGCCTCACCTAACTGAACTTGTGCCAGTCGCTTGCAATTTCTGGCGTACGGCGAGTCCGCGGACCAGATCGCTGCCCGGCTCGTCATCAGTGCGCACACCGTGCAGACCCACGTCCGCAACGTGCTGGCGAAGCTCGAGGTGCACTCGAAGCTCGAAGCCGTCGCCCTCGCCGCCCGGTCCGGTGCCGTGACCGTCTAGTTCGGCGAACTCAGCATGTGGCGGAGCTCAGGCCACACTCGACAAGACCGGCTGCGGCCGATTCGAGTACCGATCCCAACCCACCCGCGCGCGCCGACTACAGGGAGAGTTACCTGATTTGGGCGATGTCCCGTCGCCAGGGTGCGAGCACGATGGGAGCTAACCCCCGAGAAGTCACTGAGAGGCGAAGTGAATCGTCCCGGCGTGTCCGGAGGCTCCGATCCGTGAGGATGGAGTCCGATGACACGCATGAATCACAGGTATCCGCAGGAGCTCAGAGAGCGCGCTGTCCGGCTGGTTGCCGAGTCGCGCGAGCAGTACGAGTCGGAGTGGAAAGCGATCGAGTCGATCGCGACCAAGCTGGGGATCGGGTCGACCGAGACGCTTCGCAAGTGGGTCCGCCGGGCTGAGGTAGACGGCGGGCGGCGGCCGGGTGTGACGACGCTGGAGTCGGCCGAGGTCCGCAAGCTGCGGGTGGAGAACCGGGAGCTGCGTCGCGCCAACGAGATCCTCAAGGCAGCGGCGGGTTTCTTCGCGGCCGAGCTCGACCGGCCACAGCGGTAGTCGTGGCGTTCATCGCCACGTACGCCGATCGGGTGAGCGCCGATGGGGTGCGCTGGGGGGTCGAGCCGATCTGTCGCGTGCTGTCCGAGCACGGGATTGTGATCGCTCCCAGCACCTACTACGACGCAGTCAAGACCGCGCGGCGCGTGAGCGAGGCGGACGTGCGGGAGGAGCGGCTGATGCTCGCGATCGCCCGGGTGCACCACCAGAACTACGGCGTCTACGGCGCCCGCAAGGTCTGGCTGCAGCTGAACCGGGAAGGCATCGCGGTCGCCCGGTGCACGGTGGAGCGGCTGATGAAGGTGCTGCGGCTGGAAGGCGTGCGCCGCGGCCGCACCGTGCGCACGACCCGGCCGGACCCGGCGGCGGCGCGGCCGGCGGACCTGTGCAACCGCCAGTTCAACCCGCCGCGGCCGGACGCGTTGTGGGTCGCGGACTTCACCTACGTCGCGACCTGGGCCGGGTTCGCCTACGTCGCGTTCGTTCTCGACGCGTTCTCCCGTCGGATCCTCGGCTGGAAAGCAGCGACGAGCATGCGTACGGACCTTGTTCTCGACGCGCTGGAGATGGCGACCGGGACCCGCACCCCGGCCGGCGTCGCCGATTTGACGGGCCTCTTCGCGCACGCCGACGCCGGCAGTCAGTACACCTCTATTCGGTACACCGAGCGGCTCGCCGAGGCGGGCGCGGCACCGTCGGTGGGGTCGGTCGGTGACGCCTACGACAACGCGCTGGCCGAGACCGAGATCGGCTTGTTCAAGACCGAGCTGATCCGGCGCCGCGGGCCGTGGCGCAACCTCGACGACGTCGAGCTCGAGACCCTCGAGTGGGTGGACTGGTTCAACCAGCGCCGGCTCCACGCGGCCTGCGCAGATCTGACCCCGGCCGAGTTTGAGGGGCTCCACTACCGTCAGCCCCCAGCCTCACCGAGGCGCTGGTCCCAAC
>JBPCOB010000278.1:0-7867 GCA_051000715.1 Mycobacteriales bacterium
CACGGGGACCTCATCGGCGGAGAGGTCGCCGGGCGTGGCGTGCCCGGGCCGTCGTCCACCGGGTTGTCAGGCCCCCTGGCCGAGGTTACGCATCAGGCCGCCGTCGATATAGTAAGACGAGCCCGTCACGTAGTCGCTGTCGCTCGACGCCAGGAACACCGCCAGCCGGGCAATCTCGGCCGGCTGCGCCGCCCGCTTGAACGGGATGCTCTGCACCTGCTTGTCGAGCAGCTCGGGGTCGTCAATGGCGGCCTGGTTGAACGGGGTGAGCACCATGCCCGGGCCCAGGTTGTTGACGTTGATCCCTAGAGGTGCGAGCTCCAGTGCGAGGGTGCGGGTGAGGTTGCGTACCGCGCCCTTGGAGCAGTCGTAGTCGGACCCACCGGCGTTGGGGATCTCCTCGTGCACCGAGGTGACGTTGATGATCTTGCCGCCCTCGCTCCCGGCCGCCTTGCGCTCCTGGATGTAGCGCCGGCAACAGAAGAACGCGCCGTAGAGGTTGGTGCGGATGGCCTTGTCGAAGACCTCGGTGGACAGCTCCGCGACCGGGGTTCCGGACGCGTCCACGCCGGCGTTGTTCATGAGGATGTCCACGCCGTCAAAGGCACGCATGGCCTGGTCGAAGATCGAAGCTACTTGGGTCTCGTCGCTGATGTCGGCCTGGACGACGATCGCCCGCCGACCGGCGGCCTCCACGCTCGCCTTGGTGCTCGCCGCCCCCTCGGCGTCCTCGAGGTAGTTCACCACGACGTCGGCGCCCTCCTTGGCGAACTCGATCGCCGTTGCCTGGCCGATCCCCGAGTCCGCACCGGTGATGACCGCCACCTTGCCGTCCAGCCGTCCTGTCGCCATGTCCTTGCTCCTCGCTCGTGTCAGTTGTCCTGGGCCGAGAACGCCTCAGTGAGGCGCCAGGCGGCGTTGATGAGCCCGACGTGGGAAAACGTCTGCGGGAAGTTGCCCAGCAACTCGCCGCTGTCCGGGTCGGCCTCCTCGGACAGGAGGCCCAGGTCGTTCGCGTGACTAGTGGCGCGGCGGAACCAGTCCTCGGCGCGCTTCGTCTCGCCGGCCAGGGCGAGGCACTCGACCAGCCAGTAGGTGCAGATCAGAAAGCCGCTCGGGTCGCTCGGCCACCGGCGTACCAGACCGCCAGCACCGAGCTCGCGCTCGATCGCCTCGATCGTCGCCCACATCCTCTCGTCGGTTGCGGGCAGGAAGCCGACGACCGGGAGCAGGAGAACCGAGGCGTCGAGGGAGTCGGAGGCGAAGGCGCCCGTGTAAGCGCCGGCCTCGGGGCTCCAGGCCTGCTCCACGACCGCGGCGTGCACCTCGTCCCGCGCGGCCGCCCAGCGAGCCGGGTCGGCGCCCTTGCCGAGCCGCGGAGCCAGCCGTACAGCCCGGTCCAGAGCGACCCAGCACATGACCTTCGACGACACGTACTGACGCTGCTTATCTCGGGCTTCCCACATGCCGGCGTCGGGCTCCGCCCACCCTTCGGCGGCACGGTCGGCCAGTATGACCAGCAGCTCCTGAGCCGGACCGTCCAACTCGCCGAGCTGATCTGCCAGCACGTTGGCGGCGTCCAGCACCTCTCCGAGCACGTCGAGCTGCTTCTGCTCCCACGCCTGGTTGCCAACCCGGACGGGCCGGCTGTCGCGGTAGCCGGCCAGGTGCTCCAGGACGTGCTCGGTGAGGTCGCGCTCGCCTTCGACGCCGTACATGATCTGGACCAGCTCCTGGCGGATGTGACCGGCGGCGTTGGTGAACCAGTCGAACAGGCGGCTGGGCTCGTCGGGGCAGGCCGCGATCCACAGCGCCCGGATCGTCAGGCTCAGGTCGCGCAGCCAGGCGAAGCGGTAGTCGAAGTTGAGCTCGCCTCCCATCCGCTCGGGCAGCGAGGTGGTGGCGGCGGCCACCACGGCACCGGACGGGGCGTAGGTCAGCCCCTGCAGCACCAGCGAGCTTCGGCGGACCAGGTCCGGGAAGCGGCCGTTATAGCTGGAGTGCTGCCCGGCCCAGTCCTCCCACGTGCCGATGGTGTCCTCGATCGTCGGCTCGCCGGCCGCCGAGCTCGGCGCGTCGCCGAACGCCGGCGCGTACGCGAGCCGGAACTCGACGGTGTCACCGGCGGCCACCGGGAACCTGGCCAGCACCGAGCCGTCCGCGCACCGCAACGGTACAGAGCCGGAAACGGTAAGCCGGACCGGCCCACCGCGGGCCTCGACGCCGCAGGCGCTCGCCCGCAGGTGCGGCTCGGTGCGCCCGTACTCCATCCGAGGAGCGAGGTCGCTGTGCATCTCCACGACTCCTTGGCGGCCCTCGACCCGGCGGATGATGAGGTGCGGGCTGCGCAGACCGAGCTCGTGTCCCCGGGCCCCCGGCTCGAGCGCCAGCGCGTCGGTTACCGCCACTTCGCCGCGGTCGGTACGGAACACGGTCCGCAGGACCAGGCTGTCGCCGACGTAGCTGCGTTGGGTGGTGAAGGCCCCGACCGGCTGGAGCAGCCAGTGGCCGGCGTCGGGGTCGAGCAGCCGGCCCAGTACGGACGGGGAGTCGAAGCGCGGAACGCACCACCAGTCGATCGACCCCTGCCGGTCGACGAGCGCGGCGCAGTGGCAGTCGGAGAGGAACCCGTAGTCGCCGATGGCGGGCTGCCGGCGACCACGATCGGCGGATGGGGGCACGGTCAACCTTCTCCCCCTGGTCTTCCATCCGGGAACCTGGCGCCGGCTACGTTCGCACAACTGACAGAGGTGCCAGCAGACGACCGTGGGCGGCCGATGCCACCCACGGTCGTCTGCCTTCGGCCTGGCCCGTCGGGTCAGCGGGCGAAGGACCCCCGGGTCTCCACCTGCGCTCCGGGAATCGGCTTCACCAGGTCCTCGGCCGGCATCGTCGCCGTGAAGCCGATGACCGGGCAGTTGATCAGTACGTTGGTCGAGCCGAACGGCGTACCGAACGGTCCGGTGATGAGGTCAGGCCGGGTCGCCACCAGGTTCAGCAGCTTGAACTCGTCGGTCTGGCGCTTGTTGAGACCCAGGCGGACGGCCTTGTCCGTCCACTGGCCGAAGTTCGCCTCCCACAGCGGGCTGTAGGCGAACTTGCGGTGCGGGTCGTTCAGCGTCGGGAAGTCGCCCTGGATGTTGAGTGCGTCCCCGCCAACCTGCAGCGCGCGGATCAGGTCGGTGTTGCCCAGCGAGGCGTCCTCGGCCGCGTGGCCGTCGAGGATCAGGTGGGCCAGACCCTGAGCCTCAGGGTTGTTTCGACCGGTCTGGCCGTTGACGAACGGGAAGATCCGCTCACGGGCCGAACCGAGGAAGTCGTCGCCGCCCCTGAACGGTGTCTTGCCGAGCAGCGGGACGAAGGTCGCCCGCTCCAGCGTTGCGGTCACCGGGTCGTTCGACTCGGTGCTGATGTAGAGAATCGGCTTGCCGGAGTCGAAGCCCCGGATCATCAGCAGCTCGACCGAAGGCGCGAAGAAGCGCCCAGGCCCGGCCGGCTTCGCCGGGTTGATCTTCAGCACCCGGTCCGCGGTGTTGGAGTGGTGTACGACGTCCCACGGGCCGTCGCCGACCGCCACGATCGGGGCGTTGTAGACGGTGGTCGAGCCCTTGAACCGGATGAAGGGGCTGTAGTTGGCGTCGGCCACGCCGCCCGGCTTGGCGACCGCGGGCGGGAAGCCCTTGGGCCCGGCCTTGAGGACGCGGGTGGGGCCGAAGTTCGGGACGCCCTCGAAGTTGGTGATCGCCTCGCCGAACTTGTTGCCGGCCGGCACCGTCTGGGTGACGTCCTGGACGCAGGTGGCGCAGCCGATGCTGAGGTTGTTCAGCTTGGGTGCGAAGTTGAGGTTGAGGTCGCGGGCCGCCCCCTCCTCGGATGCCTCGGTGAGGATGTACCACACCCGCTTGCCGTCGTAGTTGCCCTTGTGCAGCGGCAGGGTGACGCTGAAGTGGTTGAAGTTCACCTGGACCGTGCTCTCCAGGATGATCTTACTGATCGGCAGGATGCCGGTCGTCTGCCCGGGTACCGCGGCTGGGCGGGCAGCCGGGCTCGGACCGGCCGTGGCCTGGCTGTAGGCGATGAGGGGGACGGCGAGCGCCACACTGGTGACAACCGCCAAACTGGCGAGCTTGCGTCTTTGCATGTACCGACCTTTCGAGTGGTGATGCCGTGGGCGGCGGGTCCGTTCTCCTCACTTCTCGACCGGGCTGGTCCGAGTGCCACACAATCAGCCCGACCAGCGACCGGGCACTACCCGGGCGGCACCTTCAGATCTCCGTAAGAACGCCGTCGGGATGCGGCCACCGGTTAGCGCGAACGCGTCGGCCGCGTCGGCCGTCCCAGTGGCATGACAGCCACCGGTTTGGACCGCCGCCGCTTCCTGCAGCTGGCGTTCGGGACCATCGCGGCCGGCGCGGTGGGCGGCTGCACGTCCGGCCGAACCAGCACTCCCGCCGCTCCCGCGGTCCCGACCGGGCGGGCGGCACCGACACCCGGTTCTTCGGGTTCGCCCGACTGGGCGGCGCTGCGATCACGGCTCGCCGGCTCGCTGGTCAGGCCGGGCGAACCGGCGTACGCCGCGGCCAGCCGCATCTACAGCATCCGCTTCGACAGTGTGCAGCCGGCGGCCATCGCCTATTGCGCTTCCGCCACGGACGTGGCGAGGACGGTGGCCTTCGTCCAGGAGCACGACCTGCCGCTGGCGACGCGCGCCGGCGGGCACTCCTACGGGGGCTGGTCCACCGGTCCCGGGCTCGTGCTCGACGTGACCCGGATGGCAACCGTCACCGTGAGCAGGTCACCCGGAACGGCGACGGTCGGGGCGGGCACCCGACTTCTCGACGTGTACGCGCGACTGGCGGCGGCCGGCGTCGGCATTCCGGCGGGTTCGTGCCCGTCGGTGGGGATCGCCGGGCTGACCCTGGGCGGCGGGATCGGCGTACTCGCCCGGGGGTGGGGACTCACCTGCGACAACGTCGCCGCGGTGGAGATCGTCACCGCCGACGGGCGGGTCCGCCGCTGCGACCCGGACCACGACGGCGACCTGTTCTGGGCCAGTCGGGGCGGCGGAGGCGGCAGCTTCGGCGTCGTGACGTCGTTCACCTTCCGCACCCGGCCGGCGCCCGAGGTGTCGACCTTCTACCTGCGCTGGCCGCTCTCCGCCGCGGCCGAGGTCGTGGCCGCCTGGCAGCCGTGGGTCACCGCCGCCGAACCGGCACTGTGGTCGACCTGCAAGCTGGCCGGGGCGCCCGGCTCGGCCGGCCGAGTGGTGGTGGCCGGTACGTGGATCGGCGCCCCGGGCACCCTTCCCGGCGTACTGGGAAGGCTTACCTCGCAGCTCGGCTCGGCCCCTACGGCGCGCAGTAGCGGGCGGCTGAGCTATCTGCCGGCCATGCTGTTCGAGGCCGGCTGCGCGGACCTGGGGCTGGCGGCCTGCCACCTGCCGCCGAACGGTGGCCTGGAACGGCAGCGGTTCGCCGCCACGTCGCACCTCGTGTCGGCACCGCTGAGCGCGGCGGCGATCTCCACCGCCGTCAGTCAGGCGGGAGCCGCCTCGGCAGTGCCGGGCCTGGTCGCGGGCGGGCTTTCCCTGGATTCCCTCGGCGGGGCGGTGAGCGCGCTCGCTCCGGGGGCGACGGCCTTCGGGCACCGCGACGCGCTGTTCTCGTTGCAGTACACCGCGGTCTGGCGGCGGGGTCCGTCCGACAACTGCGCGGCGTACGTCCGCCGTTTCCGCGCCGCCATGACACCGCAGGTCGGCAACGCTGCTTACGTGAACTACCCGGACACCGCGATCCCGGACTTCGGGTCGGCGTACTGGGGTGCGAACTATCCAAAGTTGCAGGCGGTCAAGAGGCAGTACGACCGGCACGAGGTATTTCGCTTTCCGCAGTCGGTGCGACCGGCCTCGGCGTAAAGGGCTCGGCCGGCCACCGAACAACGCGGCCTTCGACTACTCCACGGATGACGAGGCCCTGTCAGTTCGTGGCCGTGGGGTGACTTACGGAGCCGCTTCGTCGTCCGGTACCCGGGCTGCGGCGACCCGCCGCCCGACGGCGGCCAGCCGAGCGGCGCTGAGCCCGGTCGAGACGTCGAGGACCATCCGCAACGGTTGCATCTGCAGGAGCCGGGCCAGCCCCACGACCCGAGGGACGGCGACCGTGCGTGACCAAGGTCGACGCAGCGACCTCTCGACGGCGGCGGCGACCCAGGCCGCGGGCACCCCGGGCGAGAGAACGCTCTCCGGCTCACCCTCGGCGGGTTGGTAGCCGCGCGACCGGGCCAGCCATTCGGTGCGGACCGGTCCCGGGTTGACCGAGTGGACGAGTACGCCGCGGTGCCAGAGCTCCCGCCGGAGTCCCTCGACGAACCCGTCCACGGCGTGCTTCGTCGACGAGTACACCGTCAGCGGCGGCAATGACACCCAGGCGGCGCCGGAGGACATCATGACCACGTCGCCGGAGCCACGGGCGAGCATGCCCGGCAGCGCCCGGCGGGTCAGGTCGACCAACGCGACCACGTTCGTCGCGTAGAGCCGCTCGACGTCTTCGCCCGACATGTCCTCGACAAGCCCTTCCCAGCCGATGCCGGCGTTGTTCACCAGTACGTCGATCCGACCGTGGCGGGCCAGAACTCCGTCGATGAGCGCCGCCCTGTCGCCCGGGTCCGTTACGTCGCAGACCTGCGTCTCCACTCCAGGGGTCGCGGCGGCCAACGCCGCGAGCCGCGCCCCGTCGCGGCCGCAGCCGACCACCGTGGCGCCGGCCCGGACGAGTCGCTCCGTGGTCGCCCGGCCGATGCCGGCGTTGGCTCCGGTCACCACGACTACCCGACCGCGTACCGTCCGCACCTGAAACTCCTCGGGTAGACCACTGCTCTTTGTCTACCGTCGGGCCACCGTCGCCGTTCCGCAACTTCCGACCGCGCTAGCGGACCGGGCGACCGCCGAAGGTCACCGGCGGCGGGCTAGCGGACATGAGCCGGCCAGTCGAGCCGCCGGGTGCGGATGGTGACACCTCCCTGCGGCCGCCCGCCGGCGAGGGCAGCTGTGCGGACGCAGAAATGCGACCACATGTTCAGCTGAATCTCCTTGGCCAGCCGGAGCCGGTTGTAGAGCAGGTCGGAGAGCCGGTCACCGGCTCGGGCCCAGGACTCGATCTCGAAGCGCAGCGCGTCGCCGTCCAGCGCGGACCGGAACTCGATCTGCCCAGCCTCCAGGTGACCGTCCAGGGTGGCCAGCTGGAACGAGGTGGCGTCCCGACGGACCACGCGCACAGGGCCGTCCCAAGGGCCTGGCATCCGCACCAAGAACTCGTCGCCCTGCCGCAGCGGCCCGTCCGCGCCGCGGGTCTTGCGGAACACCGCCATCTCGGGTGAGGCGCGGTTGAGGTTGGCGGTGACCGCCTCCATCAGCCCAGTCGGGCTCATCGGGCTGTCCACGATCCGGACGGCGTAGTAGCGGTGCAGCAGCGGCCCGACACCGGCATCGAGCGCCTGGCGGCCCTCGTCGAGCCCCTCGTCCTGGTCCCTAAGGTCGGGCAGATCCGCGATGCTTCCTTTTTCCTCGCTGCGGTGTAGCGGCGTAGTCCGCCAGAGATACCGCCAGCTGACGAGGGCAATGCCCACCGGCCACCGGGCCACGATGGCCAGCTGAGTTGGACCGCTCGCCCTGGTCATGGCGGTATGACACCATGAAAAGTGGCGAGTGCCCGTCGCTGGTGTGCCACGGGGAGGATTGGGTGACCGTTGGCGTAGCGCTTCGGCGGCTCGGGCTGCGCAGCATGCACCTGCAGTTGGCGTCGCTCGGCTCGGTGGCGCTGTGCATCGGCCTATGGATCCGGGCGAAGACCGTCGACCAGGATGAGCGCGG
>JBPCOB010000279.1:0-7681 GCA_051000715.1 Mycobacteriales bacterium
CGGGCTGCGGGCCGACGCGGTCGCCGCACCGTTTGCGCTCTGAGTAGGCGTCGCTGGGATCGCGGTCAGCGCGGTCACCCTCGCAGCTTCCGGCTTTCGCCCCGCCACGCTCGACGACGATTGAGGACCGCGCCCGAGCGGACGCTAGGAGGCTGTCCATCACCGCTCTGGCGGCCGAGACATCGAGTAGCCGTAACTCTGAGCGCGTGTCGTAAGGGCTTCCTCCTGCGGGGCACCTGGCGCCGCCCGGCGAATCGTTCCTGTCGGCTATAAGGTTGTCGCGGGAGGTACGGATGAGGATTGGGGAGCTGGCGGGCCAGGTCGGGGTGAACCCGAAAACGATCCGGTACTACGAGTCGATCGGGGTGCTGCCTGAGCCGGGGCGGAAGTCTTCGGGCTACCGGGACTACGACGAGAGCTACGCCGGGCGGTTGACGTTCATCCGCAGCGCGCAGCGGCTGGGATCACCTTGGATGAGGTCAAGGAGATCCTTGTCATCCGGGAGCGGGGCGCTCTTCGCCCGCAGTAGCCCAAGCAGCGAACGCCCTCGATAAGCGAGAGGACACCCATGACCCCGCGTACCGCGACGATCGGCGACACCCAGATCCGGTGGCTCGAGCAGGACGGCGACGGCACACCGATCGTGCTGGTCCACGGCATCCCCACGTCACCTGCGCTGTGGCGGCACGTCACCCCCCGCCTGACCGGCCATCGAGTACTCGCATTCGAGATGACCGGCTACGGCGAGAGCATCCCCGCTGGAACCGACCGCAACATCTCGGTCAGCGCCCAGGCCGACCGGCTGCTCGCGTGGCTCGACCACCTCGGCATCGCCTCCGCGATCCTGGTCGGGCATGACCTCGGCGGGGGCGTGGTGCACATCGCCGCCGTTCGCCGACCGAGCGTGTGCGCCGGGCTGCTCATCACCAACGGCATCGGCTACGACTCCTGGCCCATCCCGTCGGTCAAGGCGATGCGCCTGGCCAGCCCCGCGGTGTCCAAGCTCCCGGCGATCGCCCTCAAGCCGGCGCTCGCGATGCTCCTCGCCCGCGGCCACGACCAGCTCAGCGTCGCCAAGGAAGCTCTCGACGTGCACTACCAGCCGTACGCCAGGCACGGCGGCGGCGCCGCGATGGCTCGCCAGGTCAACTCCCTCGACGTCAACGACACCCTCGCCGTCGCCGACCAGATCCCCAGCCTCGCCGGCAAGCCCGCCCGCATCGTGTGGGGTGTCGCCGACCACTTCCAGAAGGCCGAGTACGGCGAGAGGTTCGCCCGCGACCTCGGGGTCACGATGCGCCGCATCGACGGAGGCAAGCACTTCACGCCCGAAGATCACCCCGACGTCATCGCCGTCGAGATCCGCAGCCTCGCCGCCGAGGTTGACAACCCCACGCCTTGACCTTCCACCGGCTGGAAGGCATTGAGTCAGCGACGAGACGCCCACACGACCGTGCGGCCCGATGAAAGGACGAACACATGCCCCTGGTCGACGACCGCACCAAGGAGATCGTCAACATCCTCGCGACCTGCGTCGCCGAGTGCGCCGCGCCGACATGGCCACGTGCATCGCGCTGTGCAACGACTGCGCCCAGCTGTGCGCCGCCTGCATCCCGCTGGTTGCCTGCGGCAGCTCGTTCAGCGCCGAACTATGCCGGCTGTGCGCCGACGCCTGCGAGCAGTGTGCGGCCGAGTGCGCGTAGGGCATGTTCGAAGGAAAAGGTCGTCGCCGGCATCGGTGACCGTGATCCAGACCGAAGCGACTGTGTCAAGTGTTTCTGGCCCCGGCGGGACGGTTACGTGTGGCCTCAGACGCAAAACACGCTCGGGACCGCCGAGTGCGTCAGGGTGGGGGCAGGCGGCGGGGCGGTGAGTGTTTGTTGCTGGTGGGGTTAGTAGGTGTAGATGTCGATGAGGAACGCGGCCAGCGCTGTCCAGAGGGCGAGCCGGATGGCGCGTGGGGGTCGTTTGCCAGCGGCGGCGCCGAGGGCGAACGCGACTGCTGCTCCGGCGAGGGTGAATACGCCCGATCCGGTGTCTTGCCAGCTGACGGGGAAGGGCCGGAAGGGCAGGTCGTGCGAGAACGCTGAGGTGGCTCCGGTCGCGGCCAGGATGGAGTTCCAGGCCAGCGGCATGAGGAAGGCGGCGGCTGCTGCGGTGATGAGCGCTCGTGGGCGTCGGTCTCTGGCGAGGAAGGCCACCAGGATTACGGCCAGCACGGCCGATAGGGCGGCGCCGTAGAGCATGGTCTCGGTTCTCATCGTGGCCTCCTGGCCGCTCGGGTTGGTGTCTGCTCATGCGTGGCGCATCGGGTCAGTTGCGCTCAGAGGGCGCGGGACGGGTTCGGCGGGCGGTTGCGGTGCGGGGTTGTTGCTTGTTGCGGGCGCCGTCGGCGCGGGGGGCGCCGGGCACGCCGAGGGGCAGGGTTCCGGTGGCGGGCAGGTCGAGCAGGTCGTAGTCGATGTCGGGCATCCGCCGGTCGAAGGTGATGGCCTTGTGGGTCAGCGACAGGGACAGGGCGACGGCGAGGTCGGCGCGGATCAGGTGCAGCTTGCGGGCGGCGACGGCGATCCGGGTCTGGCAGCGGCTGTCGACGCAGTGCAGCGCGCCGGTGCGGGCGGCGGAGCCGACGGCGACGCCGAGGTCGACGCCGCGCAGGGTGCAGGTGGGGCCGGTGAACTCGAGGTCGGCGGAGCCGGCCCGGAGTTGTTTGGTGGCGTGGAGGAACTCGGCGCAGGTGGCGTAGCCGCAGGCGCCGCAGTCGTACCCGGGTGGGTAGGGGTTGAGCAGGCCGACGAACAGGACACCGTCGAGGGCTTGGGCGGCGTCGGCGTCGCGGAACCAGATGGCTTCGCGGCGTTCGGCGCCGCGGGCGCGCATCCAGTCGGCCAGGGCCGTGAGGGTGGCGCGGTCGTGCACGAGAGTGGTCTCCAGGAAGGTCGGGGCGCCGGCGGCGAGGAGCTGGCCGCCGGACTTCGGGGCGGTCATCGCGGCTGCGGCCATCAGCTGCCCGACCTGGCGCACGACCGGCTCGCGCAGGTCGGCGAACTCGATCGGTTCGGCTCCGTTCGCACTCGGGGCGGCGCCGGCGTCGGGGCTGCGTGGCTCGTGGCCGGCGTCCGTCGTCATGGCTGCGCCGGTGTGGGGGTGACCTGGGTATTGCACCAGGCGTAGAGGGCGTCGTAGACGAACATGCCCCGCTGCAGGAGGGTGTCGTCGTCGGCTTCGACGTCGAGGCCGCCGATGCCGATGGCGAGCAGTCCGGGCCCGAGCGGGTCGGTGTCCAGGTCGGCGGCGATGTCGGCGGCGTGCACGATCGCGGCGAGCCGGGCCAGCGGCAGGTTGTCGTCGAGGTCGTGGGCGGCGATGAGGGTCTCGAAGGTGCACCATTCGCCGTCGCCGGACGGGGTGGGCTGGTGGGTGTAGTCGGCGCCGGGTGCGTCGAAGGAGCGGCCGCCCTGTTCGGCGGCGGCGGTCAGGACCTGGTCGGCGGGGACGTAGAGGATTTGTGCGTCGGGGTCGATGAACCGGCGGATCAGCCAGGGGCAGGCGATCCGGTCGGTCTTGGGGCGGGCTCGGGTGATCCATTTCATGACGACTCCTCTTTCGGGCTTGGTGGCAGGTCGGTGGGGGGCGTGCTCGGTTTGGTGTGGAGGTCGTGCAGGGCGGGCAGGTTCAGGTAGCCGCCGGGCACGTCGTAGCGGGTGATCGGGCGGTAGCTGACGTCGTGGTGGACGTCGCTGGCGGTCAGCGCGGCCCGGTGGGGGGTGGCGATCCAGGCGTCGAAGACCTCGTGGCTGGGCCAGGCGGTGAGGACGACGGTCTCGCCGGCCGGGTTGACGGGTTCGCAGACCAACTCGGCGAGGATGCCGTGCTCTTGGCGGACCTGTCGGCCGGCAGCGATCCAGGCCAGGTAGCGTTCCCGCACCTCGGGGGGGACCAGCACGGTGCGCAGGCAGATGATCATCGGGGCTCTCCAGGGGTCGGTGGGGCCGGTTGGGTCGGTCGCGGTCGGGCGCCGGTGGCCCCGGCTGCGGGCGCGAGGGTCGGGGACAGGTGTCGGGCCCACCGCCACAGGGCTAGGTCGTAGCCGGCCTTGATCAGGCCGGCGAGCAGCAGTGGGGCGCCGAGGGCGACCTGCTGTAGGGCCCCGGCGGCGATCGGGCCGACGGGCCGGACGGCGTAGCGGGCGGCGTTGGTGACCGCGGCCGCCGAGGTGCGCTCGGGCGGGGTGACCACGCTCATCACCAGCGCCTGCCGCGTCGGCACATCCATCTGGGACAGGGTGGTCCTGGCCAGCAGCAGCGCGGCCGCCGCCGGGAAGGTCGGCGCGAACGCGACCGACGCCAGCAGCAGGTTGCTCGGCAGGTGGGTGCCGACCATGGTCGGGATCAGCCCGAACCGGCGGGCCAGCCGGGGGGCGATCAGCACCGACCCGGCCTGGACGAGCGAGACGGTGAAGAACAACCAGCCCAGCACGGCCAGGCTCACCTCGTACCGCTGGGTCAGGTAGTAGGACAGGAATCCGGTGGTGACCAGGCCCCCGCCGGCCGCGTCGATCGCGAAGAGCCCGGCCAGGCGGCGCACCACGGCGCGGGAGGGTCCAACGGCTCTGGCCCGAGCCGGGCGGGCTGGCTCGTCCGTGGAGGCCTCGACAGCCGGTGAGAGGCGCCAAGCGGCTGCGGCGCCGGCGAGCCCGACCGGGACCAGGACGGCGAACAGCTGCGCGTGCAGGCCGGCGCCGGGCCCGGTCTGACCCAGGCCGGGCAGTGCGGCGGCCAGCGCGCCGAGGGCGCCGCAGCCGGCGCCGACCGCGTTGTACCGTCCGTAGACCGCGGCACTGCCGGCGTCCTCCGCGGCGAGCATGACCTGCTCCAGGGTGGTGCCCGCGCCGTTGTCGACGACGTCGGTGGACAGAGTGCCCGTCAGCCCGAGGACGAGCAGCAGCCAGAACGGGGCGCCCGCTGCCACCGCTGCTCCGGCCAGCGCCACGGCCAGGAAGAACCCGGCGTAGCAGCGCCGCCGCCCGAGCCGGTCGGCGAACCTGCCGACCACCAGCGAGGCGATCGCGTTGCCGGCGATCAACGCGGTCAGGACCAGACCCGCCTGCAATGGACCGTACCCGCGGGCCGCCAGCAGGGTGCCGAGCAGCACCGCGGTGAACCCGTACCCGGCCGCGCGCACCCCCTGCCCGGCAATCAGCCAGATGGCATCCCGCCCCGGCCCGCCGGCCTCAGCAGCCACTGACCCACCTCCATCCTCGGTTCGACCGGGCACCGCCGGCGCTGACAAATTGGTCAGCGGCACCGGATCCGGTGCCGAGCAACCACCCACGCAATACTGCAACCGTGGTCGCACAATTGCAACCGTGGTCGCCCCGCGGAGCGGTTAGTCTGGGCGGGTGACACAGACCGAGGCTTCGGAAGAGTGGGTGTTGATGGCCTACCGTCTTCCGCGGATGCCCTCGACGCCCCGGTCGAACGTGTGGCGCAAGCTCAAGCGGCTCGGCGTCGCGCAGCTCGCCGACGGGCTGGTGGCGCTGCCGGCCGACGCGCGAACCCGCGAGCAGCTGGAGTGGATCGCCGAGGAGATCCTCGAGCACCGGGGTGAGGTGACGATCTGGCTCGGGCGACCAGCGGGCCGGGCCGGCCACGAGGCCATCGCGGCGAAGATGACCGCCGCGGTCGCGGCCGAGTACGCCACCGTCACGGCCCAGGCAGCCCAAGCCCGGGCGGACGACCCGGTCGGCCGACGACGGGCCACCGCCCGGCTGCGCCGCGAGCTGCACCGCGTCGAGGCGCGCGACTACTTCTCCCCACCCGAACGCGGCTCCGCCCGACGGGCAGTCGAAGAGCTCGCCGAAGTCACGCCCGACTCAGTCATGCGATGAGGTGGGTCACCCGCGCCGGGGTGCACGTCGACCGGGCGGCCTGCGCCTGGCTGATCCGGCGGTTCGTCGACCCCGACGCCGAGTTCAGCTTCGTCGACGACGTCAACGAGCTGCCCGACGACGCCACGGCGTTCGACATCCGAGGCGTCGCCCTCAGTCACCACCACGGCGCCTGCTCCTTCGAGACGGCGCTGATCCGGTTCGACCTGAGCACTGACCCCGCGCTGGAGGAGATCGGTCACATCGTCCACGAGGCCGACCTCGGCGACGAGCAGTTCGACACCCCGGCCGCCGCCGGCCTCGACATCCTGATCCGCGGGCTGTCCCTCATCAGCGTCAGCGACCACGACACCCTCGCCATCACCGACACGATGTTCGACGGCCTGTACGAATACACCCGGCGCCGGCTGATCACCGGCCGCCCCCCCGCCTGAGACGGGTCGCTGACGCCGTCAGTCATCCAGCGCTGACCCCGCGCTGGTGTCAGTCATGGGTTGGTTCGCCGGTGACCTGGTGGTCGGCGTGGAAGAGGGCCTCCGTGAGGAGGTTCCGGACGTGCCTGCCGCGCAGCCGGTAGAGCACGCGTCGCCCTTGCCGGTCTCCTTCGACGAGGCCGGCCAGGCGCAGCTTGGACAGGTGCTGGCTGGCGGCAGTGGCGCGGCACCCGGCGATCTCGGCCAGGCTCGCCACGTCGGCGGCGTCCTCGCGCAGCGCCCAGAGGATGCGGACCCTGGTCGGGTCCGCGAGGAGGGCGAAGGACGTCACCGCCGCGTTGACTTGGGCGGTGGTGGGCTGGTCGACGGGATGGAGGCTCTTGGTATGAGTGGCTGGGCGGGGGGTCGCGGGACGCCGTGCCGGGGTGCTGGCCATGACTCGAAGAGTAGCGCGTCACCTTCACGTATTCACGTATGCGCAGATGTCGCTATCATGGGATCTTCATCCTCGACAGATCAGGCGCACCGATCCCCATGAGCCACCTGCACGACCACGACCGCCGGCATCAGCTCGATGATCACGCCGAGCACGATCACCATGGCCACGATGACGGACACGATCACGAGAGCGGTGGATGGTGGGGGTGGGGGCGGGTCCGTCATGCGATCTCCGAGATGTTCGGCGGGCACTCGCACGACGCGGCCGACCAGATCGACGAGGCTCTCGAGGCCGACAGCGCCGGGCGGCGGGCCCTGCTGATCAGCCTGGTCGGGCTCGCGGTGACCGCGGTCCTGCAAGGTCTGGTGGTGGCCCTGTCCGGGTCCGTGGCGCTACTGGGGGACACCCTGCACAACGTCGCGGACGCGTTGACCGCCATCCCGCTTCTCGTGGCGTTCAGCCTCGCCCGCCGGGCCGCGACCAAACGGTTCACCTACGGCTACGGCCGCGCCGAGGACCTGGCCGGCCTGTTCGTCATCGCGATGATCGCCCTCTCGAGTGCGTTCGCTGCGTATGAGGCGATCACCCGGCTGCTGAACCCTCAGCAGGTGACCCACCTGTGGGCCGTCGCCGCCGCTGGGATCGTCGGCTTCGCTGGAAACGAGCTCGTCGCCAGGTACCGGATCCGCGTCGGGCGGCAGATCGGCTCCGCCGCCCTGGTCGCCGACGGCCTGCACGCGCGCACCGACGGCTTCACCAGCCTCGCCGTCCTGCTCGGCGCGGGCGGCCTCGCCCTCGGCTGGACCTGGGCCGACCCGGTCGTCGGCCTGCTGATCACCGTCGCGATCCTGGGCGTGCTGCGCTCCGCGGTGACCCAGGTCGGCGCCAGGCTGATGGACGCCGTCGACCCGCAGCTGG
>JBPCOB010000280.1:0-4444 GCA_051000715.1 Mycobacteriales bacterium
CGCGGGTGACCGGTCGGTTGCGCCGGCACGCCGGCCGGGTGGTCGGTGATGGGATGTCGGTCGCCGGCGTCGCTGCTGGCCTGCCGGTCAGCTGGCCGACCGTGCATCAGGCCTTCGTCGCCCACGCGGAGGCCACCGTCACCGACCCGTCGCCACCGGCGGTGCTGGGTATCGACGAGACCCGGCGCGGTCGGCCGCGATGGACCCGCGACCGGGCCGGAGCCTGGGTCCGGCTGGAGCGGTTCGAGACCACCTTCGTCGACCTGGCCGGCGATGGTGGACTGCTCGGCCAGACCGCCGGCCGGACCGGCGCCGCGGTGGTGAGCTGGCTCGATGCCCGCGGGGAGGGGTGGAAGGCCGCCGTGCAAGTGGTCGCGATGGACCCGCACGCCGGGTACCGAGCCGCGGTGGCCGAAGCGCTGCCGAACGCCCGGGTCGTGGTCGACCACTTCCACCTGGTCCGGTTGGCGAACCTCGTGGTCACCGACGTCCGCCAGCGGGTGGCCCGGGAGCAGCTGGGACGGCGCGGGGGGAAGGCCGACCCGACCTGGGCGCACCGGCGGCTGCTGCTGCGCGCCGGCGACCGGCTCTCGCCGCCGGCGCGGTCCCGGCTCCTCGAGGTGCTGGACCGCGACGACCCGAGCAACGAGATCGGCGCCGCCTGGGGGGGGGTCAAGGAGCTGCTCCGCCAGCTGCTCGCGGCCACCGACCGGCACACCATCTCCCACCGGCTGCACCGCTTCCACGAGACCGTGCTGGTCGCCGACCTGCCTGAGGCGACCCGGCTCGCCGAGACCGTCGACGCCTGGTGGCCGGAGATCGCAGGCTTCCTGCAGACCAGGATCACCAACGCCGGCACCGAGGGCACCAACCGGCTGATCAAGGACGCGGCGCGCAGCGCATTTGGCTTTCGCAACCTGGACAACCAGCGCCGCCGGGGTACGCTTCCACTGCACCCGGCGATCACGCCGAATAGTCCGTGCCGAGGCGGCCCTGCCCCCTCAGCTTCGTTGAGCCCGGTATTCGGTGTAGGGGCGTTCGCTCACGGTCACCGATCCCGCGTTCGGCGCGTCCAGGCCGAGGATCAGCCGCATGGTCGTGGACTTCCCGGATCCGTTCGGACCGAGGAACCCGGTGATTTGAGCTGGCGGGACGGTGAACGACAGGTCGTCGACCGCCACGGTCGGGCCGTAGCGCTTGGACAGGCCGATCGCCTGGATCATCGGTGTACTGCCTTGCTCGCGCCCGACATCAGTGCTCGCCCGGGCCGAGGACACCGGACAGGTGCAACACGATGAACAGCGGCCTGCACGCGCTGACCGCAGCCGGCAACCTGACATCCAAGACTGCAGTCCACCGGCTCGTCGAGGTCACCCTCGCCGGGCTGCGCCCCCAGCGCTGACGGTTCGTCTGCGATAGACGATGGTGAGATGAGCATGCCCGGCCTCCCGGCCGAGGTCGTCGGCGCAGCTCCGGCAGAGCACAACGTCGGGCTCGGCCAGCAGCACGATAGCCACGGCGCCGCAGCGCCGGCACGGCCCGAGGTCGGCGGCGTCCTGGTCTGGTGCTGGCACGTCGTGCCCCTTCCGGCCGTCGCAGGTACGCCGGCAAGCATCGCCCATCCAGGCAGCCGCGCGGTAGCGTCTCGCCTTCGCATGCGCGTCCGGCGCATGCTTGGTCACCGTGGCGACGAGGGCCGGGGATAGGACGCGGGCTCAGTGCCGGCGGCCGCTGGCGGGCCCTGAGGTGGCCTACCTGCAGCGCCTCGGCTTCTTCCTGACCCGGCTACGCGGTGCCGCCGGCCTGACCCAGTACGAGCTAGGCCGTCGCCGCCCACATCTCTCGGCAGCAGGTGGCTCGCATCGAGGTAGGCACCCGGCGCACTCGGCGGAGCACGCTGCGGGCCATGGCGGAGGTACTGGCCGCTACGCCCTGGGCGGACCTCGGCGACCAGGAGGAGCTGACCGAGCAGCTAGTCGACCTGGCCCGGCCGGCGCTAGCACCGGAGAGCATCTACGCGGAGAAGGTCGCAGCTGACCGCTTACGCCGGGTGGCCCGCTGGGATCGACAGGAGCAGTTTCGCAAGGCGGTCGCGGACTATTACGCCGGGCAGCGGCAGGCACGTCAAGAGCTGCGAGACTTCGAGCGCCAGGCCCGCCGGCTAGGCCGGTAGGGCCGTAACCGGCCGATCATGGTGGGTTACCAGAGGACAACCTCGCATGCGGGCCGGGGCCTAGTGGAGCGGAGGACGATCGAGCCAGTCGGCCCTCGGTGTCAGGATCTAGGGGCGCGGAGTCGCTGCTCAGCGCGGGCCGGGGGCTGACGGGTGGCGTTCAGTTCGGCGCCGAGGAACAGGCTTAGGGTCATCAGATACAGCCAGGCCAGCACGATCAGGCCGCCGCCGAGGGATCCCAGGGTGGGGCTGACGTGGGTGGCGATCGCGACGTAGACGGGGAGCAGCCCGGTGGCGGCGCTCCACCCGAGCACGGTCAGGACGGCTCCGGGAGCGTTGGCCCGCCAACGCCGCGGCTGGCGCGGGCTCTCCTGGGCCAGCAACAGTGTCGCGAACAGAAGGATGATCAGAGCGCCGATCGGCCAGCGTGCCCAGACCCAGACGGTGTGAACCACGGTGTCGGCCGTGTCCCCGCCGACTTGTCGGCTGTGGCCCAGCAGCGGACCCAGCGTGAACGCGGCCAACAACACGCTGCCCAGAGCCAGCACCGTCACCGCCAGCAGGACGGCGCGAACCCACTCCCGCTGGGCGTTGCGTGCCGGGATGCCGGAAATGGCGGTCAGACCACGCTGAATCGATCGCATGCCGCGGGCCAGGACGACCACGGCGACCAGGGTCCCCACGCCCAGCAGGCCACGACTCGGAGTGCGCAGAAGCGCGTCGGCAGAATCTGCGGCAACCCCTCCCCGGGCGGTGAGCACGACCCGCAGCAACCGAGCCAGATCCGCCGACACTCGGGGAGCCGCGTCGCCGCCGAAGGCGGGTCGCTCAGCGCGCAGCACCGCGACGATAGTGAGCACGGCAGGCAGCAGCGCCAGCGACGCGAAGAATGCCGCCTCGGCCGCGCGGCCGGTGACGTCGTGACTGGTGGCCGCTCGCAGTACCCGACGTGAGCGCGCGAGTATGCGACGCTCGCACGGGACTGCTGTGTCGTTCAACCGAGGGCTCGTCGGCGCGGCCAATAGCAGCCCCAGCGGTCTGGATCGGCTGAGGGTTCGCGGCGCGTCGGAGCACCGCGCGCATCAGCTGCCGCGCTGTGGTCATCGCTCCGGCGGCGGAAGATCGCGTGGATCAGGCAAGGCGACATCCTCTGGATCCACCCGCAGCGTGTGCCCGGTCGGTCGCGAACGCCACGGGAGGGCGCCGTCGTCGGCGCGTTCGACCACGACTCCCGACGTGCCGCGACGCACCGGTCGGCGAACGACACCGCCCAGATGACGGACAGCCACCACACGGTCGCCGACGTCAAGTTCGGGTAGCCGGTCAGGCGGGAATGCTCCCATCGCACCGACACCCCTGTCCGTTTCCGCACCGCTGATTCGCTTACACGGGCCCGACTCCGCGGCTGTCGCCCGCCCTTGATCGTGACGCTCGACCCCTGGTCGGGGCACCGACGCCTTCCCCCTCGAGAACGGGAGAACCGCCTACCCGTTCGCCGTGCCATCATCATTGCTCATCGGCCGGTGACCGGGCGCCCGCGCCGAGCACCGCGACAGCCCGCACACCAGATCCGGCGAATGTGGCCGCACCGGCCCCACGTAGCCTCATGTCCCCGCTACGCCGGCTGCGCAGAAGCTTCACGGCTTGCTGAGTCGGTGGGTCGAAGCCGGCCACGGTGTCGCCTCGTGACCGCCGGCCGCGCGATAGCGGGCGCAGACTCCGCGCACCAGAGCAGCCACCCCACTGTGAGCGGTGCAGTGGCCGATGACCGCGTCCTGCCTAACGAAGGAAACGCCGCGGAGTCACGCGGGGCGCCGCTGGAGGGTGGAGGATCCGATGATGCAGATCCAGGTGAATACCGACAGCAACGTTTCCGGCGGCGAGGGCCCGGCCGACCGTATTGCGGGCACGGTCGAGGCCCGGTTGGCACGCTTCGGCGACTACCTCACCCGTGTCGAGGTCCACCTCGCCGACGAGAGCGCCGGCCGAACAACCGGAGCGGACAAACGGTGCATGATCGAGGCGAGAGCCGCCGGGCGCCAGCCCGTAGCTGTGACCAGCCACGCGGCGACCATCGACCAGGCCCTGAGCACGGCCCTCGGCAAGCTCGACACTTTGCTCGCGCGAGATCTCGGCCGGCGTGACCAGCACAAGGGCTCGGCATCGATCCGTACCGGTGCCGGCGAGGACGGCGCGCCCGCGACGACGATCGAGCACGATGAGGGTGAGGCTGAGCGTCGCGCCGAGCCCGGCTTGCCCGACGAATGACCC